>JBHENN010000118.1:0-27795 GCA_046262015.1 Actinomycetota bacterium | reverse complement strand
AGCCTCCCGTCGGTCAGCCCGGCCCCGAGCGCGCCGACCCCCAGGTCCGAGACGCCGCTCATCCCGCATGTATATCCGCCCGCGAGACGGCCGACCAAGCCCGGAGGTAGTGGGACATAGCGCCCACAACGGTCGTCGGGTGGACTGTTCGATCGCCTTCGGGGCTAAGACACCCAGACCGCGTCTAAGCAATCTACGCAGATCGCGCCATTTCGGTACAGCGCCCTGCGACGTGCGTCGATGATGCGGACAGGGGTAGGTCAGACCAGTCTTGGAGGCATCGTGAAACTGTCCCGCAAGCTCTTGATCATGGGTTCCACCGCAGCCTTGCTGACGGCCGTGGTCCCGTCATCCGTGGCGGGCGGGGGGGACAACCCCTGCTACAAGTTCTCGGACGCGGAGCGACAGTTCAAGAACAAGATCAACAACGTGCGCTCGGGGCTTCTCCTCGGCAAGCTCCATCTCGACCCGGAGCTGTCGAAGTCCGCCAAGGTCCATACCAAAGAGATGGTGGCGAGCGACACGCTCTATCACACCTCGAACGCACAGTTCGCGCGGCGCGTGACGAACTGGAACATGCTCGGGGAGAACGTGGGCGTGGGCAGCAGCGTGTCGTCCCTCCACTCGGCGTTCATGAATTCCCCTCTGCACAGGGCGAACATCGTCCTGCCGACCTTCAGGCACGTGGGCGTCGACGTCATCAAGAAGGACGGTCGCATGTGGGTGACGGTTCAGTTCGAGTCGACGCGCAACCCGGGGACCACCCTCAACATGCCGAACTGCTGATCTCGTCTCTCCCCCACGCGGCCGCAGGCCGCGGCCCTCACGGGTCGATCGTGAAGGTGATGCGGGGGCTGACCGACCAGGCGTGGTCGTCGTCGGGCACGAAGCGGGTCTCCGCCTGGAACGTCTGGTCGGAGCGCGGCTCGGGCACCGGGAAGCCGTAACGGTAGGTGCTGCCGGTGCCGAGGCGCATCTTGTGCTTCACCACCAGCTCGAGCGTGCCGTCCAAGGCTCGCTCGAACACCGCCACCACGATGGGGTCGCCGCGATGGTCGGGCGTGACCGTCCCCGAGAGATAGACCGTCGCGGTACCGGACGGGTGATGGGACGCACCGGTGAACGGATCCACGGTCCCCCCCTCCGCCGCGATCGTCACCTCCGGCTTTACCTTGATGCGCACGAGATCGCTCTGCGATCCCCACATCGCGTCGTCGCCGCTGAAGAACGCGACGTAGCGCGTGTTGACCTGCGGACCGACCACGACCGAGAAGCTTCCGTCGTGTCCGGTCGTCGCCGTCGCAGCCGCGAACCAGACCTTGTCGGGACCACGCCCGTAGAGCGTGATCGGACGAGCTGCCATCGGCAGCCCCCCCTCGCCGGTCAACATGCCCGTCAGGGTCACCGTCTCGCCGTAGGACGGCTTGAGCTCGGACGCGGACAACGTCAGACCGGTGCTCGACTTCCCGGCTCCCATGACCGCCGCGGCGTCGCGGCGGACATCCGGCAGCTGCGCGTAGAGGATCCCTCCGGGACAGTCGGTAGACCCCGCGTCCCGGTGGCCTGCGATGTAGGGCAGCCTGCGCGTCTGGCCCGACTCCGGGTTCCGGTAGGTGTGCGTGCCGGTGGGCTTCAGGCCGTGACGGTCAGCTTCCCACGCCAGCAGCTCGGCAAGCGATCGACGCGCCGGTGGCGGCAGTTCTACGTTCGAGAAGTTGCCCATCATGCTGACGCCGACGCTGCCCGAGTTGTAGCCCGCGACGTGGGCGCCGGCGACCGCGTTGCCCGACCGGCTCTCCGAGGTGTGTGTCTCCCACGGCCCATACGAGCGCGCCCAGCGGCCCTCGAAGATCGTGCCGTCGGGCCCGATGACGAAGTTGTAGCCGACGTCGCACCACCCGCGCGTCACGGTATGGAAGTAGTAGATCGCTCGCATCGTCGCCTTGGGCTTCGTCTCGAAGTTGCTGCCGGCGGTGTGATGCACGAACAGCTGCTGCACCGGGTAGAAACGGCGGCGGCAGCTCCCGCTGGTCCGCTTGATCGACTCGTCCGCGCCCCATTCGGCGCGCGTGACGATGTCCGGCGTCCTCGTCGCGGCCTCCGCCAGCGCGGGCACTTCGACCGTTCGCCGCGGGCCGTCCACCGTGTTCAGGTAGTCCAGGGTCACGGTCCCCACGACGTATGCGCCCGGCGCCCCCACCCGCTCCCACTGAACCGCCGTAGGGCGGCCGACCGACAGCACCGCGGAGTAGTGCCACGCGCCGTGCTCGAGGTCGTGGGCTTCGGTGGCCCGCCGCCACCTCGACCGCGCCCCGGCAGCATCGATCGTGCGGTAGCGCACGCCCGAGCCCTCCCCTCCGCTCCACCGGAACCCGATGTGGGTCGCCGGGAAACCCAGCTTGGTCGTCTCGCCCCGCAGCGCGTGGGCCCGACCGTGGAGCGTCTCGGGGACCGAGATCGAGCGGGTGGGGGCGGCGAGGGCGGGGACGAGGGTTGCCGTGAGGGTCAGCACGACCGCGGCGAGGCGCGCGAGGGTCGAAGGTTTCATGGACGGGCAAAGGTATCCAAGCTCCGGCCTCACGTCACCCCCTTTTCGCGCTGGCCACCGATGGACGTCGGGTCGTCCACCTCTAGTGTCACGCCGACACTCCTATCGGAGTGTTATAAGAGTGGGATGGACGCCTCCCGGGCGACCCCGCCAGCGAGGGCCGGGGCGCCCCCACCGACCGAGGGCGCCGGCCCCCACCCGACGGAAGGGCCGCGTGCAGCGCGCATCGCGTGGACGACGGTGCGGTTCCTCGGCGCGCTGTTCGTGTTCGTGGGTGCGCTCCAGGTCATGAAGACCGGGGCCCGGGACCTCGACATCCTCCAGACCGGCGGGTTCCTGGTCCGCAACGCGGGGTCGACCCTCGGCCTGGGCTGGCTCGGCCCCCTGTTCGTGCTCACGGGCTCGCCGGTTGCCGCGACGGCGCTGACCCTGGTAAAGGCGGGGGAAGAAGCGGCTGCCGCGGGGCAGGCCCATTTCACCGAGATCCAGGGCTTCACGATGCTCACCGGCTCTCGCCTCGGCGCGGCCTTCGTGGTCCTGGTAGTGGCATCCATCTACGCCCTGCGCGGAGGGGAGGGCGAGCGGCGCAAGCCGGTCTCGACCGCCGTGATGGCCCTGTCCACCACCGCGATGGTGTACGTACCCTCGGCTTTCCTCGGCTACGCGATCCTCAAGTGGCCACCCTTCCAGTCCCTCGATCTGCAGTTCCCCCACCAGTTCTCGGACCTGCTCGACCTGTTGTACGGGAGCCTCTTGGCGCGCCTGGAGGGTCTCCCCGGAGCGCTCGTGTTCCTCGCCGGCCTGGGCGTGCTGCTCGTGTCCTTCAAGCTGATCGACGTGGTGGTGCCGACGCTCGACGAACGAGCCATCGGCGAGGAGCGCCTCGGCTGGCTGCGCCGGAAGTGGCCGATGTTCGGCTTCGGTTGCCTCGTCGCTCTCGTCACGATGTCGGTGTCGGTCGCCCTCACGGTCCTCGTGCCGCTCGTGGCGAAGCGATTCGCCAAGCGGGAGGACATCCTTCCGTACATCATGGGCGCGAACATCACGACCCTCGGGGACACGATGCTTGCGGGCCTCGCGTTGCACTCGCCGGCGGCCGTCCGCATCGTGCTGGCACAGGTCATCGCCGCGACCTTGATCAGCGTCCTGCTGCTGGTTTTCTTCTATCCCCAGATCAGGACGGGCGTGTTCCGGTTCCAGCGAAAGGTCGTCCGCAGCCGCCCGCGGCTCGCCGTCTTCACCGTCGGCCTCTTCCTCGTCCCGATCGCGATCATCGTCACCGCGGGCCTCGCGCTCCCGGAGGCCGCAGGATGACCAAGGAGGGCCCCGAGACGAGCGTCACGCTGAAGATCCCTCGTCCGCTCTACGACCAGCTCAAGCAGGTGATCCAGGGATCCGGGTTCCACTCGGTCACGGAGTTCGCGGTCTACGTGCTGCGAGACCTGGTCTCGCACCACGGTGCCACGGGGCGGGGGCCGGTCAAGCCCACGGGCGCCCCGGGCGAGCCCGTGGACGTCGACCCGCTCTCGCCCGAAGAGATCGAGGCGATCCGGCGCCGGCTGCAATCCCTCGGGTATCTCTAGCCACACCCTGCGGCCGGGGGCGGCACCTCTGTAGACTCCAGCCCAATGGGGGACCCACGGGGTAACGGCCATCTGGTCGAGATGGAGAAGATCCGCAAGAGCTTCGGGTCCAACGTCGTCCTCGACGACATCGACCTCTTCATCGACAAGGGAGAGGCGATCGTGGTGGCCGGGCCTTCCGGCTCGGGCAAGTCGACGTTGCTGCGATGCATCAACGGCCTCGAGACGATCGACTCCGGAGACATCCGGTTCGACGGCCGGTCGATCCCCAAGGCCGGCAAGGGGATCTATGCCCTGCGCGCCGACATCGGGATGGTCTTCCAGTCGTTCAACCTGTTCGCGCACAAGACCGTGCTCGAGAACATCACCCTGGGGCCCACCGAGGTGAAAGGGTTGTCCGCCGGCGCCGCCGAAGAACGAGCGCGCAAGCTGCTCGAGCGCGTCGGGATCCCGCAGAAAGCCGACGACTATCCGGCGGATCTCTCGGGCGGCCAGCAGCAGCGCGTAGCGATCGCGCGCGCTCTCGCCATGGAGCCGAAGGTCATGCTCTTCGACGAGCCGACGTCCGCCCTCGACCCGGAGATGATCCGGGAGGTGCTCGATGTGATGCGCGACCTCGCCAGGGAGGGGATGACGATGGTGGTCGTCACGCACGAGATGGGGTTCGCGCGCGAGGTGTGCGACCGCATCGTGTTCATCGACGAGGGCCGGATCGTCGAAGAGGCTCCGCCCGACGAGTTCTTCACCGCGGCGAAGAGCGACCGAGCGAAGGAGTTCGTGGACAAGATCCTCCATCACTGATAGATGCAGGGCGCAGGTAGAGACACCGAACCGCACCGTGCGGTTCAGAAAGGGGTTCGGATGAGGAACGTTCAGAGGTGGCGCTGGCTCGTCGCGCTGGTGGCGGTCGTGGCCCTCGTGGGCGCGGCGTGCGGAGGCGAGGAGGAGACGCCCACCGGTCCCGGGGGCGGCGACGAGGAGACCCAGGAGTTCGAGGCCGGCACCACTATGGCCGAGCTGCAGGAGAAAGGCGAGGTCGTCATCGGCGTCAAGTTCGACGTGCCTCCGTTCGGCTTCAAGAACCCGCAGACGAACGAGGTCGAGGGCTTCGATGTCGACCTCGGCAAGCTGATCGCCGAGAAACTCGGGGTCGAGCCGAAGTTCATCGAGGCGATCTCGGATAACCGGATCCCCTATCTCACCTCGGGCAAGGCCGACCTGATCCTGTCGACCATGACGATCACCACCGATCGCGACGCGGAGATCGACTTCTCGCGGCCCTACTACATCGCGCACGGCCGCATCCTCGTCCCGGAGGACTCCGACATCGCCAGCGTCGCCGACCTCGCCGGCAGGAAGGTCTGCACGGCGCGCGGTTCGACCTACGAGGCGTTGATCCCCGAGGAAGCCCCGGAGGCCGACCTCAAGCTCGTGGACGCCTACGGTGACTGCTTGGCACTGGTCCAGAACGGCGCCGTCGATGCGGTGTCGACCGACGACGTGATCCTCACCGGCATGGTGATCCAGTCGGGCGAGGAGTTCCCGTTGAAGCTCGTGGGCGAAGAGCTCACGACCGATCCGTACGGCGCCGGGATCCCCGACGGCGACACCGAGTTCAAGGAGTTCGTCGACGGCGTGCTCGACGAGTCGTTCGAGGACGGCACCTGGGACGGGCTGTACGAGAACTGGGTCGGGCAGCACACCGGCGTCGAGGCCGAGGACCCCTCGCAGATGACGCTGGAGGACGCGCTCGAGATCTACCCCTGCGACGAGACCTGCTAGGCAACGCCTGAGGAGATCGCATGACCGAGCTGTGGGAGGTGCTGGTCCGGCACTTCCCACAGTTCCGGTCGGGGTTCTTCGTCACCCTCCAGCTCGTCGCGGTCTCGTTCGCGATCGCCATGGTTGCTGGGGTGTTCATCGCCGCGCTGCGTGTGAGCCCGGTCAAGGCCCTGCAGCGCGTGGGCGGGATCTACGTCGAGTTCTTCCGCAACATCCCGCTGCTGGTCCTCATGGTCATCTCGTTCGACGGCCTCCGCCGCGCCGGGCTCGACATCGGTGGGTTCACCGCCGGCACCGCTAGCCTCGGCCTCTACACCGGGGCGTACGTCGCAGAAGCGATCCGCTCCGGCGTGTTCGCCGTCGGTAAGGGCCAGATCGAGGCCGCGCTGGCCCTCGGCATGAGCTATCCGGTGAGCCTCCGTAAGATCGTGCTGCCGCAGGCGATCCGTACCGTGATCCCACCGATCGGCAACCTCGTCATCGCGTTGATCAAGAACTCCGCGATCATCGGCGCGTCCTTGATCGCCGCGAGCGACCTCCTCCAGCGGGCACGCAGCGTCAACTCCGCGACGTTCAAGACGAACGAGGCCTTCTTCTGGGGTGCGGTCGGTTACCTGATCCTCACGGTTACCGCAACCGTAATCGTCCGCAGGCTCGAGACGACCCTGGCCATCCGGAGGTAGCGATGGGCGGCCTGGTAGACCCCGCGAACTGGGAGTGGCTGACCAGCGGTAACAACCTCAACTTCATACTGCGTGGGTTCGCGGTGAACGTGGAGATCGCCCTGATAGCGATGGTCCTCTCTCTGGTGTTCGGGCTGTTGCTGGCTCTGGGCCGGTTGTCGAAGACCCCGATCCTCAGCGCGCCGGTGGGCGCATGGATCGACGTCTGGCGCAACCTGCCGCTCATCTTCATCATCCTGTACCTGTTCCTCGCGTTCCCAAGGGGCCTCAACGAGGCCTACGAGGGCGCCGTGCCGGCGTGGATGCCCGAAGCGTTCCAGTCGGCCGCGGTGATGGCGGCGGTGCTCGCGCTCACGCTCTACAACTCCGCGGTGCTGGCGGAGATCATGCGCGCCGGGATCAAGTCGCTGGAACGCGGCCAAGGCGAAGCCGCGGCGGCACTCGGTCTGCCGTACTGGAAGTCGATGCGGATGATCATCCTGCCGCAGGGGCTTCGCCGCATGGTGCCGGCGACGGTGTCCCAGCTGATCACGCTCATGAAGGACACGACCCTGATAAGCATCATCGGCATCCAGGAGGCGATGAAGCACGCCAAGATCGTCACCTCGGCGAACCCCTTCTTCAATCCCGATTTCGTCAAGGCGCCGGTGCTGCAGGTGTTCCTCGTGCTGGGGCTGATGTTCGTCCTGGTCAATCTCGCGCTGTCGCGTCTGTCACGGCGCCTCGAGATCCGCGAGCGCGCCCGCACCGGCACCGAGGTGAGCACGGTCACCGGGCTCGAGGACCAGGTGGCCGCGCAGACCGACGTGGCGTGACCTCCACGCCGCCCTACTAAGGTCTCGGCCCATGGCCGGCAAGCTGATCGTCGCGCTGGGGATGCTCGCGCTCGCGTTCGGTGGCGCGTGCGTGCCGCCCGAGGAGAGCAACGACATCGTCGTTCGCTTCGACGAGGACACCCTGATGGGTCGGATCCAGGAACGGGGCGAGCTGATCGTCGCGCTCCCCGAGCTGCCTCCGTTCGCGCGTGGCGTCGGGTCCCCGCAGCCGGAAGGCTTCCTGGTCGACCTCGCCGAAGAGGTCGCCGCGGCCCTCGGGGTCGAGGCCACCTACGTTCCGCTGCTCTATCCGGCATCCGCGGAGGAGGCGTTCGCTTCGGTCGACATCGCGAGCGTCGATGTCTCGTTCCCGCCGTTCCCGATCACCGAGGCGCTGGCGCGCGAGCACAAATTCTCCACCCCCTACTACGTCGGCCACCAGCGGGTGCTGTCCCGGCGCGCCGACGCCGATCTCGCGGGCCTGCGGGTGTGTCAGGCGCTCGACGCCACCACCGGCGTTCCCCTCGAGCGCGTGGAGCCCGGCGTCGAGACCCTTGACCGCCCCTTCGCGCGCTGCGCCCGCCTGTACCGGGGCGGGCAGGTCGATGCGGTGAGTGCCAGCGACCTCTTCCTCCTGGGGCTCACGTCCGGGGGCCGGGGGCACCTGTGGGAGGACGAGCTCACGACCGAGGGCTTCGGGCCCGCGGTCCCGCTGCGCGCCGGCGGTTTCGGCGACTTCGTGAGTGCCGTGATCATCGAGTCCAAGGTCGAGGGGCGATGGATGGCCGCCTACGAGCGGTGGCTCGCGGACGCCTTCCCCCCCGAGGAGCGGGTCGGGGAGCCGCCCACGATGACGGTGTCCGAGGCCGCCGCCCTCCACCCGGCGAACCTCGAATAGCTCTCTGCTCTAGACAAATCCCGCCTGGGTGGTCAGTGTTCCGAAGATGCCGCTCGCCGATAGGTCAAACGGGACGGTCCTCATCGTCGACGACGACGAGGAGATCCGCCACGTCCTGCGCCTGCTGTGCGAGTCCGAGGGCCTCACCGTGGTGGGCGAGGCAGTCAACGGTGTGGAGGCCGTCCCGATGGCCCTGAACACCCAGCCGGACTTCGTGATCCTCGACTACCGGCTCCCGCGGCTCGACGGGCAGGGCGCCGCCGAGATCCTCCGGGCGGTCACCCCCCAGAGCCGGATCGTGGCGTTCTCGGCGATCCTCCACTCGCAGCCGGAGTGGGCCGACGCCTACCTCAATAAAGAGCGCATCGGCGAGATGATGCCGCTGCTGCGCAGCTTCATCCGCTAACCTGCCCGGCGTGGCCAAGGAAGCATCGTTCGACGTCGTGTCCGAAGTGGACCTGCAAGAGGTCCGCAACGCGGTCGACCAGGCGCAGCGCGAGATCACCCAGCGGTTCGACTTCAAAGGGACCGGCTCGGAGGTCGTCCTGACCGACGAGGGTGGCAAGCCGGCGATCCAGGTGAAGTCGAACACCGAGCAGAAGGTCAAGGACGTCGTGAAGGTGCTCGAGGAGAAGCTGGTCAAGCGCAAGGTGCCGCTCAAGGCACTGCAGCGAGGCGACATCCAGCCCGCCGCCGGCGGCACGGCGCGCCAGACCCTCGGCCTCAACCAGGGCATCGCGACCGAGAAGGCCCGCGAGATCGTGAAGTTCATCAAGGACCAGAAGGTCAAGGCGCAGGTCGCGGTACAGGGCGAGCAGGTGCGGGTGTCGTCGAAGTCACGCGACACGCTGCAAGAGGTGATCGAGAGCCTGCGCGAGCACGACTTCGGCATCCCCCTGCAATTCACGAACTACCGCTAACCCCGGCCCCCACCGCCCCCACGCGGGCCTCCCGAGCCGCCTGCAACCCGTTCTTGTCGCCGTTCTCCTCGCTGGGCGGGGAGAAGGGCGCCACAAAGCCGCGCATCAGCGAGACAGGCATCATCCGTTGTGGCGCGCGTCACCGCAATCTGCCCCCGTAGGCGTCACCGTCGCGGATCGTGCGAGGTCACCCTGGGCAGATGCCGCTCGAGGCCAGGATCGCCGCGCTCGCCGCAGAGCAGCACGGGCTCGTGACGCGCCGCCACCTACGCGCGCTCGGTTGTACCGACAGCTCGATCGATAGGCGTATCCAGAGTGGCCGGGTGGAGGTGGTCCACCGGGGCATCTTCCGGGTCGGCGGCAGCACCCGGTCGTGGGAGCAGAGCCTGAAGGCGGCGACGCTGATCGCGGACGGTCGCTCCTGGGCCTCTCACCGCGCGGCTGCGCGCATCTGGCGCCTGGGCGTGAGCGGCGAGGTCCCGATCGAGATCTCGAGCGTCGCCCGCATCAAGACCCACCGACCCGAGCCCGTGGTGCATCGGGTCGTCACCATGCCCTCCGCCGACCAGCTCGTGGAGAACAGGATCCCGATCACGAGCCCGGCCCGGACGCTGATCGATCTGGGGAGCGTCCTTCCGCCGGACCGGCTGGAGGAGGCGCTCGACGACGGGTTGAGGCGCCGTGTCGTCACGATCGCGTGGCTGCGCTGGCGTCTCGAGCGCCTCGACGGACGCGGCAAGCGAGGGTCGGGGCGGATCAGGAGGTTGGTCGACGAACGGCATGACGGGAAACGCCCGGCCGAGAGCTTCTTCGAGATCCTGCTCGAGATGGTCGTGTCGGGCGGCCTCCCCGACCCCGTCCGTCAGGTACGCGTATACGACGGCACAGAGCTCGTCGGCCGCGTCGACCTCGCCTACCCCGAGCAGCGCATAGCCATCGAGGCGGATGGATACGGGTTCCACTCTTCGCCCGGGGCGTTCCGCAGGGACCGGGCGCGTGACAACCGGCTCCACGCGCTCGGTTGGACCGTCCTTCGATTCACCTGGCGAGACCTCGACCATCCTGCCGCCGTCGTCGACACCGTCCGGCGGACCCTGCTGACACGCCGAGTCCGGCGAGGCGCGCCGGGCATCACGACATCGATAGGTGGAGGAGGGTCGAGAGCTCGGTGATGGTCTCGGCGGGGCTGCGGTGGAGGATCGCCGTCATCCCCAGGTCGGTCGCCGCGGCCAGGTGGCCGGGGTGGTCGTCGACGAACACGCACGCCTCCGGCGGGAGCCCGAGCCGCTCGGCGGTCAGCCGGTAGATCGCCTCGTCCGGCTTGCGCATCCCGACCTCGCCGGAGATGACGACGACGTCGAAGATCTCCGCGAACCGCTCGCGCGGGTACAGCGCCAGGCCCCACGAGTTCGACAGCAGGGCGGTCTTGAGGCCCGACCGGCGCGCCGCGACGACCGCATCGAGCATCGACTCCTCGAGGTTGACCCCGGCGAACATCCGGTTCACCAGTCGCTCCGGATCGACGGGCGCGCCGGTGATGGAGGCGAAGCGCGCCGCGAGCTCGTGCGAGAACTCCTCGTCGGTCATCTGGCCGGTCTCGTAGCGTGCGACGAGCTCGTCGGCGCCGCCCGAGTAGAGGGGCAATACCGCGCGCACGAGATCCTGGAGCTCGATCCCCAGCTCGTTCGAGAACGCGGTGAGCGCGTCCTGGAGCGGGGAGGTCAGCACGCCGCCGTAGTCGACGACCAGCGCGCGGTAGGAGTCTTTAGGGGCGGCGCTCACCGGCCGGTGATCTCCCGGGCGTAGGCCGCTAGGGTCGGGACCCCGCGCTCCATCTCGGCGAAGAACGGATCGTCGGTCATACCCGCGAGGTGGCGCGCGTAGGAGCCCTCCAGGAGGATCGCGAGCTTCCAGATCGCCAGCACGCGGTACCAGTCGAGACCAGAGACGTCGCGGCCGGTCCGGCTCGCGTACCGATCGATCAGCTCGGCGCGCCGGGCGAACCCGGGCAGCTCGGTGACGCGGGTTGTGCGGGCGAAGACGTCGTCCGCCGGGTCACCGGGATCGCGCCAGAACGACACCATCCAGCCGAGGTCGGCCAGCGGGTCGCCGAGCGTCGACATCTCCCAGTCGAGCAGCGCGATCAGCCGCACCGGCAGGTCGGGAGCGAACATGACGTTGTCGAGCTTGTAGTCGCCGTGCACGATCGTGGTCGCCGGTGAGCTCGGCAGATGCTCGTGCAACCACCGGCCGACCCACTCGAGGTCCGGTACCGCACGCGTCAGCGGGAGCGTCAGCTCCATCTGACCGGTCCACCTGCGCAGCTGACGCTCGAGGTAACCGGCCGTGCGGCCGAAGCCGTCGAGCCCGCACTCGGACGGGTCGACGGCGTGCAGCTCCACCAAGGCATCGACGAGCTCGTGACCGATCGCGGCGCGCCGGGCCTCGGTGAACGCATCCGGCAGAGCGTCCCGGACGACGACGCCTCGCACCCTCTCCATGAGATAGAAGGGCGCACCTATCACCTCTTCGTCCGCGCACATCACTACGGTGCGCGGCACGCGCACGCGGGTATCGCGCAAGGCCGTCAGGACCCGGTGCTCGCGCGCGACGTCGTGGGCAGTGGGAAGGAACGCGCCGAGCGGCGGCCGGCGCAGGACCCACTCCTCGTCGCCACGCCGGACGAAGAAGGTCTCGTTGGAATGACCCGCCTGATGACGCTCGACCTCGAGCTCGCCGACACCGGGAAGATGCTCGTCGAGATAGCGCGCCAGTGCGGTGCGGTCGATCAGCGCGGCGAGGGTGTCGCTCACGGCACGAAGGCGGTGGACGCCGGGCTCACGCCAGGCGACCCGTTGCGGGCTTGGTCCCCGAGCCCGCCATCGATGCCTTGAGGACGTTGCGGGCGATCACGATGCGGTGCACCACCGACGCGCCGTCGTAGATGCGGGCGGCGCGCGCGTCCCGGTAGTAGCGCTCCAAGGGCAGATCGCCGGAGTACCCCAGCGCGCCGTGGACCTGCAAGGCGCGGTCGACGATGCGCTCGAGGGCCTCGGACACGAACACCTTCGTCATCGAGACCTCCTGGCGGTACTCCTCTCCTCGCTCGATCAAGTACGCGGAGTGCAACACCATCAGGCGGCTCGCGTACAGCTCGATGGCCGAGTCGGCGAGCCAGTTCTGGACCGTCTGGCGGCGCGCCAGGGGCTCGCCGAACGTCTCCCGGTTGAGAGCGCGCTCGGCCGCGAGATCGAGAGCGCGCTGCGCCACGCCGATCCAGCGCATCGCGTGAGCCAGGCGCGCCGGGCCGAGCCGCACCTGAGCAAGCCTGTAGCCCTCGCCGAGAGCACCGAGAAGGGCATCGGCTGGCACGCGACACTCCTCGATCAGCACCTCGCAGTGACCGCCCGGGCCGTGGGTCCCCATCACAGGGATCTCCCGCAGCACCTTCCATCCCGGGTTGTCGGCATCGACGAGGAACAGCGAGTAAGCGTCGCGGGCGTCGGCGGCGTCCTCGCTACGGGCGACCACGATCGCGAAGGCCGCGCCCATCGCGCCGGTGATGAACCACTTCTCGCCGTTCAACACCCACCCCTCGCCCGAGCGCGTGGCCGTGGTCCGGAGCGCGGTGGGATCGGAGCCGGCGGCTTGCTCGCTCATCGCGAAGCACGAGCGGACCCGGCCATCGGCGAGCGGACGAAGGTAACGCTCGAGCTGTGCCGGCGTGCCCGCGTGCAGCAGGAGATGCATGTTGCCCTCGTCGGGTGCCATCGCGTTGAGCGCGAGAGATGCCAGGCCCGAGACCCCGCACTCCTGCGACACGATCGCCATCCCCAACGGCCCGAGGCCCATCCCGCCCCACTCCGCCGGGAGGTGCGGGTTCCACAGACCCACCGCGCGGGCCTCGTCGCGGAGGCGGGCGACGACCTTGTCGAGCGCCTCGGGGGAGGAACGCTCGTCGACCTCCGCCTCGGCCGGGAGCGCCACGTCGCGGACGAACCGAGCGACGCGCTCCTGGACCGCGACGATCTCGGGAGGAAGCTCGAAGTCGATCACCGGCGGGCCGGCCCGTGCATCGGTCGCATCGACGCCCGAGGCTACTTGGAAAGCGGCACCGGCCGGCCCGGTCCAGGCACGGCTCGTGACCTACAATCCGCCCAGCCTTTCGAGAGGAGCCGACGATGGCGGAACGAGTGCGCGCGTACATCCTCATCCAGACCGCGGTGAACGCTTACCGCGTCGCAGGCGACCTGCGGGACCTCGACGGGATCGAGTCCGCCGACGATGTCTCGGGGCCCTACGACGTCATCGTGCGCGCCGCGGCTCCGGACATGGACTCGCTGGGCCAGCTCGTGGTGAGCAGTATCCAGAGCGTCGAGGGGATCACCCGCACACTGACCTGCCCCATCGTCGAGCTCTAACCGCTCCGGCGCGCTCGGGTGCCCCCTACGCCGGGAACGCCCCGACATGCCCGTTCTGTCACTCTCCGTCACCGCCCGAGCGCGGCGCGTGTTTGAGCCGGTGCCGGCCCGGGGATGGAAACCAAGACCTACCGACCACACGGAAGGAGGGGCAGGATGGGCATCATCTGGCTGGTCCTTGGGATCATCGGGCTCATCGTCGTTCTTCAGATGCTCTTCTAACGACGGCGCGCCGAAGGGCGCCACACAAGAATCGGTCTCGGCCGGTCCCTAACGGGGCCGGCCGAGCTTGTCTATGGCGAGCACCTCGTTCAACGAACCCGACCGGAACCCGGCGAGGTCGAGCGTCACGTACCTGAACCCGAGCTCGGTCAGCGCGGCCACGATCTCTGCGTGCAGGGACGCGGCGCGCTGCACCTCGGACGGCTCGACCTCGAGACGGGCGAGGTCGCCGTGGTCGCGCACCCGCAGCTCGCGGAACCCGAGCGAGCGCACGTACTCCTCCGCCCGGTCGATCCGGGCGAGCCCTTCCGGCGTCACCCGGACACCGTACGCGAAGCGAGAGGCGAGGCAGGGCGACGCGACCTTGGCGGCGCTGGGAAGCCCGATCGCGGCCGACAATGCCCGGACGTCGGCCTTGCCCAGACCGGCCTCGGCGAGGGGGGCTGTGACGTCGTGCTCGCCGGCGGCAGTGAGACCCGGCCGATAGTCGCCGAGGTCGTCGGCGTTGGTGCCGGTGACGATCCGCGCCGAGCGAGCCGCGGCGACCGGCCGGAGCACCTCGAACAGCTCGGTCTTGCACCAGTAGCAGCGATCGGAGGCGTTGCGGGCGTACTCCTCTCGGGCCCACTCGTGGGTCTCGATCTCGAGGTGGCTCCAGCCGAACCGGCGCGCCGTGTCCCGGGCGTCGGCGAGCTCGCGCCGAGCGACCGCCGGCGACACCGCCGTCGCCGCCAACGCTCGATCCCGCCCGAGGGTCTCGTGAGCCGCGGCGGCGAGATAGGTCGAGTCGACCCCGCCCGAGTACGCCACCACCACCGGAGCGAGGTCGCGCAGCAGCCCGGTGAGGGCGCGCTCCTTGGCTGCGAGCTCGGGGTCCATCATGGCCCCATGACGTTACTGCGGGCGGTGACCGCAGCCGGCCGGGCCGAGCCGGGCGCGATCGACCTGCTGCGCGGGCCGCTGCTCGCGATCGCCGCCACCTGCCTGGTCGCGGTGTCGCTCGGGTGGATCGTGGTGTGGTGGTTCGCGCTGCACGGCGCGCCGGAAGAGAGGGCCGAACGCAGGCGGCGCAAGGCGCGCCGCGACATCTGGAAGTACCCGCCCGAAGCCCCCTAGCCCGGAGGTCGGTAGGCGGCGCCGTCGTCCAGCGCCGGGGGCGGGTCGACGTGGGTCACGGTTCCCTCTTCGTCCTGGGTCGGCACCAGTCCCCCACCCCAGACGAACAACTCTTCGCCCGTCCACGCCAGAGCGGGGAACTCGCGCGCCGGGATCGGCGAGCGCGGCAGGGTCCGCCACCTGTCCGCCGCCGGGTCGTACGCGAGGTTCCCGAGCACGATCTCGCGATCGATCGCGATCGGCTCCCAGTACTCGGGGCCCGGCGCGGGTGGGTCGGCGTGCGTCCTCCATGCCTCGGTGCGGGTGTCGTAGATGCCTCCGGTCGGATAGCTCTTCGCGTAACCGTCGGTCTCGCCGCCGTCCACCTCGCCGCCGGCGCTCAACAGGAACAGCTCGCCGTCGAGGAACGGCGCCGGAGGGGACACGTAGGTGACCATCGGCGGATCGGCAAGCTCGCGCCAGGAGTCGGTCGCCGGGTCGTAGGCGGCGATCGAGGCGAACTTCGGGTAGTCGTCCGGTTCGCTGCCCATCGGGCTGGCCATCACCACGACCTCGTTCCCGGTCCACGCGCCGAGCGCGTCGTAGCCCGCCGGTAAGGGTCCGGGCGCGACCTCGCGCCACGAGTCGGCGACGGGGTCGTAGAGCGCGCCGCGGCCGTCGTAGTGCTCGCGCTCGAAGTCGGTGAGGAAGCCGCCCCACACGAACATGTCCGTACCGGTCCACACCGCGAGATGACCGGAGCGAGCCTCGAGCGGAGCCGGAGCGATCGTCCGCCAGGTGTCGGCGCCGGGGTCGTACGCGGCGCCTTCGGCGCGCCCACCTCGGGTCCCCCCGGTGCCGTCGCCCCACACGATCATCTCCTCGCCCGTCCAGACCAGCGAATAGCCGGAGCCGCCGTCGAGCGGGGCGTCGGCGATGGAACGCCAACGGTCCGCGGTGGGGTCGTACGCGGCGCCGTCGACCGCGGCGGTGGACTCGAGGGTCTCGGGCGAATCGGCGAAGACCGCCCCGCCCCACACGATGACCTCCTCGCCGGTCCACACCGCGCGCGGGCCGAGCCGGGGACTCAAGGGAGACGCAGCGATGGCGCGCCACGAGCCGTCGCCGTCGGCCCTCGGCGCCTGCGCTCCCATGCCGGGCGCTTCAACCCGCGCCTCCCCGCAGGCGACCAGGAACAGGACGGCGGCGGCCGCGGCGCGCAAGAGCCTCGCGCGCGCCGGGATCTGCCTCGGCCGGCGACCGGTCGGCTCATCGCGTTGGTTCATCGAGCTCCCTCCCGGGATCGGCATGACGGCTCATGATCATGTGACGATGCGGCGCTCGGGCAGGTTCCCGCAGGGGCCCGGGTCCCTCGACCACCTGTGTAGCCTTCCCGGATGAGCGCCCCGTTCCCCGTCGATCCCAACCAGCACGACCGCTTCATCTTGCGCCAGCGCTGGCGCCTGGTCGTGAACGAGTACGGGTTCTCGCTGCCCCAGGCCGATGGCGAGAGCCCCGGCGCGCCCTTCTGCTTCGTACGCCAGAAGGTGATGAAGTTCAAGGAAGACATCCGCTTCTACGTCGACGAGAGCCGGGCCACCGAGCTCATGCGCATCAAGGCGCGCCAGCGCTTCGACCCGCGCGCCCGGTACGACGTCGTCACCTCCGACGGCAGCCCTGTCGGCCAGATCCAGAAGGTCTTCGGTGCGAGCCTGCTGCGCTCCACCTACACGCTGTACGGAGCGGACGGGAGCGAGGTCGCGACTGCGACCGAACGGAGCCTGGGCGTCGCGATCGCGCGCCGGATCGTCGGCCTCATCCCCTATCTGGAGAACGTCGCCAACTGGCTGCCGATCCCCTACCACTTCGTCTTCCTGCGTGACGGGACAGAGGTCGGGAGCCACCGCCGCCAGCTGTGGAAGCTCCAGGACACCTACACGATCGACATGAGCAAAGACCCCGAGCGCACGGTCGACCGGCGCCTGATCATGGCGATCGCGGTAGCGATGGACGCTCTCCAGGCGCGCTGAGCCGGTAGCGCCGGCGCCGGCGCCGGCGACTATCGGCATGGCAGGAGATAGGGCCGCCCCTGCGGTCTCACTCGATGTAGCCGAGGTCCTTCAGGTGGGCCGCCACTGCGGCGGCGTCGTCGTCCGAGTAGCCGGCGGCGGAAGTGGGGCGGGGCCCTGCCGGCTCCCCGGTCCGGACCGGGTTGCGCGCCAGGAAATCAGCCGTCAGGGCCTCGGTGACGGCGCGCCCGTCGAGGCCCTCGGGAACCGGCTGCTCGAGCAATGCCAGCGCGGTGGGACAGAGGTCGTAGAGCGACAGCTCCGGCGCGCCGCCCGAGGCGATGCGCGGCCCGGCGCCGACGAAGATCCCGAGCGGGCGGTGGTCCGACGACCAAGCCTCGTGCACGCCCGCGAGCGGCGCCGGGGCGATCACCGCCGGCCCCCCGGGCTCCCGGCTGGGCGCGACGCGGTAGCCCGCGGTCCACGGGTCGAGCATCAGGTCCGGGGCGAGCGCTTCGGCGGGCCCGGCGTAGATCTCGGCGCGCCGGTGGGCGCCGGCGAAGACCGGCTCATCCGTGTTCGGATCGCGCAGGTCGAGCGCCTGGTCTGCGATCTCGTCGAGCAAGCCGTCGGCGTCGGCCGGGGCGACCGTGCCGGCCGGCTCGCGCCCCTCGAGGTTGAGCCAGAGATCGCTGTGGAAGCCCATGAACGCGCGCGTGCGAGACCAATCAAAGGCGCCGAGCTGCCCGGTCAGGCGGGCGCCCATCGCCCGGCGCGCGAGCCCGGGTGCCAACCTGCGGCCGAGCGTGCGCACCGCGGGGGGCAGCCTCCACGCCAGCTCCAGTGCGCCGCGCCGTTCGGCCCGCGTGAAGGTCGCGTGACCGTTGCCCGCGAGCCACGCGCCGGCGTTGACGTCGCCCTCGAGCGGACCGGCGCCGTGGTCGCTCACCACCAGCACATCGGCGTCGGGGAACGCGTCGATGACCACCCCGGTGGCTCGATCCATGGCCTCGTAGACGCAATCGACCGCATCCGCGAAGCGATGGTCGGTGCGGCGAAAGCGCCAGAAGAAGTGCTGGGCGCGGTCGATGTGGGGCCATACCGCGACCACGCAATCGGCTCCGGCGCGCCGAGCCATCCACGGCAACGCCTCGGCCTGCGCGATGAGGCCACGCAACAGCTCGTCGAGGAACCGCTCCAGCGATCCGTGGGGAGCGCGATCGAGGAGCTCGTCGAGCGGCCACTCGGCGCCGAGCTCGTCCTGAGTCGCATCCGGCGCGCAGAACCGCGCTCCGGGCGGCGCGCCGTAGCCCGCGACCATCACGCCATCGACCGGCTCCGGAGGGAACGTCATCGGGACGTTCCACACGAGGTGGCGGACCCCGCGCGTCATCTCCCACAGCGCGGGAACCCGACGGTCCCGGCCGGAGAAGTAGCGGCACTCGTACGCCCCGGGAGCCCGATACCACGAGCCGAAGATGCCGTGCGCGCCGGGGTTGCGTCCGGTGAACGCCGACGTCCACGCGCAGTCGGTCATCGGCGGCCACGTCGAGCGCAGCGGAGCCGCGAACCCGCGCGTCGTCAGCTCCTTCAGCGCCGGTAGGCGACCGGCGTCCATCAACGGTCCGGTGACGTCGAAGGTGGCCGAGTCCCAGCCGAGAACGATGAGCCGGGGCGCCACCTAGGCGGGTGGGCTCGGCGACGGCGAGATACTCGGGATCGTCACCGTGGGGGAGGGGGACGCGCCCGGACGAGGCTCGACCATCGCCTCGCCGTCGGGAGCCTGGTCGAAGCACACCCGCCGGCAACGCCGGTTGATCAGAACTGTCTCGACGTGCCACCGGTACTCCGCCCGAACGTCGCCGAACCTCATCCTCGCCAGCGGCACCCGTACGGCGACCGCGGCGCGGTGGGGGCGCGTCGGATCGAGCCCGGCGATCGTGTAGTCGCTCTTCTCGGGACGGTCGCGGCGAAGGACGCCGGTGATGCGTTTGCCGTTCGAGCGCAGCAGCGCGTAGTAGTCCGGGCGCGCCGATCCGAAGGTGTCGAAGTAGATGAACAGCCAGCCCCGGTCCCACAGCCGCTCCGCGCTCCACTCCCCGAACGTCTCGATCGCCCACCGAGGCTGCATCGGGTCGCCGGTGACGCCGACGCGGGCGACGTCGAGGAAGCCGGTTGCGTCGTCCGGGTCAAGGACCTCCGCATGGTTCGCGGATGCGAGCATCGGCACGAGCCCAAGCGCCGCCACGAGGGCGACGACGGCCGGAAGAGCGCGCCTCCTCATCTGCTCCGAGTGCGGAGCGCGCTGCCGGCGCGCACCACCATCCAGGTGCCGACGGCCAGGCCGGTCGCACCGAGCAGCGCAGGAAGAAGCGCCGACCCGGTCGGCGGCCCGATCTCGACCTCGTGGGCACCGGCCAGCAGCAACGTCGCGGCGGCGAGGACGCTCAGCAGGGCGTTGCGAGCGACCAGGACGCTAAAGGGGCGCGTCTTGCTCCTACCGAAACAGCCACACGGAAGGCGCGCGCCGATCCGGGATCGGGCGCGCAGGAGCGCTAGCGAGAACGAGGCCAGCAAGGCGAGTGCCAACGCGGCCGCAGCTCGATGCCGCCCGAGGACGGTAAGCACCACCACCCCGGCCTCGGCCAGTGGGACCCCGACAAGGGTGACCCCGGCGAAGGACCGCGGCAGGCCGTAGGGCTCGAGCCCGGCGCGCCAGCCGGCGAGGTTGGCCACCTTGGATGCGGCAGCCCATCCGAACGCCGCCGCGAGCAGCCACGAGAGGACGACGCTCGGCGACATCGGCCCAGCCTACGAGAGGGTGGCAGTAGCCTTTCGCGCAGCCGAGGAGAGCAGAGGTGAGGCACGGCGTGGACGGTTGGTGGGCGGCGTCGTACGTCGTGTTGTGGTTGGTGGTGCTCGCCCTATGCGTCGTCGTGGTCGCGCTCGCCCGCCAGATCGGCACGCTGCACCTGAGGCTCGGGCCACGCGGCGCCCTGGAGATGGACGACGAGGGTCCTCCGCTCGGAGAGGTCCTACCCCCAGTGGAGGTTACCGCCGCGGACGGCCGCCCCGCGGTCATCGGGGGACCGGGCGAGGACCGGCTCTTGCTGTTCGTGTCGCCCGGTTGCCGCACGTGCGAGGACGTCCTGCCGGCGCTCCCGGCGATCGCGCGCGCCCACGACCTCGATCCCTACGTAGTCACAGATCTCGATGCGGCCGAGACGGCTTCCGCGTACCGCGACCACCGCCTCGGCGCGCCGCTGATCGCCGGGGTCGCCGCGGTCCGCCCTTACGACATCCCCGGGACCCCCTACCTCCTCGTCGTCGGCGACGACGGCATCGTGCGCGCCAAGGGGACGGTCAACAACCTCGAGCAGATGGAGGGCCTGGTCGCGACCGCGCGCCGTCGCCTCGAGCAGCCGACCGTGGGAACCGAGGCGCACTGATGCTCGAGCGTGAGGTTGAGCAGCTCTCGGTATCGCTCGCGAACGGCACCTCGCGGCGCTCGTTCCTCGGGAGGCTCGGAACCGGGTTCGTCGCGCTCGTCGGCGGCCCGCTGGTCGCGGTCGCGCTGCGCCCGGGGCGCGCCGAGGCGTACCACATCTGCGGCCACACGTTCACGACCAACTCGTGCCCGCATCCGTACGCACCCCGGACGCGCATCGACCGATACGGCTTTCCCTTGCATCCCAAGTTCGGCTACCCGGTCGACGACGACGGGCAGGCGTACACGTCGCGAAGCCAGACCCGCCGCAAGGTGTGCGAGGTGGTCGTGCCCGAGCGGTACCCGTACACCGGCAACCCGGTCTACGGCGGCGGCTGGAGCCGCTGCTGCGGGGGCCGCATCCGCCGGATCCACGACTGCTGCTCGTACTCGCCGATCCGGATCAACGGAGACGCGTCGGTGACCGGCTACTGCCACAGCGGCCGCAGGGTCTTCTGCATCGCCTACCGGGATACGAACACCAGGTGCTGACGACCCCGGTCCTGGTGACGCTCGTGATCGCGTCGGCGGTGGCGGGAGTATCGACGCTCTTCAGTCCCTGAGGCCTCTCGATGGTGGAAACCATCACCCCCGCGGTCCACGGGGGACGGAGAGGGTTTTTCTGGCGAGACGTCGCGCTGCATACCTTGGGCGCAACTCTCTCGGCGGCGTTGTTCGGTGCCGCCCTGGGCGGTCTCGGCGCCCTGCTCGGCGCGCCGTGGGGTGACGCCGGGTTGGTAGTCCTCGCAGCGGTTGCGGCCCTGTACTTCCTTCGAGAGGCGTTCGGGGCGCCGATCCCGCTGTTCGATCGCAAGCGCCAGGTCCCCGACTGGTGGCGCACCTTCTACTCTCCCCCCGTCGCGGCCCTCTTGTACGGACTCGGCCTGGGAGTGGGCTTCTTCACGTTCCTCCGATTCGGGACCTACGTCGGAGTCGTCGCGGCGACGATCGTGTCCGGGAGTTGGCTCGCCGGAGCCGCCATGTGTGCCAGCTTCGGCTTCTCACGAGCAGTCGCGGTCGGTGTCGTGGGCCGGGGACGCGAGGAAGTCGGTGGACCCGTAGCAGATCTCGAGGACTCCCGGCTCCAGAGGCGATTGCGCGGTCTCAACGTGGCCGTTCTGGTGGCCATCGTGGCAATCGCGTTGTCCGCAGCGCTCTAGGAGCGAAGGAACGGCAGGTCAACGAAAGCCGTAGCCTTCTACGCGTGACGACGGCTGTTGAAGTGCGGGAGGTTCTGGCCCTCGTAGGCACTCGTGCCGAGATCCTGAACATGCCGCGTGACCTCGACGAGGGCGACGTCGACTGTGCCATCGCGGACACGGACAAGTCGTGGCCGCTACGTCTTCCTCGCGACTGGCACCTTCGCCAACTCATCCAGTACGACATCACCGGCTACCACTGGTGGCTCGATCACCACCGCTACATCGTCAAGATCGACACGTTGGAGGATCCTCTCGCTCTGGGCAAGTACGGCTTCAGCACGAGACATCTGACCGAAGAGCTTCCACAACACACGAAGGATGCGATCAAAGCGGCGTATCTGGCTGCGAAGAGGACGGTGAAGCAGGATCGCTCGATCGAGGGGTGGAACGCCATCGCCACTCTGCGCGATCGCGATCGGCCCCGCTTCGACCAGGTCCTGAGACAGGTCTTTGGGACGCGCGTTGGGCGCGCGATCTCTGTGGTTCCTGTGGGAAGCGCGCCGTCAGAACGACTTCTCAGGCAGGCGCGGAACGCTCAGCGTTTACAGAGGGTTCACAGACCTGATCGGGCGCTCCACGTGGCCGCAGCGACGCTGGTTCGTCTCGGGTCACGGTTGCGGTACCCGACGGGGGCGCTCGTAGTCCTCGCCGGACCGGATGGGGCGGGCAAGTCAATGGTTAGAGCCGCTTTGATGAACGATCTCGCACCTTTGTTCCGCGAAACGTGCGCGTACCACTGGCGTCCTGGTGTGCTTCCGCGAGCCGGGGAGGTCGTCCGCAAACCGGAGCCCGACGCGACGACCCCTCACGGCCGCGAGACGCACGGATCTTTTCTCTCCACCGGTCTTCTTCTTTACTACTGGGCGGACTTCTTCATCGGTGGCTGGAGCGCGTGGTGGTCGCGGAAGGTGCGGACACAGCTGGTCGTGGTCGAACGAGGATGGGACGATCTGATCGTCGATCCGCGCCGCTATCGCATCGACCCGCCCAAGCTGCTGATCAGGGCGCTGGGCAGAACCCTCCCGCGACCCGACGTGTTCCTCCTGCTCGATGGCTCCGCGGCCACACTGATGGAGCGCAAGCCGGAGCTGACCTCGCAGGAAATCGAGCGGCAGAACGAGCATTGGAAGCGGTTGCGTGGGCGATGGAGGAGCCGAAGGGTGGTGGACGTAGAGCAGAGCCCTGAGCAGGTGGCCGAGGCAGCGTCTTGCGCGGTTGCGGAGTGGCTCGAGCAACGTGCGATCAGTCGCGTAGCGCACGGATGGTATTCGCCTGGTGAGAGTCGAAGGTGGTGGTTGCCGCGAGGGCCTCGCGCTGTGGCAAAGGCGTCTCTCGCGATCCATCAACCTATGACGACCCGAGCGTTGCTCGCCTGGCAGGCAGCGAAAGCTGCCGCCTCGTTGGGCTGTGCGAAGGCCAGCACCAGAAGCACCGCGCCGCCGCGTCTCGTCCGCGAGCTGATCGCCCCGTACATCCCACGGCACGGGTGGACCGCAGTCGCACGCGCGAATCACCCCGGTCGGTATCTGGTTCTCACCGGCGAGCGCACAGGTCGTGCACGTGCACTGGTAAAGGTGGCTCTGGAAGAGCCGGGGCGAAGCGCGCTCAGGCGGGAAGCCGAAAACATCGTCCAGCTGGGAGCCCTGTTGCCGGCCGGGATCGACCCGCCGGAGATCCTCGACCAGGATGAGGGCGTTCTTGTACTGCGGGCCCGCTCGTGGCGACCGCGGGTGAGGCCGTGGCAGCTGCCTTCGCAGGTTGCCGCGGCACTGGGAACTCTTTCCCATGCAGCACCCTCAGGCGCTTCGCACGGCGATGCCGCGCCGTGGAACCTCTTGCGGACTGACGATGGCTGGCTGCTCGTGGACTGGGAAGAAGCGGTGCTAGGTGGGAGCCCGTACTTCGACCTTTTCCACTACCTGGTTCAAGCGCATGCGCTCCTCGGGAACCCGAGCCAGGCCGATCTTCTGAGAGCGCTGCATGGAACCGGACCCGCCGGCGATGCGGTATCGGCTTACTGTGACGCCGCCGGCGTTCCGCTGCCGGGCCCCACCGCGCTCGCGGACTACCTCCACGAAACTCGCGCCCGTCTCGACCCGACGCAGGATGAAGCTCGGCGCGCGCTGCACGTGCGGGACGCACTACTGGCCACGATCGAGTCGAGCATCGGTTGAAGATCGTCGTCGTCGCCTACGCGTGCGAGCCAGGCAAGGGCTCAGAGCCTGGTGCCGGGTGGGGCTGGGTCCGGATGATCGCTCGGATGCACGAGACATACGTCATCACCCGCAGTAACAACCGCGACGTGATCGAAGCTGCGCTCGAGCGTCTACCGGAGGAGTCGAATCTTCATTTCGTATACACCGATCTGCCGCCCTGGGCGCGCTCCTGGAAGCGAGGGATGCGCGGGATGCGTCTCTATTCCCTGCTTTGGCAGGTGGGCGCGGCGATAGCGGTGCGGAAGCTTCAGCGTGAGCAAGGAGTGCAGCTAGTGTGGCATCTGACGATCGCGAACGCGGCGCTTGGTTCGATCATCCCGTTGGGTGGGGGCCCGTTCGTGTATGGGCCCGTCGGGGGAACACTTGGGCCGCCGGCCGGTCTTCTTACATCTCTGGGCTGGCGAGGAATCGCGGTCGAGATCGCACGCGCTGTTATCCGAACTGTAGGGAGAACCGTGAACCCATTCGCGAGAGTCGCCTGGAGCCAGGCATCTCTGATCCTGGTCCAGAACCACGAAACACGCCAGTGGCTTCCAAGGCGCCACCGCGGGAAGACGATTGTGCTCCAACACGCGATTCTGGAGGAAGCTCCACACGAAGGACGAGCCGCCGGCCGGTCGCCATCGCGCGCCGTGTTCGTTGGCCGCCTGATCGCGTGGAAGGGGGCACATCTTGCAGTGCAAACCGTGGCAAAGACGAAGGGGTGGCATCTGCTCGTTTGCGGATCCGGACCAGAGGAACAGCGGCTAGAGCAGATAGTCAGAGGGCTCGGGATCGAGGATCGGGTTCGACTGCTCGGGCAGCAGTCGCGGGACGAGGTGCTGCGGCTCATGCAGCAGGAGGCTGACGTATTGCTGTTCCCAAGTCTCCACGATGACGCGCCTCTTGCGGTCGTTGAGGCTCTCGCGTGCTCCCTTCCAGTCGTCTGCATCGACCGAGGCGGCCCACCTATCCTCGTAGGAGACGCCGGTATCGCAGTACAACCGACCTCGGTCGAGCAGGTGATAGAGGATCTAGCCGCAGCGTTAGACAGCGCATCAACACTCCGGCGTCACGCGCGCGAGCGCGGTCTGGAGTTCACTCTCGCTCGGCGTCTCGAGACGGTGCGTCGCGTCCTTAGTGAAGCGGCGGAGCGAGGCCTCGTGACGGCAGAGTTCGCCGTGCCTGCTGACCTACCCACACCGCTTCCAGCCGCCGACGGACGGCGAGATGTGCCGGTCGAAGGGAACTAGCAGATCGGCCTTTGAAGTGGCGAACCCGCGCAGCCGGAGCCACTCCGGATCTCCGCCCCACGAAAGCATCGCCGGACCCGTGGAGCTCGTGAAGGCGCCCCCGAAGCCGTCGCCGGTCAGGATCGCCGCGATCAGCGGTGACTCAAGTTCAGCTGCGCGAGGCGCGAGCGACGGCGTCACGGAATCGATCTGCGTCGAGTAACGAAGCCGTCCGGGGGCGTATCGGGCCTGGCAGCAGATACCACAACAGCCCTCGCGGGTCTACGCGGATGCAGTTCTGGTCGAGAAACCGCATGAATCTCGGCCACTTGCGCGGCTTCTTCCACATCCCCGCCGCGATGAACTGTGATTGGTACCACCGCCAGCGCAGACGCCGGCGCGCTCCCTGCACCAGCGAACTGGGCGGCGGGCCACCGAACGTGGCATAGCGACGGCGAACCCGCGCTAGCTCCTCCTGTAACTCCCTCGGAAACCGCTCCCGGAGGGTGCCGCCGTGCTCCAACTGGAGCGCCAGGATCTCGTCGATATGGATAAGCGAGGCTCCCGCTGCCGCTGCTCGCAACCAGTACTCGTGGTCTCCGACCAGGCGGAAGCTGGTGTCGAACGGGCCGATCCGCTCTGCAAGATCGTTCGTCCAGAACACCGTTGGCTGTCCGAGCGTCGCTGAGTACGTGTAGTAGCGAGCCGAGAATGGGGGGTAGAAGTGCGGGTACAACGCAGGACGATCACCGCGAAGGTCTATCGACGCGAGATCCCCGTACACCAGGTCGTATCCCGCGGCGAGCGCGGTCGCAGCGGTCTCCACCGTCCACGGAAGATACTGATCGTCGCAATTGAGGTAGCCGACGAAGGTCCCGGATGCCCGTGTCATCCCCTTGTTGATCGCATCGTACATGCCTTTGTCCGGCTCGCTGATCCACGTCAAGGGGTACCGCGCTGCGAATGACTTCACGATGCTCAGCGTGCCGTCGGTCGACCCCCCATCGACAATGATGTGCTCTATCGCCCCGTAGGTCTGAGCAGCCACTGAGTTGAGGCACGACTCGATCGATTCGGCCCCGTTGTAGACAGGAGTCACGATTGTGACAATTGGACTGTAGCTCATGCCTCTCTACTACTACGGATCGCCTTGCCCTGCGGCTACGCTCCAGTTGATGCCTACGGAGGCCGCAAGTACGAGGCGATTCGTCAGCTGCTACGCGCACGCCTTGAGCGAGGGAGGTGTGGCGACATCAGTTCGCGGTTGGGCGCGAGCGCTTGCTGCTAACGGGCAGAAAGTGCTCGTACTCTGCAATGGTGGGCGCTGGAACGCGAACGAACCCCACGTGGAATGGGACTCTCTCCGCACGCTCGGACGCGGAGCGACTGAAGTGCCGAATGGACTCAAGAGCGTCTTGAATGCCGGCGATCTACTCGTCTTGCACTCGGGTTGGCGACCGTATAACCGCGTCGCTGCCGTGACGGCGCGGCGCGCCAGCATTCCCTACGTGTTGACCCCGCACGGTGCTTACGACCCGACGATCATGCGGCGGGATCGAGGTCCGAAGCAGCTGTGGTGGACCATGATGGAGCGTCCCACGCTTGCTGCTGCCGCAGCGGTACACGTGTTCTTCCCTGAGCAGGTGGAGCACCTGCGAGAGCTTGGCTACTCGGGGGAGGTCATCGTGGCACCGAACGGTGTAGAGGCCCCGGCGGGGGCCGTTTGGCGGGGGGAAGATAGCCAGTACGCGGTCTGGCTTGGCCGCATCGATATCGACTGCAAGGGCTTGGATCTGCTGGTGCAGGCGTGGATCCGACTGCCTCGCACTCACCGGCGTCAGCTGCGCCTGTATGGGACTGGATCCGCTCACGAAGCGCAGAAGCTCGCTCGCCTGATAGACGAAGCCGACGCACGTGAGTCCATTCGGATCATGCCGCCGGTCTATGGACCGCCTAAGTGGGACGTCCTCGCCGAAGCCAGCCTGTTCCTGTTCCCTTCCAGGTGGGACGCCCACAGCATGGCGGTCACGGAAGCGGCGGCCGTTGGGCTTCCGATCGTCGCGTCCTCAAGCACGTTCATTGGGCGCGCATTGCACCAGACCGGAGCAGCGATCCTGGCTGATCCCGACGCCGCGTCACTAGCGCGCGCGATAACTGAGGCATACAAGTACGGCCCCCAGACGGGCCAGCGGGCGCGCGACGCTGCAACCACGGAGTTTTCGTGGCGAAGCGTCGGCAAGCGCTACCTGGAGCAGCTCGCCGCGTTGTCGATATAGGAGATTGATCGATGCTAGACCGTCCCAGGGTGGCGCTGGTAACGGGTATCTCCGGGGGAGGTGCCTTCGTCCGCATCTCACGGTGGCTGATCAAGGGGTTCAACGAGATCGGCGTTCCGTTCGATGCCGTCTACCTCGAAGGACCGAGCGGCATCACGAATATCGGGATCGCACGCGAGGTCAGGTTGGGAACGCACTTCGCTCGGCGCTCCATAAAGAGCCTCGCGAGTTACCTGGCACAGGCGCGGCCGCAGCTCACACTCGTTTCGCCGGAGTTCCTCGCGCCCTACGCGCTTTTAGCCGGACGTCTCGCCGGCGCAGCTGTCGTTCCCTGGGAAGCGAGTTTCGTCAACTTCGGAAGGCAGGATCTGCCGCTTAGGAAGCGTCTGCTACCCATCTTGCAGTTCCTCACGTACCGTTCGGCGCC
>JBHENN010000117.1:0-13685 GCA_046262015.1 Actinomycetota bacterium | reverse complement strand
GCTCGGCGCGAAGCCCGGTTCGAAGATCGGGCCGGGGACCAACGCCGCCTTCTCGACCACGATCTTTGCGGCACCTGCCGCGGGTATCGCTAGTCCGAACGGGCCCCACGACACGATGATGGGCACCCGCACCTTCACCGTCCCGAAAGGCAAGTAGTTCCGGACGCGCCACCCGCATCCCTCCTAGGGCTGGCTCTGGGCGCGGTCTCGCCGGCCACGCGCGTCCTCTTCTGCCTGAGGGAAGCCAGCCCGCTCCCCTCGTCCCTGCTTCATCACGTGCCACTTTGATTGACAGGCGTAACAGCGGGCTCCATGCTTAGGTCGAGGCGGCGCCACGCTGGCAGGGGCCGACGGGGATCGGGAGAACGGGGAACGCGTGGAAGCCGTGCGGACCGCGGAGACTGCGCCGGACGTCGCCGGGGGTATCGAGGCGGCGACCGCGGCGTTCCTGCGTGCGGGCCAGGCCGAGAGGGACCTGTCGCCCCACACGATCGACGCCTACCGGAGCGATCTCTCGCAGTTCGCGGGGTGGGCGCGCCGGGGACGCGCAGAGACGCTGGGGGCGATCGACCGCCGGCTGCTCCGGAGGTACGTGGCCTACCTCGGGGAGCGACGCTACGCCCGCCGCTCGATCGCCAGGAAGATGAGCGCGATCCGCTCTCTGCTCGATTGGGCGGTCAAGCACGATCTGCTCGCCTCCGATCCGTCGCTGGGCGTGCAGGTCCCGAAGCTGGACCGGCCACTGCCCCGGGTGCTGAAGCCGGCCGAAGCCGGCGAGCTGTGCGAGCTGCCGCCGGACGACGACCCCGTGGGTCTAAGAGACCGCGCCGTGATCGAGCTTCTGTACGGCTCCGGGTTGCGGGTGGGAGAGCTTTGCGGTCTCGACCTCGGCGATCTGGATCCGCGCAGCGCGACCGTGAGGGTGACGGGCAAGGGACGGAAGCAGCGCCAGGTGCCCGTGGGGGAGCCGGCGGCGCGCGCGGTGGCGACCTACGTGGACGCGGCGCGCCCCCGACTGCTGGAGAAGGGCCCGGACGGCGCGGCGCGCCCGTACCTCTTCGTCAACGGTCGAGGGGGGCGCCTTGCGCCGCGCAGCGTGCGAGCGCTGTTGGCGCGTTATCTGCGAGCGGAGGGCGCGGTACCGATCGGACCGCACGCTCTGCGCCACTCGTTCGCAACGCACCTCCTCGATGGAGGAGCGGACCTTCGGGTGGTGCAGGAGCTGCTCGGGCATGAGAGTCTGGCGACCACACAGATCTACACTCACGTCTCCATGGAGCGTCTGAGAGCAGTGTATGAGCAAAGCCACCCGCGCGCCTGATACGCAGACGGTGCCCAGCGCCGAGACCACCGATCCGGTCGCAGCCATTTGGAGCGACTACAAGGAGAGCGGCTCGGCCACGGCCCGCGATCAGCTGATCCTCCACTTTTCACCCTTGGTCAAGTACGTCGCCGGACGGGTATCGGTGGGACTGCCGGCGAACGTGGACCAGGCGGACCTCATCTCCTACGGGATCTTCGGCCTGATCGATGCGATCGAGAAGTACGACATGTCCCGGAACATCAAGTTCGAGACCTATGCGATAAGTCGCATACGAGGCGCGATCATCGACGAGCTGCGGGCGATCGATTGGGTGCCTCGTTCGGTGCGGTTCAAGGCACGCGAGATCGAGAAGGCGTATTCGACGCTCGAGAACCGGCTCAAGCAGCCGCCTTCGGATAGCGAGCTCGCGGCCGAGATGGGCGTCAGTAAGGACGAGCTCAGCGCCATCTTCACACAGCTCTCGACGGTGTCGCTGGTCGCTCTCGACGACCTCACCTCGGTGGACGGCGGGCGCGGCGACCGGTTGTCGCTGATCGACACCCTCGAGGACACCCGCAGCACGAGTCCCACCGAGGCGTTCGAGGCCCAGGAGATGAAGCAGATCCTCGCGGGAGCGATCAACCGTCTTCCCGAGCGGGAGAAGATGGTGGTCACGCTCTATTACTACGAGGGCCTGACGCTGGGCGAGATCGGGCAGGTCCTGGGCGTCACCGAATCGCGTGTCTGCCAGATCCACACCAAGTCAGTGCTTGCCCTGAGGAGCAAGATCGCGGACGTAACCTCGGGCGACTGAAGCCGGCCGACAACGCCTGCGTGGTAGCCTCGCCGGGCTGCACAAATACACACGCTCGTCCGGATGGGCCGCCGCGCGGTCCCCGATTCGGTCCCCCGGCAACCCGCGGGGGTCGACGAGCGGAGGACAGCCGGTCGGAGCTGGACCGGCGGCTAACCGAAGGAGGCTCGATGCCGGTCGTCACGATGCGGCAGCTGTTGGAGGCTGGTGTCCATTTCGGACATCAGACCCGCCGCTGGAACCCCAAGATGAAGCGCTTCATCTTCACGGAGCGCAACGGGATCTACATCCTCGATCTCCAGCAGACGATGGGCGGGATCGAGAAGGCGTACACGTTCGTCAGGGACCTCGTCGCGGGCGGGGGGACCATCTTGTTCGTCGCCACCAAGAAGCAGGTGCAAGACGCGGTCGAGGAGCAGGCACGTCGCTGCGGCATGCCGTACGTCAACTTCCGATGGCTCGGCGGGATGCTAACCAACTTCCGCACGATCCACGAGCGCATCAAGCGGATGCGCGAGCTCGAGGAGATGATCGAGAACGACTCGATCTCCTCGCTGCCCAAGAAGGAGGCGCTCCGCCTGCGCCGCGAGTACGAGAAGCTGTCCCGCAACCTGGTCGGCCTGAGGGACGTCGATCGGACCCCCAGCGCGGTCTACATCCTCGATACCAAGAAGGAAGAGATCGCGGTGCGGGAAGCCAAGAAGCTCGGCATCCCGATCGTAGCGGTCCTCGACACGAACTGTGATCCCGACGACGTGGACTACGCGATCCCGGGCAACGACGACGCGATCCGATCCGGCGCGCTGCTGACCAGGATCGTGGCCGACGCGGTCATCGAGGGGAAGTCGATGCGCCCCGAGGATCTGCAGGCCGCGAACGGAGAGGCGGGCAAGGGGGCTCCGGCGCAGGTCCTCCCCGGCGCCGCAGAGGAGCCCAAGGCCGAGTGGGAGCTCCAGCTCGAGGCTGAGGAGGAGGCCGAGCGCGCCCTGAAACGCGACGCGCCGGCGCAGTCCGAGACGCCGCAGCCGGAGGCGGAGCCGCGCAAGGGCGACGAGCCCGGCGATCTCTCGCATCCGCGGCCGGTCACCAACCCGGTAGATACCGAAGGTAGCGACGCGAAAGGTAAGGAAGATGGCTGAGATCAACGCGAAGGACGTGAAAGCGCTGCGCGACGCGACCGGCGCCGGGATGATGGATTGCAAGAAGGCGCTCACCGAGTCGGGCGGGGACCTCGAAGCCGCCACGCGGCTCCTGCGTGAGAAGGGCTTGGCGGACGCGGCCAAGCGTACCGGGCGCGCCGCCACCGAGGGGATCGTCTATTCCTATCTCCACAAGCCGGACCCGAACTACCCGCCCAAGCTCGCGGTATTGCTGGAGCTGAAGTGCGAGACGGACTTCGTCGCGAAGACCGAGGCCTTCGAACGCCTCGCCAAGGACATCGCGATGCACATCTCGTTCACCGATCCGTCGTGGGCGACCCGCGACGAGGTGCCCCAGAGCGTCATCGACGACGAGTCCTCCATCTACGCGCATCAGGCGAAGAAGTCGGGCAAGCCAGACCACGTGATCGACAAGATCGTCCAGGGCAAGCTCGAGGCGTTCTACAAGGACTCGGTCCTGCTGGACCAGGAATGGATCCAGGACAAGTCCAAGACGATCAGCCAGCTGATCGACACCGCGAAGTCCAGCATGGGCGAGAACGTCTCGATCGGCCGGTTCTGTCGCATCAGGGTGGGCGAGGGCAAGGTCTAGGTCGTGCCCGAGGACGTGCGTCCCTCACCGAAGTACCGGCGCGTGCTGCTGAAGCTATCGGGGGAAGCGTTCGCCAACGCCGCGCACGGTTTCGGGCTCGACCCTCGGGTGGTCGCGTCAATCGCCCGCCAGGTCGCCGACGCCAAGAACATGGGGACCGAGCTGGCCGTGGTCATCGGCGGTGGCAACATCATCCGCGGTCTGTCGGCGTCTTCCCAGGGAACCGACCGGACCACCGCCGACTACATGGGGATGCTGTCGACGGTCATCAACGCCCTCGCGCTGCAGGACGCCCTCGAGCAGGAGGGAGTTCAGACGCGCGTCCAGACCGCGATCTGGATGCAGGAGCTCGCCGAGCCGTACATCCGCCGGCGCGCTATCCGCCATCTCGAGAAGGGGCGGGTCGTGATCTTCGCGGGCGGAACCGGCAACCCCTACTTCTCGACCGACACGACGGCCGCCCTGCGGGCGCTCGAGATCAACGCCGAGGCGATCCTGAAGGGGACGCGGGTCGACGGTGTGTTCGACTCCGACCCGGAGGTGAACCCGGACGCTCAGATGTTCGGCTCGGTCCCGTACATCGAGGTGCTCAGCCGCGGCCTCAAGGTCATGGACTCGACCGCGATCTCCCTGTGCATGGACAACCGGTTGCCTATCATCATCTTCAACCTCAAGGCGGGGAACCTCACGCGCATCCTGGCCGGGGAAGAGGTAGGGACCCTGGTGCACGCAGGCTCGACTTCGTAGATCTCAAGGAGGGCGGAGCGATGGCGGAGAGCAAGGACGCGGTCCTACGAGAGGCCGGCGACAAGATGCAGAAAGCCGTCTCGGTGAACCGCGAAGATCTGGTTTCGATACGAACCGGCAGGGCCGCCCCGGCGCTGCTCAACCGCATCACCGTCGACTACTACGGCACCCAGGTGCCGCTCAACACGATCGCGAACATGTCCGTTCCGGAACCTCGGCTGCTCGTGATCGCGCCGTACGACCCCACCTCCATAGGGGCCATCGAGAAGGCGATACTCGCGTCCGACCTCGGGGTGAACCCGAACAACGACGGCTCCGTGATCCGCCTCGCGTTCCCGGAGCTGACCGAGGAGCGCCGCAAGGAGCTGACCAAGGTGGCGCACCAGCGTGCCGAGGACGGCCGGATCGCGGTCCGCAACGTCCGCCGGCACGCCAAACAGGAGCTCGAACGCATGAAGAAGGAGCACGTGCTCTCGGAGGACGAGGAACGCTCCGCCGAAGGCCAGCTCCAGAAGGTGACCGACAGGTACATCGCCGAGGTGGACGAGAACCTCAAGCGGAAGGAAGCCGAGCTGGCGGAGGTATAGGCCAGCACGGCGACAGGTCGGCGACCCGCACAGTGGAAGACTCCTCCCGCTCGGGACCCCCTAGCCCTCGCGCGCCGGAGCCGCGGGGGGGTCGCCGGCTCGCGCAGGCGGTCGTCACCGCGCTCGTCCTGCTCGCCCTCGTGATCGTCTGCTACCTCTTGGGGCGCACCGCGTTCTTCGTGCTGATCTGCGCGGTGGTGCTGGTCGCGCTGTTCGAGCTGCTCGACGCGCTCGTGCAAGCCGGCCGGCGGCCCGTCCTGCCGTACGGTCTCGCCTGCGGGTTCGCGATGCTGCTCGTGTCGTTCCTCCGGGCGCCGCGCCTGCTCGGGGCCGTTCTCGCAGTGACGATGATCGGCGCCTTCCTGCTGTCGCTGCGTCCGGGACGAGGGCCCACTCCCGCGAGCGACGCGGCGTGGACACTTCTCGCGGTCGGCTGGGTGGGGGGTGGTGGAGCGGCGGCGACGTCGATCATGATGCTCCCCGGTGGCCTGCGTCTGTTGGTCGCGTTCGTCCTGACCACCGCGCTCGACGACATCGGTGGATATTTCGCGGGAACCGCGTTCGGGAAGCACAAGATGGCGCCGAGCATCTCTCCGAGCAAGTCATGGGAGGGTTTCGTCGGAGGTTTCTGCGCGGCGCTCGCGGGCGGTGCTCTGTTCGCGGCGATGGTGCCCGAGCTCGACCTGCTGGAAGGGCTTTCGATCGGTGTGATAGCCGGGCTCCTGGCGCCGGTGGGGGACCTCGTCGAGTCGCTGGCCAAGCGAGAGCTCGGGGTGAAGGACTCCGGGCGCCTCCTCCCGGGGCACGGCGGGTTCCTCGATCGGCTCGATGCCATCCTGTTCTGTGCTCCGGTGGTGTTCCTGTACCTCGCGTTCGTCGCTCCGTAGCGAACCCGCCGTGTGAAAATGGGTTCGGTGGAAGAGCAACCCCGGCGCGTGGTCGTGCTGGGCTCGACGGGCTCGATAGGACGTCAGGCCCTCGACGTCGTAAGCCGCCATCGGACACTCCAGGTGGTGGGTCTCGCCGCGGGCAGTGACGCCCAGACCCTTGCTGCTCAGGCGGACGCGCACGCCGTCGCCCGGACCGCACTCGGTGAACGGGACGCGGTGGAGCTTGCCCGCTTCGAGGAGGCCGATGTCGTCCTGAACGCGATCGTCGGCGCCGCGGGGCTCCCGGCGTCGATCGCCGCGCTGGAGGCAGGGAAGGTCCTCGCTCTTGCCAACAAGGAGAGCCTGGTCGCCGGCGGCGACGCGTGCGCCGCGGCGGCGCGCCGGGGAGGCGGGCGCATAGTCCCGGTGGACTCCGAGCATGCTGCGCTCCGTCAGTGCCTTTCCGGGCACGCGCGCGCCGACGTCGACAGGATCGTGCTGACCGCGTCGGGCGGGCCGTTCCGTACCCGGGCCGACCTCGGCTCGGTCACGGTCCAAGAGGCGCTGCGGCACCCAAGCTGGGACATGGGACCCAAGATCACGGTGGACTCGGCGACCCTCATGAACAAGGGGCTCGAGATCATCGAGGCGCATCACCTCTTCGGGTTCGACTACGACCACATCGATGTGCTGATCCATCCGCAGAGCGCGGTCCACGCGCTGGTCCACCTGAAGGACGGCTCGACCCTCATGCACGCGGCGCCGGCGGACATGCGCATCCCGATCCAGGCGGCGTTGATCGAACGGATCGCCCCGACATCCCTGGAGCCGCTCGATCTCGCCGCTATGGGCTCGCTCGACTTCGAAGAGGTCGACGGCCTGCGTTTCCCGGCACTGGGGCTCGCTTACGAGGCGGGCAGCCGGGGTCGCTCGTTCCCGGCCGTCCTGAACGCGGCTAACGAGGAGGGGGTGCGGGCGTTCCTCGACCATCGGCTGTCGTTCACCGCGATCGTGGAGGTGACGCGGGCTGCTCTGGAGGCGCACGAGCCCCAGGAGGTGGATGCGCTGGAGTCGGTCCTCGACGTCGACGCGTGGGCCCGCGCCCATGCGCGCGCCGAGATCGACCGGCGCGCCGGAGCAGCGTCCGTCCCTGCGAGCGCCGGTCGGGTCGGGGTGGACCGGTGAGCGGTGGCCTCGGCATCTTCATCGTCGCCCTGATGGTCATCGTGATGGTGCACGAGGCCGGACACCTCGCGATGGCTAAGGCGTTCGGGTTCAAGGCGACCAGGTTCTTCGTCGGGATGGGTCCGACGATCTGGTCGACGCAGCGCGGCGAGACCGAGTACGGGATCAAGGCGTTGCCCATCGGCGGATTCGTGAAGATCGTGGGGATGAGCCCGTACGAGGAGATACCGCCCGAGGATCTGCCGCGCTCGTATCCCAACAAGCCGAAGTGGCAGAGGGCGTTGGTGCTTCTCGGAGGACCGGCGACCCACTGGGTCCTGGCGTTCGTGATCCTGGTGGGCGCGACGATGATGGTGGGGTTCCCCACCGGTGAGGCGACCAACCGGATCGAGGTGGTCGAGACCACCTTCCTCGGCGCCGAGCTGCCGTCGGCACAGATCGGTCTCGCGCCGGGCGACCGCATAGTGGGCGTCGGCCGCAACCGGACCTCCGAGTGGCGCGACGTGCTGCGCTACATCCGTTCCCGGGGCGGGGAGACGGCCACGTTCCACGTCGACTCGGGTGGCCAGGTCGAGCGCCGAACGGTGGATCTCGGCTGGGCTCTGTTCGCGCGCGGGGAAGTGCGCGGGTACGTCGCGCCGGGGTCCGGCCTGGTCCCGTTGCGGGCGCGCGGCGAGCTGCGTGGGTTCATCCCCTACCGTGCGGCCGACGAGGTCGTGGGCTTCCTCGGCGTGCAGCCGGAGCTGGTGTACGAGAAGAAGGGCCTGGGAGGCGCGATCGCCGATGCGAGCAGCCGCACCTGGGAGCTCACGAAGTTCTCGGTGACCGGTATAGGGGACGTGTTCGGGATGGTCTTCGACGGCAGGTTGTTGAGCGCGCTGCAGGGGACCGGTGAGCGAGAGGTGACCGAAGGTCCGTGCGGGATCGTGTGCGCGGGGCGGGTGGTGGGCGAGAGCGCCGAGAGCGGCCGCTACCTCGACGTGATCGGATTCATCGTCGGGTTCACCGTCTTCATCGGTCTCATGAACCTCTTACCTCTCCCGCCTCTGGACGGCGGGCATCTCGCCGTGTTGGGCTACGAGGCCATCACCGGGCGCGCCGTGGACGTGCGCAAGCTGATCCCGATCGCCGCGGCGGTGATCTCGTTCTTCGTCATCCTGTTCATCGCGGTGCTCTATCTCGACCTCGCGCGCCCGATCAGGTTGCCGTTCTGATGTCCGACATCCCGCGCCGCAAGACGCGCCGGATAAACGTCGGGTCGGTCCCCGTTGGTGACGGCGCGCCCATCTCGATCCAGTCGATGACGGTCACCAAGACCGAAGACGTTCAGGCGACGCTGATCCAGGTGCACGAGCTGGCCACGCAGGGCGCCGACATCGTGCGCGTCGCAGTGCCCCACGAGGGTGACGCGAAGGCCCTGCCGGAGATCGTCCGCGAGGGCGGCGTCCCGATCATCGCCGACATCCATTTCTCGGTGCGCTTGGCGATGATGGCGCTGGATGCGGGCGTCCACGGCCTGCGGGTGAATCCGGGCAACATGCGCAACCCCAAGCACGTCAAGGAGGTCGCGGAGGGCGCCAAGGAACGCGGCATCCCCATCCGCATCGGCGTGAATGCCGGCTCGCTCGACAAGGCACTGATCGAGAAGCACGGCAGGCCGACGGCCGAGGCCCTGGTAGAGAGCGCGCTCCACGAGATCTCACTCCTCGAGGAGCACGACTTCCACGACATCAAGGTTTCCGTTAAGCATCAGAACGTGCCCGAGATGATCGCCGCGTACCGGCTCCTTGCCGGCAAGACCGATGCCCCCTTCCACCTCGGCGTGACCGAAGCCGGTACGCCGAAGCAGGGCATCGTGAAGTCGGCGATCGGCATCGGCACCTTGCTGGCGGAAGGGATCGGCGGCACGATCCGCGTCTCGCTCACCGCCGATCCCGTGGAAGAGGTCAGGGTCGGCAAGCAGATCCTGAAGTCGCTGGGACTGCGCCAGGAGGGCTTCGACCTCGTCGCGTGCCCGTCCTGCGGGCGCGCCGAGCTGGACGTCTTCGCGCTCGCGCACGAGGTCGAGGAGGCGATCGAGAAGATGGACCTGCCTCCGATGCAGATCGCAGTCATGGGGTGCGAGGTGAACGGACCCGGGGAGGCGCGCGACGCTGATATCGGCATCGCGGCAGGCCCGGGCCGCGGCCTGCTGTTCTCGAAGGGCAAGCAGATCGGGTGGGTGCCACACGACAAGCTGGTGGGCGCGCTCCTCGAGGAGGCCGAGCGTGTTGCCGCCGAGATCCGTGCGTCGGGCGAGAGCCCCGCCGGCGATGGGCCCGTCGTCGTCACCGGGGCCGGCCGCAGGATGGCGATCTCTCAGATCGGCTTCCGCGACTAGGCGACGCTGCAGCCGGCGAGCCACGGTTGACGCTTCTCTATCTGTGGGGTAAGAACGGCTCACTCATCACGAGGGGTGGAGGGACCAGCCCGTTGAAACCCCGGCAGCCTCCGCGCATCGCCGCGCGGAAAGGTGCCAAATCTGGCCCGGCATTGAACGCCCGGGGAAGATGAGCGGCGCTCCGGCGTCTCCTCGGGTCCTCAAGGAGACCGAGGAGGTCGAGCACGTGAGCGCAACCACCGTCGCCGAAGGCTCCGCCGCGGCGTTCGGGGTCGCCGGCCTCTCGTGCCGCGAATGTGGGCAGACCTATCCCGTAAGTCCTCTTCATGCCTGCGACCGGTGCTTCGGGCCGCTCCAGGTCCTCTACGACTACGAGCGATTGGCCGGCGAGGTCCGGCGCGCCGACGTCGAGGCCGGTCCGGCGTCGATCTGGCGCTACGCGCCGCTGCTGCCGGCGCCCGAGCGCGGGCGGGTCGATATCGGGGCGGGTTGGACGCCTCTGCGTCCGGCGCCGCGCCTCGCTGCGGAGCTGGGTCTAAAGAAGCTGTGGCTGAAGAACGACGCCGCCAACCCGACCAGCTCGTTCAAGGACCGGGTCGTGTCGGTCGCGCTGAGCGCGGGGAGGTACTTCGGCTGCGACACGGTCGCGTGTGCGTCCACCGGGAACCTCGCCAATGCCGTTGCCGCGCATGCAGCCGCGACCGGGCTGCGCAGTGTCGTGCTGATCCCGAAGGGCCTGGAGGCGGGCAAGGTTGCCGGGACCGCGGTGTACGGAGGTCTGCTCCTCGAGGTCGAGGGCTCGTACGACGATTGCAACCGGTTGTGCGCGGAGCTGGCGGGAGCCACGTCGTGGGCCTTCGTCAACGTGAGCTTGAGGCCGTTCTACGCCGAAGGGTCCAAGACCGTGGGCTTCGAGATCGCCGAGCAGCTCGGCTGGCGGGCTCCCGACGCGGTCGTCTCGCCAGTCGCGTCGGGCTCGTTGCTGTCGAAGGTGGCGCGCTCCTTCGAGGAGCTCGGTCTGATCGGTCTGATCGAACCTCGCCGGCCCCGCATGTTCGGAGCGCAGGCGGCCGGTTGCGCGCCGGTCGCGGCCGCGTTCGAGCGTGGTGACACAGACGTCCGCCCGGTGAAGCCGGCCACCATCGCGAAGTCGCTCGGGATCGGGGATCCTGCGGACGGGCCATACGCGCTCGCCGCGGCGCGGGGCTCCGGCGGGCGCATCGACGCGGTGCCCGAGGAGAGCGTGGCCGAGGGCATGCGCTTGCTTGCCCGGACCGAGGGCATCTTCACCGAGACCGCCGGAGGGGTCACGATCGCCGCCCTCGAACGCCTCGTGGCTCGGGGCGACATCGCACCCGGCGACGAGACGGTGGCGTTGCTGACGGGCCTCGGCTACAAGACGGTCGAGGCCCTCGGACCCCCACCCGAGGTGGCCCCGATCGACCCCACCATCGCAAGCGTTCAGGATGTCCTCCGGCGGAAAGGATGGCTATGAGCACGACGGTGAGGATCCCCACCCAGCTGCGCGCCCTGACCGAAGGGCGGGACGAGGTCCAGGCGACGGGCGTCACCGTGGCCGAACTGATCCGGGATCTGGAGGCGCGTCATCCTTCGATCGCGGCCCGGCTGCTAGACGACGGCGGGAACGTTCGGCGCTTCGTGAACCTGTACCTGAACGAGGAGGACATCCGCTTCCTCGACGGGCTGACCACAACGGTCCCCGACGACGCGTGCCTCTCGATCATCCCGGCCGTGGCGGGAGGCTGATCGCAGCGAAACGCGCCGGACCGCGCGGGGGATCGGGGGGTCGGGACCCCTTGATCCTGGAGTCGGTGGGAACGATGGGGCCTATGCGGCCATCTTTCCTATAGCGAAGCATCGACCCGGGGTAGCCTGCGACACCGGCCGCCTCGCGTCACCTCAGGGGGACTCGGTCTCCAGCGGGAGGCCGGCCGCGGCCCAGTCGGGCAATCCCGTGTCGAGCGAGCGCGCGTCGTACCCCTTCTTGCGGAGGTAGGCGACCGCCTCGGGGGCGAACGCGCAATACCGGCCGCGGCAATAGGCGACGACCTCTCTGTCCTTGGGTAGCTCGCGCAATCGTCGCTTGAGCTCGCGCACCGGGAGCGACACCGCGCCGGGGATGTGCCCGGCCGCGTACTCCTCCACGGGTCTGACGTCGAGCAGGACGAGGTCGTCCTTGCGACGGAGGCGCCGGCGCAGCTCCTGCTGGCTGAGAACCTCGATCCCGTCCCCGCGTCCGACGTAGGCCGCCGCCAGCCGCTCGACCTCGGCCACCCTGGTGCCGGCGATCTCCTGCAACGAGCGCCAGAAGGTGAGTACCTCCGGAGCCGCCAGGCGGTAGTAGACGAACGTGCCGTCCCGCCGGGACGCGACGAGACCCGCCCGGCGCAGGACCTGCAGGTGCTGGCTCGTGTTCGCAATCGACAGGTCGAGCTCGGCGGCGAGGCTCTCGACGCTTCGCTCTCCGTTGGAGAGGACGTCGACGATCTCGGCGCGCCGTCCGCTCGAGAGGGCCTTCGCGACGCGGGCGAACTCGTCGAACAGCGCTTGTTTCGCCCTGCGGTCGCTCACCCCGCTATCCTAGCGCGTTCAATCCATCGCTTGAACTATCCGGGGCGGGGAGGTGGCGCCACGCGTCCCACCCCGACGCGGCGGTCACGATCCCCATAGCGACCAGGGCCACGCCCGCGCCGAAGCCGTCCGTGACGACGCCGGCGACGAGCGCTCCGACGACGAAGCCCGCGTCGCGCCACGCGCGGTACACACCGAGCGCGCCGGCGCGCCACGCGGCGGGGGCCCGGTCGCCCACGGTCGCCAGCAGGGCGGGATAGGCCAACCCGGTTCCCACCCCCAGCACCACCGACGCCAGCGCCGCCGCCGGATGGGTATCGGCGGTGCCCAGGACGACCAGGGCGCCGCCCTGGATCCACATCCCCGCGCTCACCGGCAGACGCCGTCCGATCCGGTCCGACAACGGGCCGGTGGCTACCTGCGCGAGCCCCCACACCGCGGGATACAGCGCCGCGATGAGGCTGATGGCCGCGATGTCCATGCCGCGGCTCGCCAGCAGCACCGGCAGCAACCCCCACACGAAGGCGTCGTTGGCGTTGTTGACCAGGCCGGTGCGGCTCGCCGCGGCCAGCGCCCGGTCGCGGTAGCTGGTCCGTGCGAGCACCTCGCGGAAAGCCACGGCGGCCGAGCCGTCGCTCTCGGCGCGCGCGTGGGGCATCGTCTCGCGCACAGCGAGTACCGATACGGCGGTGCCGAGCAGCGCGATGGCGACACCGAGGTAGAGCGGTTCGGGCGTCAAGCCGAACCGGGCGGCGAGCGCTCCGGTGGCCCACGCCGAGACCGCCACCGCCCCGTATCCGACGGACTCGTTCAATCCCATCGCGAGACCGCGCCGGCGCGGACCGGCGAGATCGATCTTCATCATGACCGTGGTCGACCACGTCAGACCCTGGTTGATCCCCAGCAGCACGTTGGCCGCGACGACCCAGCTCCAGGTCGGAGCGACCATCAGGATGAGCGGGACCGGCGCGCCGACGAGCCATCCCGCGACGAGGACGCGCTTCCGCCCGATCCGGTCCGACAGCGCCCCGGCGACGAGGTTCGAAACGGCCTTGGCGGTTCCGAAGGTCGCGATGAATAGCAGCGCCGCGGTCGCCGAAGTGATTCCGAAGACGCGGTCCGCGAGGAGCGGGACCAGGGTCCGTTCCTGCCCGACGAGAGCGCCGACGAGCCCGTTGACCCCGACGAGCAGGGAGAACTGGGCGAGGTTCTCTCTGATGCCGAGCCGCAGCGGGACGGTGCGGAGACCGAGCGCGTCGTTCATCCCCTTATAGTATTCAAGAAAACACTTGACATCAAGCCCTCCGAGGGAGAACATCGCGATACATGGACGGACGAGGAGGTTTCTCGATGGGCGAGGTCGTAACGGTGGCGGAGCGGGTGGACGCACGGGGGGCGGTCTGTCCCATGCCCACCATCAGGCTGGCGCAGGCGATCCGGCGGGTGCCGGTGGACG
>JBHENN010000116.1:0-2815 GCA_046262015.1 Actinomycetota bacterium | reverse complement strand
CCCTCGCCACGGCCGGCGGGGTCCACGGGTCGGTCTCCGGCCGCAGCGGCCAAGCCTGCAACGGCGATCCACAACCCGAACGACAAGATGAACTGGTCTACGCTGACAGCAGCCTGCACGACGTAGGCGGCCACCGACGCGACGAACCCTGCGGCAGGTCCCTCGAGTGGCAGGGACAGAGCTGTCCGCCACACCCAGAGCATCACGAGCAGGAAGCCCCCGACCGCAAGCACGCCGCCGCTTACGAACATGGACAGCAAGACGTTGTGCGGGTCGTCGGCAGCTACCGCACCTTGGATCAAAGCATCCTCGGCAGGGCGGTGATGGGGACCCTCCACCGAGAACGCAGCCGGACCGTGCCCCACGATCGGCGACTCCACCCCCATCTCGACCGCAGCCATCCAGAAGAGACCGCGCACCCGCACCGTCTCGCTGGAAAGGGGGCCGTTCGGCGCGCGCAGACTCCAGAGGACCGCTCCCACGCTGAGCGACGTGATCACCAGCGCCGCTGCGGCCCCGAGGAACAGCCATCGCCGGGAGCGATGTGCCGCGCGGGCCCCCGTAAAGACACCGATGGCCGCGATCGAAGCCGCCCACCCACCCTGGCTGAATGCGAGGATGATCCCGAGGGCGATTCCGATCGTCCCCAGGAGACCGACGAACCGGGTCCGGTCCGAGCGCGCCCACACGCTAAGTCCCAGCGGAAGCGAGAGGGCGAGAAACCCTCCGAGGAAGTTGGAGTTGCCGATCGTTGAGTAGGGGTAGTCCAGGATCTGACGCCCGACCGAGGGATCTAGGCCAGCCGCCTGGATCACCGTGAACCAGCCCACGACCCCGGCCCCCACAACCGCCGCGAGCTCCAGCGCCCGCGAGCGGCCTGCGAACGCATCGGCGACGAGCACCGCGAGAATGATGAGCGCGAGATACGGCAGCAAGCCGGCGTAGCGACCGTATACACCCATGACTCCCAGGGTCTGGTAGGAGGATCCGAGCCATCCGAGGAGCAGTGGCGCGCTCACACATGCAGCCGGCACCAGTAAGCGCCCCGCGGCCACGGAGAGCGGGCGTAGGTCCAGGCACCGGAGCAACCCAGCCACCCCCACGCCAGCTAGCACCATCGTCACCTTGGGGATCCCATAGGGGTCCTGAGTGACCAGCGGGAGACAGAACACCGGGACCGACGCCACGACGCCGAGCAGGACACCACGACGCGCGCGCTGCAGCACCCACGTCGTCACGAGCGTCTCTGGATCCTCGCGCTCACGTCCACATCTTGACCGCTGTGCCGTCGGGTAAGGTCATCCCTCGATGCTGAAGCGGATCGTGCTGGTGCTGCTCGGAGCGGCCGGTGCCCTGGAGGGCGAGGCGCTCGCGCGCCGGTTGAAGACGAGGTATCGGCCGTCGGCCGTCACCGGCACGCTCCTGGACAAGCTCAACCACAGCCTGGAAGCGAAGCGCGCCGGTGAGGGCTCCGGCAGCCGGCTGCCGTAGCGCTCCGTTTACCCTCGGGCGAGATGGACTCCACGACGATCCGCGACCGTTTCCTGTCGTTCTTCGCGGCCCGCGACCACGTGCTGGTGCCGTCGTCGTCACTGATCCCGAACGATCCCTCGTTGCTGCTCACGAATGCCGGGATGAACCAGTTCAAGCCCTATTTCCTGGGCGAGCAGAACCCTCCGTTCACCCGAGCGATGAGCGTCCAGAAGTGCGCCCGAACGCCGGACATCGACGAGGTCGGAAAGACGGCGCGCCACCTGACCTTCTTCGAGATGCTCGGGAACTTCTCGTTCGGCGACTACTACAAGGCCGAGGCGTGCACCTGGGCGTGGGACCTCGTGACCAACGGGTTCGGCCTCGACCCGGAGCGACTGTGGGTCACGGTGTACGAGACCGACGACGAGGCGCACGACATCTGGATCGATGGCGTCGGGGTCGATCCGGGCCGGGTGTTGCGACTCGGCAAGGCCGACAACTTCTGGTCGATGGGGGTCGCGGGACCGTGCGGGCCGGACTCGGAGATCTTCGCCGACCTCGGCCCCGGATTCGGCGAGCCATCCGATCGAGGACCCGTCGGCAACCCCGAGCGTTACCCCGAGATCTGGAACCTCGTCTTCATGCAGAACGAATGCGACGCCGCCATCGAGCCGGTCGCCGACCTCCCGAAGCGGAACATCGACACCGGCGCGGGACTGGAGCGCCTGGCCCTCGTGCTGCAGAACGCGACTACGATCTACGAGACCGACACCTTGGGCGGCCTCGTGCGGCGCGCCGAGGAGCTCACCGACAAGAGGTACGGCACCGATGGCCGGACCGACATGGCGCTGCGCATCCTGGCCGATCACGGGCGCTTCTTGACCTTCCTGATTGCCGACGGCGTCCTGCCGTCGAACGAGGCGCGCGGCTACGTCCTGCGTCGGGTGATGCGCAGGGCGATCCGACAGGGCCGTGCACTCGGCCGCACCGAGCTCGTCCTGCCCGGCCTCATCGAGGGGACGATCGAGCTGATGGGGGACTTCTACCCCGAGCTCGCCGAGCGCCGGGATTTCATCGTTGAGGTAGCGGAGAGAGAGGAGGCGCGCTTCGCCGACACGCTTCGTCAGGGTGTGACGCTGCTCGATGCCGAGCTCGCCAAGGTCCTCTCCTCCAAAGGGGCGCAGCTCCCGGGCGAGATCGCCTTCCGGCTGCACGACACCTTCGGATTCCCCATCGACCTCACCCGCGACATCGCACAGGAAGCGGGACTCGAGGTCGACACCGAGGGGTTCGCCACGCTGATGACCCAACAACGCGAGCGAGCCCGGGCGGCGCGCCGGCC
>JBHENN010000115.1:0-8509 GCA_046262015.1 Actinomycetota bacterium | reverse complement strand
GTCCAAGGGAAGCTCGTCCAGCAAGGCGCCGGACATCTTGAGCAACTCGGGCGCCCACAGCTTCTTATACGCCTCGCCCGACGAAGAATAGAAGGCCGCTACGGCCGCCGGCCGGGGCGTCTCCTCCAGGCTCTCCGTGTGCTCCGTCATGACCTCATCTCTTGCCGTGGGTAGGACTCTGCCATCCGAGGCCCGTGAGGTCTCTCGCTACTGGGGGCTCGCGGGGCCGGCCAGGCCCCGCTCGATGAAGACGATCTGTTCGTCGTCGGCCAGCGCCGCGGTGTCGATCGGCGCCCCCAGCGCGATGATCGCCGCAGCAAGGATCGCCGGGTTGCGCAGCGCGGACCTCCAGCGGCGCTCCTTGGGCTCGAGCGCCTCGGCTCCGGGAACGGCCGCCGGTTCGTCACCCCGGGCTCGCCGGATCGCGCCGTCGATCAACGGCGTGAGGGCGCAGACGACCGTCAGGCTCGCCAGGATCGCGACCTTTATCCCGAACTCGGTCGGCTGGAAGTAGAGCAGTCCGGCGGCGACCACCGCGGTAGCGGCCCCGTAGATCATCCGTCCGGCTCGTTCCCTGGGAGCGGTCATGGGGTCGGACATCATGAAGAACACGAAGATGAGCACCTCGGGAGAGGTCACGATGTTGAACCAGTAAGACGCCCCCGCGATCGGGCCGTCGTGCCATATCGCAAAGAAGCTGCGGCCGCTCGCCGCGAATATGCCCACCAAGACGGCGAACGGAACCATGAACGAAAGTGCCATCGGGACCATGCGCACCGGCCTGAGGATCCAGACGGCCCCGATCAAGATGACCACCAGGGCCAGGATCACCGGCGCGCCGATGCCCCCCCACCACAGGTACTGAGGGAAGACGCGCGTCGGACCCAGGATAAGCAGCGTCCATACGAGCCCCACGTTCGACGGGTTGAAGATGTGTCGTCCGCCGGGACGGATCAGATACTTCGACAGCAACGACAGCACGCACGCGAGCACGAAGTACTGGATCCCGTTGAGGCTCCACCAGTCCCCGTGCTGGGTCCCCGCGGAGCGCAGGATGAAGGCGACGCTGTTGCCCGTCAGCATCGCGCTCGCCGGCCACGCCAGAACCCCCTCTCGCTGGAAGGTGACGGCCAGGTCGACGATGGCGCACAGCCCGATGCAGACGAGTATCTGAGCGACCGAGACCCTGAAGCCCAGCACGGTCTGACCCAAGAGCTGCAAGGTCAGTATCACCGCGGCCAGCTTGAGACGAGGATCGCGCCGGTTGGGAAGGATCACAGGTATAGCCCGCCCACGTACGACGAGCTGCGGACGGACGGCTTCGGCGGTGCCTACGGCGCTCACCGGCGCGCGTCCGGGATCGGGCGGGGAACGCCGCCCGCGACCTGGGGCGAGGTCACCGAGGCTCGCCGAGCGTCGCCCCGGCGTAGGCGATGCTGAGCGGGGGGCACCAGATGACCACCGACCGGTAGCGAGTGGGATCGACGTCGTCTTCAAGGACGAAGTTCAGTGCTCCGGCCGTTATGTCCAGCGGAGCGACCCACTCGGATGGGGCGTCCAGGAACGCGCGCGTCGTCTGTGGGGCACGCAGAGGGCTGAGACGGATCTCGAGGTCGACGTTGGGGCTCACGTAGAAGTCGGCGAGGCGCAAGGCGTAGCGTCCGTCGGCGAGGCGATAGAGATGGACCGCGCCCGTGGCGGCGCGCTCGATCCGGTAGAGGTCTCCGCTCGCCACCGGTGTCGCTCCGGGGGCCCTCATCGCGGCCAGCGGTGGCTCTCGCAGCGGCACGTCCACCTGCTGATCGACCCGGACCGTCCACGGGCCGTCGGCCGCGATCTCGAGGCGGGAGCCTCCCGTCTGGGTGACGTATCCCGTGCCGCTCCCGGGACAGGGCGCATCCACCAGGGGGTCGTCTGCTCCCGCGGCCGCGACCACGAGGTGGCCCCGCTCGCAGGTCCACCGGACGCGCCACTGGATCGCGGCCCCGTCGACGGTGAACGGCTCGGTCGTACCGTCGCCCTCCCCGGAGGCGGTCGTGACGCGCTGCCACCACGGCTGCGAGCGGAGCACCGTCTTGCCGGGAGCCTCGTTCCCTCGGCCGGCGATCCGGCTACCCGCCGCGGGCCTCGGTTCGGGCAGAGCCGAGCCGAACAGGCGGTCGCGGACCTCGAAGGGGTTGCCGCCTATCACGACCCCGGCAGCCACCGCCACGACGCCCAGCGCGCTGAAGGCGCGCCGGAGCGGGGTCGCCCGCGGCGCGTCGCTCGTAAGGATCTCGGCCATCGTCTGAACCCCCGAGGCGTGTGGCCCGCCGTCCGCAGGCCCTCGGTCCGCGGGGCTCATGTTAGCCGCGGGGAGCCAGGCTCAGCTCTTGTGCGGTGATGTCCTCCAGCTGACGACGGCGTGTCTCGATCCCGACCACGAGCATGGCGATCGCTGCGACCGCCATGGGAACCGCGCCGATCAGAGCCGTCGTCGCGATCGAGGGTGCGGCGACGCCCGCCGCGACGAGTCCGATGACCCCGAGCCCCCCGAGCTTGCTCGCCCCGGCAGCCAGACCCGTGCCCCGGGCCCGGATGCGCGTGGGGAAGGTCTCGGACGCGTACGCCACCAGCACCGCGAGGATCGAGCTGATGCCGGTGATGGGCACAACCAGGAGGGCATAGAGCTGGGCGCGGTTGTCCACCACGGCGTCGCCGGCGAACACGAAGCCGGCAAGCGAGGCCGCGGTGACCAGCCCCAAGAGGATCATCGTCTTGCGGCTGCTCCAGAACCCGTATAGCCACGCGATCAGGAACGTCGCCGGGAACCCCAAGAGCGCGGAGTCGCGCAGGATCGTGGCCGACGTCACCTCGTCGAACCCGAGCCTCTGGAGGTTCGACGGGATCCACAGCTGGAAGCCGAAGGTAACGAGCCCGACGCCGAGCCCGAACAGCGCGAGCGTGAACGACAGGCCGCGGAACGGCCGCGCCAGGAGCTGGCCCCATCCGCTGCGCACATCGCTCTCGATCTCGAGCTCGGACCGTCCCGACTCCACGACGGTGGCGCCGTAGCGCGCCATGACGGCCCTCGCCTCGGCCTCGCGTCCATTCTGTATCAGGAATCTCGGCGACTCGGGGATCCAGCGGTTGAGCAGCAGGAGCAGCACGCCGGTGGGTAAGCCGAGGAGCCACAGGATGCGCCACCCATAGGTCGGCGTCAGCTCGACCGCGAGCCAGCTCGTGAGGATGTAGGCGCCGGCAACGTCGCCTCCGATCAGCACCATCAGCCAGCCCCTGTGGCGCGCCGGCATCGCTTCGGCGATGAGGGCGAAGATGATCGGCAGCATCCCGCCCACACCGAGCCCCATCACGAAGCACATGAAGAGGTTCCACCCGAAGCCCGGCATCGCGCCGCAGATCGAAGTGGCGATGAAGAGGACGCCGGCGAACAGGATCGAGGCGCGCCGGCCCAGGCGGTCGCCGAACCAGCCCCACAGGAACGAGCCGATCACCGTCCCCGCGATGCCGGCGAACGGCAGCAACGCCACCGGGACGGGGGCATCCGGGTTCAGGACGGACTTCAGGCCGTATTCCTCGGCCACGCCCGGCACCACGAAGCCCAACGTCACCGGCTTCATGACGTCGATCGTGACCGCGGCCGCCATGACAAGGAGCAGACCGAGGTGCGTGCCCGAGAGCGTGGCGTCGTCGAGGGCCTTGACGCGCACCGATGCAAGAGACGGCCGGCGGAGCGCCGGCGAGGGGAACAGCCCGTAGAACGTGGCGCCCAGACCGGCCACTATCAGTGCCATCCCCACCTTCATCGGGGTATCCATCGCCATCCCGGCGAGCACGTACCCCATGTCCCGGGCCCCGAGATACATGGGCAGATGCAAGACGACGCCGAGGGTTATCGCCGCGCTGCCGAGCCAGAACCAGGCCGGGTGATGAAAGGTGATACCCGCTCGGACCCGCCCGGACTCGGTCGTACCCCCACCCCCCTGACGGCCACAGGTATCTCCGCCGGCAAACCGGCCTCGGCCGGGACCGTCACCCTTCACGAGGTGCGGCGTCGGCCAACTTTGCCGTCTGGAAGTCCAAATGTCGAGCGAACGCCGAATCAGTCCGAAGCCTACGACCGGCTGCGGGCCGGCCTGTAGCTCGAGGGTGCGCCGACAGGGCACGCCCGATCACCCGGAGGTGATACGGATGCCCCTACCAGCCGGTCTGCTCATCCGATGCGCCCGCGGAGGCCGTGCGCTGGTCGAACGCGGCCGGACCCCGAGGCGCCGCCCGGACGACCGACGCGGAGCCGACCTCGAGATCGAGGACCCTCTGGGTTTCGCAAACGCGCTCCGAAAGACGGAGCGCTTCTCGAGAGATACCCACGCCGGTGGCATGTTCCACCGGGGGAAGATCTCGATCCGTGAGGTCTCCCGGGCCCACAGTCTGCACGTGACGGTCTCGGGCGAGCGCCTGTCGGCCCACTTGGACACCTTCTCCCCACTGGCAACGAAGAGCTGGAGGTGGATGGCGCGCTACTCCATCCTGCGAGTGATCCTGCACAACGTCGTCCACGTGCTTGGAACCGGCTACCGACTCATCATGCGCCGGCGTCCGGACCGTCTCGAGCTTGACTGCTCCCGGGTCGAGATCCAGGAGCTATCGGGCCACCCCGTCGCCGACGTCGAGGTCGACGTCTACCGGGCCGGTGGGTGCACCGGCGGGGGCGAGCCGAGAGGGCCGGATGCAACCGCGGCCTTCTGAGCTCCAGCGCATCCCTTTCGGCACCATCGACGAGTCCATCCAGATCCTCGATACCGAGGCGGCCCCATGGAGCATCCAGGTGGAGGCCCGCGTACGCGGCGCCCTGGACGAAGATCGCCTGCGCGCCGCGATCCTCGCGGCCGTGGGGCGTCATCCCCTGGCGCACGCTCGAAGGGCTCCGGCCCACGCGGGCACCAGGAACTGGGCATGGGAGATCGATCCCGAGCTCGATCTCGACCCGCTCCGCGTGGTCGACTGTCCTGACGACGACGCGCTCGACCGGGCCCGGGGCGCTCTGTACGGGATGTCGGTGCCGCTGACCGAATCTCCGCCGCTGCGCGTTCGGCTCGCACGCCACCCTGCCGGCGATGTGGTCATGTTGAACGTCAACCACACGGCGATGGACGGCTTCGGAAGCTTGCGCGTCCTGCGATCGATCGCGTGCGCATACGCGGGCGAACCGGAACCGATCCCCGAGGTCGACCTGTCGACCTCGCGAGGTCTGGAAGGTCGTCTGGCCGCGGCGTCCGCCACCGGCGGCCGCCGGGAGACGCTCTCCATGGTCGGGGACAAGCTGCGCGACCTCCTGGGTGCTCCGGCACGCCTCCAGGGGGTCGGCGGGAACGCGCGCCCCGGCTACGGTTTTCGCCACGTTCGGCTGTCCCCGGCGCAAACCAGCGCGCTTCTTTCAGCCCCACGGGGACCGGCAACCATCAACGACGTTCTCCTCGCCACGCTGGCACTCACGATCGCAGGTTGGAACGAGGAGCATGGGGTGGCGCCGCGACGGCTCGGCACGCTCGTCCCTGTGAACCTCTGGCCGCGCGACTTGGGCGAAGGAGCGGTCGGTAATTACTGGGTGCCGGTAAGGGTCTCGGTCAGGCCCCGGGACCTACGCAGCAGCAGCGCCGCACTCAGAGCAGTCACGCACCAGACCCGCCACATCAAAGAGCACGGCTCCGCCGCCCACCTGATCGGCATGCTGGGTCGCTCCCGGTCGTTGCCGATCTGGGCCAAGCGAGCGCTCCCGGTCGCCTTATGGCTCACGGGCAACCGGCTCATCGACACGACCATGCTGTCCAACCTCGGTGCCATCACAGACCCCCCTTCGTTCGGCCGCGAGACCGAGACCCTCGAGTTGTGGTTCTCGCCACCGGCGCGCATGCCCCTCGGCCTCGCTCTAGGTGCTGTGACGACTATGGGCCGGCTCCATCTGACGTTCCGCTACCGTCACGCGCTGTTCGGTCCGGCGGCCTGCGCCCGTTTCGCCAACCGCTATCTGGCCGCCCTCGGTAGCGTTCTGTCCTACCCGCCGGGGTGGTTCGAGGCCCGGAAGCTCCGACAGTTAGTCACTTAACCGTCCGGGTAAGAGGTGTTGCGCGGCTCGAGACGACTTCCGCCTGGCCGGGATCGGGGCACCGCGGCACACCTTCAATGAGAGCACCTACCGCACCTATGTCACCCACAAAGGACGCAAGGGGGTCTACTTCTTCGGTCGGTACCTCGGAACGCGACTGGCCTGGTCTCCCGCGTGTCAGCGTGTGCCAGTCTTCTACTAGGGCACGCGCATCTTCGCGAAGTAGAGGTCCTGGTGACCGTCGTCCGGGGTCCCGCGCCGGGAGTCGGTCCATACTGCGAACAGTCGCTTCCCCGAGGACGCCGAGGCGAGGTTCGACCCGAGAGCGGCGGCACGGTCCGAGTCGAACCCCGGGGGGCCGATGCGCGCGTCGTGCGGGACGTTCGTGATCCTGACAGGGGTCGAGAAGGTGATCCCGCCATCGGTCGAATGGATCCTGTAGACGTGCTGCTGGCTGTCGGGCGATATGTCGTAGTACACGAGGTCGATCCGGCCACCCGCTCCGATGGTGAGTTGAGGGCGATGCTGATCGTGATCCTCAGCGCCCTCGGGGACGCCCACCGGCTCGAGCGGGGTCCAGGTGGTTCCACCGTCCGGTGAGCTCGAGAAGAAGATCCGGTAGTTGTCACCCGGCCGCGGCGCAACCCGGTCCTGCAACGGACCGAGCTTGTGCCATGTCGCGACGTAGACGCGGCCCTTGCGATCGGCAGCGACCTGCGTGAGCGAATCGGAGGGGAACCACCATAGGTAGTTGCAGTACAGCTGCGGACACGTCGGCTGTATCTCACCCACGGTGGAAGACGAGAAGGTCTCGCCGCCATCGGTAGACGTGGACACGTTGAGGACCAGCGGCACGGAGAACGCCGCCGTGTAGTAGTTGCTCCAGTCGAGCCACGCGACGTGGACCGCTCCGTCACGACCCACGGTCACCGACGACAGCAGAGCCGAGTCCCTCGTAGGGAGCGGCGAGCTCAGATGCACGGGAGGATCGAACGTGACCCCTCCATCACCAGAAGCCGCAACGAAGATGCCGCCTGGGCCGCATACATAGCATCCTCGGGTCCATGTCACGTAGATGCGGTCGCTCCGGCGGTCGACCGCGATGCCGGCCTGGTAGTCGCAGGGGTCTTGCTCGCACAGGTCACGGGCCCACGCTTGCGGACCGTCCGTCTGATCTACGAGTCGAGGGGTCGAGAAGGTCTTGCTTCCGTCGTCGCTGCTGATGATCCCAACGGCGTCTCCCAGATTCCCGCCCGACTGCCGCACGTAGTAGACGTAGTAGAGCGTGCCACCGCTCCCGAACGCGACCGCGGGGTTGAGGCACTGCATGAAGCTCTCGGGGAACGGGTGCACGGCATCCTTGCCCACGAGAGCCACGCGGCGCCACGAGCGGCCTCCGTCGGACGAAAGGGCCAGGTAGCACGTCTCGAGGTTCGACCCGTCGTGGTAGGCGAGCGCGAGGTCGCGCCCCTGCGACGGATCCCGCGCCAGCGACGGGGACTGATACGCCGAAGACGGAGGCATCCGGGGGGTCACGGGCTCGTTGGCAGGCTGCGAGGAGCGGGCGAGAACGGGGGCGACAGCGCCGCCCATCAGGAGTGCGCTCAACAGCGCGCCGGCCACGCCCTTCACCCTCACCTCTTCGACCTCCTGGTAGCTCGTCGCGCCACGCCGTTAGCTTCGCCGTCCCCGCTCGGTGTCCTGCTCGGCCGTCCTCGGCGTCCAGTTAGGGGCCCATGCGACCTGGGTAGGCGTTCGCCGGCACGTCCAGGCGGAAGTGGCTTGCTCGACATCGGGGCTGCCTCCGCACGGGCAACCGGCCCGGATCCGACGCGGCGATGCCGAGAGGCAGGAGGACGCATGGGAGCCGTCATGACCGCCGTGGCCATCGCCATCACCGTGGGGACCGCGGCTTCGTCCGCGGGAGAGACCAGCTTCGCGATCCAGGCTCCTTCGCGACCCGGAGCCGATAGAGCCCTTTGGATCCGCATACGAGCTAACGCAGTTCCTCACCTACCGGCTTCACGGTTTCTACACGACCTCGATAGGTCTACAGGGTTACATGCCCGTGGAGCATCCGCGGATGCAAGCCGTCGCCGGCACTCTGTCGGGAGCGAAGCTCGATCTTTCGATTCGATGACCTCTCGCGAGCGACGCGGTCGCACACGCTGCCGCAGGCAACCAGACACACCCAGACGATCCTCGTCACGGCGCGAGGCTTGTTGGCCACCGCCACACCGATGATCGAGCGCCACGGCATCACGCTCATCGGAGTGACCCTCACGAACCTCGACAACGATCGGGCCATCCAGCTGGCGCTGCCGTTCGATCGGCGGTGGCCCCCCAGCCTCGACGTCGCGCTCGATGATCTGCGCGCACGCTTCGGATCGGGGGCGATCACAC
>JBHENN010000114.1:0-10263 GCA_046262015.1 Actinomycetota bacterium | reverse complement strand
GACGGCGAAGATGCGGTCATCGGTGCGGCCGACGTCCTGGTGGCCTCGACCGACGATGAGTTCCGTCAACTCACGTGGCTCTACGGCGCCGCTCAGGATCGGCTCAAGACGATCCACCCGGGTGTGGACCACGACGCCTTCCACCCCGGCCCCCGCACCGAGGCGCGGGCCGAGATCGGGCTGGGGGACGAGGCCGTCCTGGTGTATGCCGGCCGCATCCAGCCCCTCAAGGGTATCGACCTCGCGATCCGAGCGGTCGAACAGCTCGTCCCGACGCTCCATCGGGAGGTCGTACTTCTGGTGGTGGGGGGGGCGAGCGGCTCCGGCGGCGACCGCGAGCTGGCGCGCCTCGGGCGGCTGGCGCGCGACCTCGGGATCGAGCGCAACGTCCGGTTCGCAGGACCTCACCCGCACGGTCGTCTGCCGACCTTCTATCGGGCCGCCGACCTCGTCGTGGTGTGCTCGCATTCCGAGTCCTTCGGGCTCGCCGCGCTCGAGGCACATGCTTGTGGGATACCGGTCGTCGGCACCGCGGTCGGCGGGCTGTCGCACATCTTGCGCGATGGTGAGTCCGGCTATCTGGTCGACAGCCGCGACCCGGCGGTCTTCGCGGCGCGCGCGAAGACCCTATTGGCGGACGATGAGTTGCGCGCTCGGTTCGGGGTCGCCGCGGCGCGCCGCTCGCGCAGGTTCTCGTGGACCTCGACGGCCGGGTCCTTCCTCGCGCTTTACGAGTGCCTCGCCAGCGAGCGGCTGCCCGAGGTGTGCACCTGTTGACGCGCTTGTGGCGCGCACCAGCGGGCGAGAAAGACCCCAGCTCGCGAAGAAAAAACGCGGGCCTGTGAGCAGGTAATTTGTTGCGCTGTCAGCATCTCGCGCGGTTGCGCCGATGCACCCTCATCGCTATCTTGAGCCAGTCTCGGTGGGATCAGGCGGCACGGCGTCGCAAGACCCGTACGTAGAGCTCAGCGAGCGGCGGGCCCCAGAAGCCGTCGACGGAGCGGCCCTCGTGTGTGGGGAAGTGCACGAGGTTCGGTCTCGAGCCGGTTGCTGGGGCCCGACCTATCTCGGGGTGCGTCCTCCTAACCGCGCAGCAGCGCCCGCAGGAAGAAGCGGATGTTGGCCGGGCGCTCCGCGATCCGGCGCATGAGGTACGGGTACCAGGCCGCGCCGAACGGCACGTACACCCGCACCCGGTAACCTTCGCCGACCAGCCTCTCCTGCAGCTCGCGACCGACCCCGTAGAGCATCTGTATCTCGAACGAGCGCCGGCCACCGTGGCGTTCGGCGACGGATTGCGCGTGGCGCAAGAGCTTGGGGTCATGCGTCCCGATCGCGGGGTCGGTACCGTGCTCGAACAGCCACCCGGTCAGGTACTCGAACTGGGCGTCGACCTCGGCCTTCTTCTGGAAGGCGATCGCCTCGGGTTCGGCGTAGGCGCCTTTCACGAGGCGGATCTTGGGTTCGAGGTCGGCCAGCGACTCGAGATCGGCCGGCGTTCGCCGCAGATAGACCTGGACCGCCACCCTGACGTCGTCGAAGTCCTTGCGCAGGGTCCTGTACACATCCAATGTGTCGGTGACGAACTCGGATTGTTCCATGTCGATCTCGAGGGTCTTGCCGATGGCGTGCGCCTCGGTCGCCAGCTCTCGTAGATGCCGGATGCATCCATCCTTGTCGAACACGAGGCCGAGCTGGGTCAGCTTGACCGACACCGTGGTATCGATGCCGTTCACCTCGATGGACTTGATGGAGGCGCGGTATTCGTCGGCCGCCATCACTGCTCCCGCGGCGTCTCGGACCCCTTCACCGAGGAGATCAAGGATGCCTCCGATGTCCCGCCGGTTGAGGTCCTCGATGGCCGTGATCGCGTCGTCGAGATGCTCGCCGGCCACGAACCTCTCCACGACCGCACGGCTCAGCCTGCCCCCCGTGACGAGTCGTCGCACCGACGGCCGTTCCGACGCCCACAGAAGCGTGCGGCTGACCACGAGATCCCTTCCCTCGACGCCGGACCGCATCATAGGAGCGACCGATGATCGGGCTCCGGCCGCCGGTCGAACGGCCCCTCTAAGTAGGATGCCCACCTTCGATCCCTCGTGGACGGGAGCGTGAATGGGCAGAGATTTCGGGAACTTCATCAACGGTGACTGGGTGGCCGCGGCCTCGGGGGCGACCTTCGAGTCGCGTAATCCCGCCGACCGCAGGGAGGTCCTCGGCACGTTTGCCCGGTCGTCCCGCGCCGACGTCGACCGGGCTGTGGAGGCGGCCACGGCAGCGTACGCACAGTGGGCTCTCACGCCGGTCCCACAGCGCGCGGACTACCTGCTCCGCATTGCCCTGCTGCTCGAGCAGCGCAAGGAAGACCTGTCCGAGACGATGACGCGGGAGATGGGCAAGACGCTCAAGGAATCGCGCGCGGACGTCCAGGAGGGGATCGACTTCGCGCACTACATGGCAGGAGAGGGCCGGCGCTTCGCGGGGCAGACCATACCGGCCGAGCTGCGCAGCAAGCTATACATGACTTTTCGTCACCCAGTAGGGGTGGTCGGGCTGATCACGCCGTGGAACTTCCCCATCGCGATCCCCCTGTGGAAGATCGCCCCCGCCCTGGTCGCGGGGTGCACCTCGGTCTTCAAGCCGGCCGAAGACACCCCCCTCTGCGCCGCGTTGCTGATCGACATGTTCCGTGAGGTGGGCGTGCCCCCCGGGGTGGTGAACCTCGTCAACGGGTACGGCGAGGATGCGGGCGCCCCGCTCGTCGATCACCCCGACGTCCGCATGATCTCGTTCACCGGTTCGCTCGAGGTGGGCCGGATGATCAACGAGAAGTGCGCCCGATCGATGAAGAGGTGCTCGCTCGAGCTTGGTTCGAAGAACGCGCTCATCGTCATGCCGGACGCCCAGCTCGACCTCGCCGTCGAGGCCTCGGCATGGGGGGCTTTCGCAACGTCGGGACAGCGGTGCACCGCGACGTCGAGGCTGATCGTGCACGAGGAGATCCGTCCGGAGTTCACAGATCGGTTGCTGGACAGGGTCTCGGGTATGAAGGTCGGCAACGGGCTCGAGCCGGACGTCGAGCTCGCTCCGGTGATCAACGAGCAGCAGAAGAACCGGGTGCTCGAGTACATCAGCGTCGGCCAGCAGGAAGGGGCCAAGCTCCTCCACGGCGGTGACGAGCTGACCGGGAAGGATCACGAGAACGGGTACTTCGTCGCTCCCACGGTGTTCGACGACATGACCAAGGACATGCGCATCGCGCGCGAGGAGATCTTCGGGCCCGTTACCGGGATCATGAACGTCGGCTCGGTCGAGGAAGCGATCGCGATAGCTAATGGCACCGACTACGGTCTCTCGTGCTCCATCTACACGCACGACATCACGAACGTCTTCAAGGCCGTGCAGCAGCTCGAGTTCGGGGTCGTCTACGTCAACGCGCCCACGATCGGAGCGGAGATCCAGGTGCCCTTCGGGGGCATGAAGAACACCGGCAACGGCCATCGGGAAGCCGGTCCGCAGTCCTTCGACGAGTTCACCGAGTGGAAGACGGTGGGCATCGACTTCTCGGGCAAGCTGCAGCGCGCGCAGATGGGAGAGGTGTAGCCCGACGGGCACACCACCACGAGGATGAGCGGCAGCGTCGGATTGGTCCGGGTGGACGACATCGCACGCGCCTACGATTTCGGGGCGTCGCACCCACTTAGACCCGAGCGCGTGCTGCTGACGTACGCCGCCATCGCCGAGCTGGGCTTGCTGGACCTTCCCCACGTCGACACGAGGCCCGCGCGCTCCGCCTCGGTCGCCGAGATCGAAGCGGCGCACGACGCCGAGTTCGTTGCCGTGGTCCAGGGGATCGACGAAGGGCGGCTGCCCCCCGGCCGGGGCTTGCTCTACGGGCTGGGGACTCCCGACAACCCGATCTTCGCCGGCATGCACGCGGCGTCCGCGGCCGTGTGCGGCGCCTCTCTGACCGCGGCCGAGATGGTCGCTCGCGGCGAGGTGGACCACGCGTTCAACCCTGCGGGCGGCCTGCACCACGCGCGTCGCAGCGAGGCGTCGGGCTTCTGCATCTACAACGACCCGGCCGTTGCGATCGCCGGGGTGCTCGACCTGCATCCCGACTGGCGCGTGATCTATGTCGACGTCGACGTCCACCATGGTGACGGCGTCCAGTGGATCTTCTACGACGACCCCAGGGTGTTGACGGTTTCGCTGCACCAGTCGGGTCGCTCGCTCTATCCCGGCACCGGTTTCGAGGACGAGGTCGGATCCGGGCCGGGAGAGGGGACCGCGATCAATGTTCCCTTGATGCCGCGCACGGGTGAGGACGATTACCTGTGGGCGCTCACCAGGGTGGTCGAGGCGGCCGCCGGGGCGTTCCGTCCCCACCTGATGCTCACGCAGCTGGGGTCCGACACGCACTACGGCGACCCGCTGGCCAACCTCGGCCTCACGATGCGCGCCTACCCGCGCATGGCGCGCATCCTGCACGAGGCGGCCCACGCGTGGTGCTCCGGCCGTCTGGTCGCGACCGGAGGCGGGGGCTACCAGTTCGATACGGTCGTGCCGCGCGCGTGGACGATCCACTTCGCCGAGATGTGCGGCGCGCCGGATCTGATACCGGCGGCATGGCTCGAGGACCGCGCCAGCGGGGACGTCTCGCGCAGCTACCGCGACGAGCTCGAGCGGTCGGTGGACCTGGTGCTGGGCCGGACGCTCCCGCATCTGAAGTCGCTCGCCGGCTCGCCGGCATGACCGAGGTCCATCGCTACCTCGCGTATCTCGTCCCCGCCGGGTTCGCGCTCTTGCTGGTGTGGAGCATCGCGGCGTTCGTCCGGAACAAGGCTCCGGGGGGCGGGTACTGGAACCTGCTCGCCGCCCTCCAGGTGACGATCGGCCTGCAGGTGCTCGTCGGAGGGCTCCTGTATGCGATCGGCGGACGGCCGGCGACCAACGGGCCCGAGTGGCTCCATTACGTGTACGGCGGCCTGTTCCCGGCGGTGGTGCTTGTCTTCGCGCACAGGTTCGCGCGCAAGATGGAGGGCGTCGCCTGGATCGTGTTCGGCTTCGCCGGCCTCGTCTGCTTCGGGCTCACCTTCCGTGCCCTGCAGACCGGTCTCGGGATCGACTGACCAACCGATGAACCTGGTCGACCTCGTCGTCCTTGCCCTGGCCGTCGTCGCCGCGCTGCGCGGCTGGCGCCTCGGTCTGCTCGGTCAGGTATTCGAGCTGGGTGGGGGCTTCGGCGGTCTGATGCTCGGCGTTGCGCTCGGTCCCCAGGTTGCCGACATGGTGACCGAGGGCAACAACGTCCAGGGAGCGGTCGTCTCCCTCGTCACCGTCTTCGTGTGCGTGTCGGTGGGCCAGACCGTGGGGTATCTGCTCGGTCACCGCTTCGGCTCGCTCGCCCAGCGGGTCCGTCTCGGGGCGGTGAACTCCGGGCTCGGGTCCGCTCTGGGGGTGGGGGTGGTGCTGCTTTCCTTCTGGTTGGTCGGTTCGCTCATCGCCAACGTCTCCCCGTCACGCGACGTCTCACGCGCGTTCGTCAGGTCGCGGGTGCTGGCCTCGCTCAACGATGCCCTGCCGCAACCTCCCGACGTCCTCGGCGAGCTGCGTCAGTACCTCGATACCTCCGGTTTCCCGCAGGTCTTCGTCGGTCTCCCTCGATCCGTGAGTCCTCCGGTCGACCTGCCGAGCAACGCCGCCGCGCGGCGCGCCGTCGATGCCGCAAGGACGAGCACGGTCCGGATCCTCGTCCCGGCGTGTGGTGGAACCCAGCTGGGTAGCGGATGGGTCGCGGGCGAGGACACCGTGGTGACGAACGCGCACGTGGTCGCCGGTGGGGAGGAGGTCACGGTGCAGCAGACCAACGGGGTCGAGGTATCGGGCTCGGTCGTGCTATTCGACCCTCGCACCGACATCGCGATCGTCCACGTCGACGGAGCATTGTCCGGGCCGGTCTTGCGATTGGATACCGACGCGCTCGGTCGGGGGACCCCGGGCGCGACCCTGGGGTTCCCGGGAGCGGGCGGCGGCCGTCAGGTCTGGCACCGGGCCGCCATCGCGGCGAGCTATCGGGCGCGCGGTAAGGACATCTACGGGCGCGCCGAGGTGACGCGCGCCATCTACGAGCTGCGCAGTCCCGTGCGCCAGGGTGATTCGGGCGGTCCGTTCGTCACGACCGAGGGCGACGTCGCCGGAGTCGTGTTCGCGGCGGCGACGACCGACGGGCGGACCGGCTATGCGCTGACCGGGTTCGAGGTGCAGGACGAGGTGCGAGCAGGGATCGGCCGCGCGACGCCGGTCGCGACCGGCCGCTGCGCGCGCTGACCGGTCGTCACGCGGTCTGACCTCCATCGACGACTACCGTCGTGCCGGTGACGAACGATGACGCGTCCGAGGCGAGGAACAGCGCCGCTCCAACGATGTCCTCCGGGCGTCCCCAGCGCGCCATCGGGATCATGTCGGTAACGACCCTGCTGGTCGCGTCGTCAACACGCAGGTTCGCGTTCAGGTCGGTGGCAACCCACCCCGGCGAGATGACGTTCACGCGCACTCCAGACGACGCCAGCTCCTTGGCCGCGGCTTGCGAGAAGAGCCGCACGCCGCCCTTCGCCGCGGAGTAGTACGACAGCCCCTGAGCCCCCTGGATACCCGCGACCGACGAGATCTGGACGATCGAGCCTCCTCCGGTCTCCAACATCGCGCGCGCCCCGAGCTGCGTCGCGTGGAACACGGAGTCGAGGTTGAGCGCGATCGCCTTGGTCCATCCGTCCGGGCGCAGGGACACGAGCGGCGCCACGAACCGGGTCCCGCCGGTGTTGTTCACCAGGATGTCGAGCTTGCCGAGCTCGGCGACCGTGCGCTCGACCAAGGCTTCGATCTGGGTTCGGTCCGTGACGTCGGTCGGCACCGACACCACGCGTCGTCCCGTCTCGACGATCGCCCCCGCCACCTCGTCGAGGTCCTCGGCGGTGCGCGCGGCGAGTGCCACATCTGCGCCGGCGCGCGCGAATCCCAGTGCGATCGAACGGCCGATCCCGCGGGATGCTCCGGTCACGATCGCGGTCTTTCCTTCCAGCGAGAACAGCTCGGTGCTCACGAAGGCCTCCCGTCGACGGTGCTTAGGATGCTCGCATGGGTCCCTTCAAGAAGTCGGAGATCGCCGCGGCCCTCGTCGCCGGCGGCATCACCGGGACCCATCGGTCCCACCCTCGGGGCAAGAACCTCGAGAAGATCTTCAGCCTGCTCGAGGGCGAGGAGGACGCGTTCGGGATCTCCGGCCTGGGGAGGTACTCGGCCGCCGAGATCCTCGGCTTCATGGGCCGGATATTCGGGTGCTCGAGCGACATCGCCGATCTCGGCTGCGAGGAGACGATCGAGCCGCAACTGACGGTGGCGGGGCTCGTCGCGGCAGGGCGCCGGCTGCGCCGAGGGGCGGAGGCGGGCGAGCTCTTGCTCGCTGCGACCGGCCATCCGACCGGCTTGCTCCACCATCACATCCGGGTGGTCGAGGCGTACCGGAGCGCCGGAGGCAAGATCCTTCAGCTCCGCGAGGACGAGGACCTCGGGATCGGGCGGCGCGGCGGTCGCGCGGAGGTGCGTTACGTCGGAGGTGTCGGATGTCTCGCCGATTGGGGCTCGCTCAAGCACACGCATTCCGCGACGCCGATGGAGGCGCTGCTGGAGGCGGCGCCGTGGCCGGACCTCGTGCTCGCCGATCATGGTTTTGCCGGTGCCGCGATCGAACGTGGCATACCGACGATCGCGATCGCCGATATCAACGACCATCCTCTGGCCGTGCCGTGGGCAGAGGGCAAGGACATCATCCTGGTGCCGATGGACGACAACCGTCCCCCTCGCCTCTACGAGCCGGCGTGGCGAGCGATCGAGCACCTGCTCGAGGGGGGCGTGCTCGACGAGGATCCCTGAGGGTCGAAAATGGCGACTGCTATACTGCCGCTCCGATGGCGGACACGGTGAATGATCCAGGGCGTAACGCCATCGCCTCGGACTACCTCACCGTTGCCGAAGTCGCTCGCCGGTTGCGCGTGTCGAACATGACGGTGTACCGGATCGTGAAGGCCGGACAGCTAGCGGCGGTGCGCGTCGGACGGGGCTACCGCATCCGTGAGGCCGACGTTCAGAGATACCTCCAGCAGCGGTACATGGACGCCGGCTGACTCGCGCCGGCACCGCTCGGAGAGCGCGACCGTCCTGAGGGGCGGTCTTTTTGTTGGAGTCTCGGCCGAGGGGGCCGGACGTAAGAGTCGGGCGGTTGGATGACGATCACGACCGAAGAGGCATACGAACGACTGCTCGGCGAACCCGGCGTGGTGTTTCTCCTCGGAGGGATCGACTCGGGCAAGACCACCTTCGCACTCGAGCTGGCGCGCCGCGCGGTGGACGCCGGCATCGGCGTCGCCCTCGTGGATGCCGACATCGCGCAATCGACGATCGGCCCTCCCACCACGGTCGGTCTCAAGCTCTTCAGAGGTCCCGATCCGGTTGCCCCCGCTCCGGCCGGCGCCGATGCGTTGGGATTCGTGGGGTCGCTGTCGCCCAAGGGGCACCTCTTGGGGCTGGTCGTCAATACCGGCAAGCTCGTGAGCCGTGCTCGCAAGGAGGAGGTCCCCCTGATCCTGGTCGACACCGGTGGGCTCGTGTCGGGCATCTACGCCCAGGGCCTGAAGTACTACAAGATGGACCTCGTCCAGCCCGATTACATCGCCGCGTTCGAGCGCGGGGGCGAGCTCGAGCCCCTCGTTGGCGTCGCGCAACGATTCACGTCTGCCGAGGTGCTCCAGGTAGAGGTCCCACGGGGTGTCATGCCCCGGACGATCGAGGAGCGGGTGACCCTCCGGGAAGAGAGGTTCGCCGCTTATTTCGCCGGCGGGGTGTCGCGCTGGAGGGTGAAGCCCACCGTCTTCATGCCAACGCTGCCGGTAGGGTTCGACCTGGCGCTGCTCGACCACCTGGTCGTGGGGATGGAGGACGGTAGCGGTTCGTGCGTCGGGATCGGGGTCCTCGAGTACGACGCGGGTGAAGACTTCCTGCGCATGGTCTCGCCTGTGAGCGAAGGCGTGCGAGGTCTTCGTTTAGGTTCCATCAGGATCGACATCGATGGGCGTTCTCGTGGCCCCGTCGATCTGCGACATCTATTCGGAAGCGAGTGAGCGGGGTCACGCCCGGTCCCGGTCACATCAGAGGAGAGAGCTAATGCCCTCGTTGGTCAAGAAACGCCGCAAGAAGATGCGCAAGAAGAAGCATCGCAAGATGCTCAAGAAGACGCGCTGGCAGCGGCGTCAGCAAGGCAAGTAGCGGTCCGATCTGGCCCCTTAGGATCGGGATATATGAAGACGCGCGGGGTCGTCACCTTCCTGTCGGACTACGGTCTGCAGGACGAGTTCGTCGGCGTCTGCCGCGGGGTGATGCTGAGGATCGCTCCACAGCTCCGCATCGTCGACGTGCATCACTACATCTTGCGGCAGAGCATCCGGCATGGAGCGATCGTCATGCAGCAGGCGATCCGGTTCTTGCCCGACGCGGTTCATCTCGCCGTGGTGGATCCGAGCGTCGGCTCGGGCCGGCGCGCCCTGGCCATGGAGAGCGGAGACGGCCAGGTGTTCGTGGGGCCGGACAACGGCTTGCTGCTCCCCGCGGTGGACCAGCGCGGCGGCGTCGCGCGCGCGATCTCGATCACGAACGACAGATACCTGTTGACGCCGGTCTCACGGACGTTCCAGGGGCGGGACGTATTCGCCCCGGTCGCCGCGCACGTAGCCAATGGTGTGGACATCGCCGAGCTCGGAGAGCCCGTTGCCGAGCCCGACCTCGTCCGCTTAGAGATACCGCAGGCCTGGATCCACGATGATCATCTCCATGCTGAGGTCCTGCAGGTGGATCGCTTCGGTAATCTCCAGCTCAACTTCGGGAGCACCGACCTCGCCAAGGTCCAGACCGGCGACGGCCGCGAGCTCGAGGTGCGCATGGAGGGACACCGGGTCAGCGTGCCGTGGGCGCGCACGTTCGCGGAGGTGGAGGCGGGTGATTTCGTGCTCGTGGAGGATTCTTACGGCCACATCTCGCTTGCGGTGAACAAGGGAGACGCCGCCGCCCGCTTGCGCGCAGGCGCAGGTTCGACCGCGATCGTGGGCCCCTCCGGTGGGTAGGAGCGGCTCGTGAACCGAGCCGCAGGAGGTCGCCGGGGGTTGATCACCGGCGTCTCGAGGTTCCTCGGTCTGCGGCTCGCGCAGCGCCTCG
>JBHENN010000113.1:0-24014 GCA_046262015.1 Actinomycetota bacterium | reverse complement strand
CCGTAAGGCGGCAGGACATCCGCCCGAGCTGTGGATGGTCGGTGACAACGTGACCGCGGACGTTCGGGGAGCCGAGGCGGTAGGTATCCCCGCGATCCTCGTGCGAACCGAGGACGGGTCCGTAGCGAGACGAGCCCAGGACCTCTATGGGATCCGGGCGCTCCTCGTCGGTTGACGGCGTCCATCTCTCGCTCTGTGCCCAGGGCTGAGCCAGCCGCCAACCTCTCTAGTGACCGCGGAAGCGCGGATCGCGCTTCTCGGACAGCGCGCGCACGCCTTCGGCGAGGTCGTCGCTCGCGTAGACGTCCGCCACCAACCGATCCATATCGGCAACGAGATCGGGAGCCGCGGCTCGGGCCGCCGACAGATGGTCGACGACGAGCTGGATCGCCCGCTTGGACCCCTGGACCGAAAGAGGTGCTCCGGCAGCGATGCCCGCGGCCAGCTCACTCACGGCTGCGTCGAGCTCCGCCGCCGGCACCGCGCCGGTTACAAGCCCGGCGGCGGTCGCCTCGTCGCCCCGGTACGTCCTCGCCGTCATCAGCCCCTCCCGAGACCGCGCGGGGCCTACCCGGAGCACGAGCCGCTGAACGTTCTCGAAGTTCACGAGCACGCCGAGGCGCGCCGACGGGATCCCGATCTTGGCATCCGCTGCCGCGACCGCGAAGTCGCAGACGGATGCGAGCTGGTACCCGCCCCCGAGCGCGGCACCCTGGATCGCCGCGATGGTCGGCAGCCGGAAGCGGGTCAGCGCATCCAGCATCGCCTCGAACGCGGGGACGAACCCGCCCGCCCCCGGGCCCGTCAACGTGTTCACATCCGCGCCGGCACAGAACACCGAACCGGCGCCGCGCACTATCAGGACGCGCAGGTCGGGTCGCGATCCCAGCCGGTGCAACGCGACGACGATCTCGTCGCACAGCTCGACCGACAAGGCGTTGCGGGCATCCGGACGATCGAGGGTGAGCGTCGCGACGGGTCCGGCGGCGTCGAGCTGGACGAGGGCCACGGGTCAGTCGATCACCGCGATAACGTCGCCCTCTTGCACGACGCCACCTTCCGTCACCCTCACCGCGGCGACGGTCCCCGAAACATCGGCCTCCACAGGGATCTCCATCTTCATGGACTCGAGGATGCAAAGGATGTCGCCGGCCTTGACCTGTGCGCCCTCTTCGACGAGCACCTTCCAGACATTCGCCACCATCTCGGCGACGACCTCGTGGCTCACGCCCGGGCCTGGTGAGTCTCGCCGCGAAGCGCCCTCCGGTCGGGAGGATCGGCGAGCCCGAGGAGAGTGCGGGTCCGAGGCGGGTCGGCGACGCGCCGTCCCGACAGCTCGACCAGTTGAGCTGCGGCCGCGACCAGGGCGCCGTTCGACGACGCCATCTCTCCCGAGGGCAGGTAGAAGTTGTCCTCGAGGCCGACGCGGACGTTGCCTCCGAGAGAGGTAGCCGCAGTCACCAGCTTCCACTGTGCCCGGCCGATCCCGATGACCTCCCAGGTGTTCGGCTGAGGCAACAAGCCGGTCATGTGGGCGAGCGTACGAGGGTCTGCCGGCGCGCCGCCGAGAACGCCGAGGATCAGAGAGAACTGGATCGGCACTGCGATCGAACCCATGTCGATCAACGGAAGCACGTTGCCGATGTGGCCGGTGTCGAAGCACTCGCATTCGGGCTTCACGCCCGCGTCGTTCATCCGCTTGAGCAGATAGGTGATGTCAGCGAAGGGATTGGCGAACACGAAGTCGAACACGAGGGCCTTGCGTTTGGCCGAATACTTCGCATAGTTCATCGATCCCATGTTGAGAGCGCCAAGCTCCGGCTTCAGCTCGGTGATCTGGTGCACCCGCTCCTCGATCGGGATACCGACCGCGCCGGTGGAGTAGTTCACGACGATGTCGGGTACAGCGTCCAGGATCGCCTGGGTGATCGCGCGGTACTCTTCCACGCGGAAGCTCGGACGGCCGTCCGGATAGCGCGCGTGGATGTGCACGACGGATGCCCCAGCATCGCGGGCGCGCCGAGCCTCGGCGGCGTATTCGTCGGGTGAGTAAGGGAGCGCAGGGCACCGGTCGCGGTCGGCCGCAACGCCGCTAAGCGCGCACGTGATGATGCAGTCGTCCATGGCCGGCGACTCTAATCCCAGGGCTCGAGCCGTTCGAGGTAACCGAGCATCGCCTCGGTGGTCGCCTCGGGTTGCTCCTGCTGGGTCCAGTGCCCACAGTCCCGGATCAGGACGCGCGTCAGGTCCGGGACCCGCTGTTCCATCCCATCCGCCATCTCGGGGGGTAGAACCCGGTCGCCGTCCGGCGAGATCATCAGACAAGGGACCTCGATCGTCACCTCGGCGAGGCCCGCGGTCAGCTCCCAGTTCCTATCCATGTTGCGGTAGTACTGCGCTCGTAACGGACCTCGCTCTCCAGCGCGACCTTGCGTCCTCCTCCTCCATCACCCGAGCACGCGGTCGCGACCATCATCAACATCACGATCGCCGAGGCACGGATAACGTGATCCGACACGCTCCCAGCAAAGACACGGCCAGGGTAGCAGCGCGGCCTGCGCTAGCGATCGATGTCGTCAGCTGCCACGTCCACCCGATCGCCCGGCGTGACCATCAGGACCTCGAGCGCGCGCTCCTCGGCCAACCGTTCGATGCACTCCGCGCTCCCACCGACATAGGTGCTGTCGAGATCGACCTCGCTGGCCACGCACCACGAGCGGTCCTCGGGCCACCAGATGTTGGGCGTGTGATCGTCGAAGAGAGCCACAGCGTCCAAGGTCCCGCTAACGAGGTTGTAGTCGCGCCCCGGGGTCCGGACCGCGGGGATGTCGTCGTAGCCCTCCAGGTACGGCATGGCGCCTTCACCGCGCCACACGCAGAACCAGCACCGCTCCGGGGTTGTCGTCGCGGCGCCGAGCACCCGCTTAAGCGGTCCGATCACCTCCGAAGGGAGGTCGCCCTCCTGCGGCCGGCGCCCCCAGGTAGGTTGTTCGTTCGGGTCGTCCCCGAGATCGGCGATACGAGCGAACGCCACCTGTGGGTGCAGCACGCGTCCGTTGCGCGCGGCGATATCGCTCCAGCGCACCGGCTCGATGGGCCGGCCCATCGTCGTGCGATAGGCGGGATACAGGATCCGCGCGTACGCCTCGAAGCGGTCCGGGACGAGCGCGCCCACGGTCGCCCAGGGTTGGCGCGCCAGGCTCTGTTCGATCCAGCGCGCGGGGGTGGTATCGATCTGCACGCGCAGCCCCTCGGGGAACGACCACGTCGGAAACTTCCGGGCGGCGCCTCCAGGCGTGGTGAGCACCGCCGAAGAGGCACGCGTCCACCCCCGGCGGAACCGCAGTCGATGCAACCAGCCGGTCAGGGGGCCGGAACCGGCTCGGGCGTGTAGCCCGCCGCTTCGATCGCGGACACGAGGTCGTCGGTACCGGTCGCGTCCGCGTGCTCCACGCGCAGCAGCTTCGAATCCAGGTCGAGGCTCGCTTCGGTCACTCCGCCCACCTTGGTCACCGCGCCTTCGATCGTCGTCTTGCAATGGCCGCAGGTCGCGTCCGCTACCCGCAACGTCGATGTCATCGCTACGTCCCCTTCCGTCAGGACTTCACCAGTCGTTCGATCGCCGCGGTTGCCTCGCTCACCATGTCCTTACCCTCGTCGGTCCCGTGGGCGACACAGTGGCGGATGTGATCGTCCAGCAGACCGACCGCGACCTTCTTGAGGGCGTTCGAGGCCGCGGTGACCTGCGTCAGTATGTCGATGCAGTAATCGTCGTTCTCGACCATGCGCTGCAGGCCTCGCACCTGTCCCTCGATGCGCCGGAGCCGCGCCACGACATCCTCTTTATTCGCGTAATACCCCCGCATCGTCCGGTCCTCCTCGCTTGGTCTTGACACGAAGATACCCTGGGGGGGTATGGTATGTCAAACCCGGGAGGAGGGGCGATGAGGACCGCAGAGGAGCACGTCCAGACCGGAACCGCCGACTCCGACCGACGGCCCGCCGACCACGGAGCCGGCCGCGGTGCGACCGGTCACGGTGCTGGGGGACACGGCGATCACGTCGGTATGTTCCGCGACCGCTTCTGGGTGACCCTGGTCCTCAGCGCGCCCGTGATCCTTCTCAGCCACATGTTCCAGGAGCTCGCGGGATACACCATGCACTTCCCCGGGAGCCGCTGGGTGCCCCCGGTCCTGGGTACCGTCATCTACCTGTACGGAGGCTGGCCCTTCCTTTCCGGAGCTGCCGGCGAAGCGAGAGCGCGCCGGCCCGGGATGATGCTCCTCGTAGGGCTCGCGATCACGGTGGCGTTCGTCGCGAGCCTGGCCACCGAGCTCGGGGCGTTCGACCTGGACTTCTGGTGGGAGCTCGCCGCGCTGATCGCGATCATGCTGCTTGGCCACTGGCAAGAGATGAAGGCGATCGGCCGCGCGAGCGGCGCGCTCGAGGCGCTCAGCCGGCTCCTTCCGGACGAGGCGGAGCGTGTGACCGCGTCGGGGTTGGAGACGGTCTCGGTCGGCGAGCTTGCCCAGGGGGACGTGGTCCTCGTGCGACCGGGCGGCCGCGTGCCCGCCGACGGCGTCGTCGTACAGGGTTCCGCCGACGTCGACGAGTCGATGCTGACGGGAGAGTCGCGGCCCGTCACCCGATCCGAAGGCGCTCGCGTGGTCGCCGGCAGCGTCGTCGCCGATTCCTCGGTCCGTATCGAGCTCGATGCCGTCGGAGACGAGACCTCACTTGCGGGTATCCACCGCCTGGTGGAAGCCGCTCAGACCTCGCGCTCGCGCGCTCAGGCACTCGCCGACCGGGCAGCCGCGTTCCTCTTCTATGTGGCCGTCGGGGCCGGCCTCCTCACCTACCTCGTATGGACCGCGATAGGAGAGCCGAAAGGCGCGGTGGAGCGCACCGTCACCGTCCTGGTGATCGCGTGCCCCCATGCGCTCGGACTGGCGATCCCCCTGGTCGTATCGATCTCCACGGGACTATCGGCGCGGAACGGAATCCTCGTCAAGGACAGGCTGGCGTTGGAAAGGATGCGGTCGGTAGACGTCGTGCTCTTCGACAAGACAGGGACGCTCACCGCGGCCGAGCACGAGGTGAGCGAGGTGGTGGCGGCCCGCGGGGACGAGGACGTGATCCTGCGCCTCGCAGCCGCGGTGGAGTCCGACAGCGAACACCCGCTCGCCCGGGCGATCGTGCGCGCGGGACGCGCCGCGGGGCACATCGAGGCCGCGAGCGACTTCCGCTCCATGACCGGCCGAGGGGTCGAAGCATCGGTGGACGGGCGCCTGCTCGCCGTCGGAGGGCCGAGGCTCCTGTCCGAACGCGGCGGGACTCTCGCCGAACCGCTCGGCGCCACGGTGGAGGGATGGAAGAGCCGCGGGGCCGCAGTCCTCTTCGTCCTCGAAGGACGAGACGTCCTGGGTGCGCTCGCCCTCGAGGACCGCGTCCGCGCCGAATCGCACCACGCGGTCGCCGCCCTCCACGCGCGCGGCATCAAGGTCGCCATGATCACCGGCGACGCACACCAGGTCGCAGCCTCGGTCGCGGACGAGCTCGACATCGATGAGTTCTTCGCCGAGGTCCTCCCCCAGGACAAGGACGGCGCCGTCGCCGGCCTGCAAGCGCGTGGGCATACCGTGGCGATGGTCGGCGACGGCGTCAACGACGCTCCTGCTCTTGCCCGCGCCGATGTGGGGATCGCGATCGGCGCGGGCACCGACGTAGCGATCGAGTCGGCGGGGGTCATCCTCGCGACCGACGACCCGCGCGCCGTCCTGAGTGTGATCGAGCTCTCGAAGGCCTCCCATCGGAAGATGGTCCAGAACCTCGTCTGGGCGACCGGTTACAACGCGGTCGCGATCCCGCTTGCCGGCGGGGTGCTGGCATGGGCGGGGATCACGCTGGCTCCGGCGCTCGGCGCCGTCTTGATGTCGGTCTCGATGATCGTGGTCGCGCTCAACGCCCAACTGCTACGCCGTCTCGATCTGAGCGTCGCTCCGGTCCCGGCTCCTCAGACCGTCTGAGGCACGACGGATCAGTTCAGCCGTTGCCCGGTGTGACGACGGAACTCGTAGGTGCCGAGAGCGAGACAGGCGGCGGCGAAGACGCTGAGGATCCCGAGGGAGGTCCACACCGCTCCGGTCCAGCCGTCGAGGACCAAGCTGCGCATAGCGCCGATCGCGTAAGTGAGCGGGTTCGCCCGGGCAACGACCGTCATCCAACCAGGCATCGAGTCCACCGGGACGAACGCATTGCTCAGGAACACGAGAGGCAGCGTGACGAACCCGGCCACCGCGAAGAACGTCCCATGCGTGGCGACGCGGAACGCGAGTGCAGTGAAAGCGGCGGTGAGCGCCATGCTCAGCAGCCCCGCGACCGCCAGGATAGCGACGGCGCCGAGGACGCCGGACGCGACATCTACCGCGAACGCCACGGCAACCAGGAAGACGAGGCCTACCTGAACGGTGCCCATAGCGAACTGGAAGATGAAGCGGCTCACGATCAACGAGCTGCGGGCGATTGGCATACTGAGCAGCTTGTCGAGATAGCCCGTTTCCTTGTCCCACAGCATCGGCATCGCACCGCTGACGGTGTTGGTCACTATCGTGAACGCGATGATCCCCGGGAGCATGAAACCCATGTAGTCGTCGGTCCCGATCACCGTCTTGTCTATGGCGCGCCCGAACGCGCTGCCGAAGAAGACCAGCCAGATGGCCGGCTGGGTAAGGCTGAAGAGGAGATTGAGGCGGTCGCGCACGATCTGGAGGAACGCCCGGCGCGCCAGAGCAGAGACTTCCTGGAACCATTCCCCTCGAGCGGTCCCCCACGACCGGCGTTCGGCAACCCCGGCACGTGCAACTGCGTGGTCGACCATCACGCACCTACCGCAAGCTCGGGGAGCTCATGGCCGGTGTGCAGAAGGAAAACGTCGTCCAACGTCGGCTGGGTATAGGTGACACGCTCGAGGTCCACGCTTCGCTGGACGGAGAGGGCCATGAGCGCGGGCAGCGCGACCGCGGCGTCTTCGACGTATATGTGCACGTTGTTGCGATCGACGATGAGGTTCTTCACCCACGGCTCTTCCTCGATGCTCGAGCGCAATACGTCGGGCATGGTGGTCACGGCGTGGACGACGTCGGCGGCAACCGCGCGCTTGAGATCCACCGGCGAACCGGTAACGACGGCCTGCCCGGCATCGATGATCGTGATGCGGTCGCACAGCCGGTCTGCCTCGTCGAGGTAATTCGTCGCCAGCAGAACCGTCACTCCATGATCCTGAAGTCCTTTGACGTAGTCCCACACCCGGTGACGCGACTGCACGTCGAGACCGAGCGTTGGTTCGTCCAGCACGAGGAGTTGCGGTCGATGCAGCAGCCCGCAGGCGAGGTCGAGGCGCTTGTGCATGCCCCCGGAGTACTCCTCGATCGAGCGGTCAGCGTCGGGCAGGAGCCCCACCAGGTCGAGAGCCTCCTCAGCGGCGGTCCGAAGCTTGGAGCGCGCGACGTGGTGGAGCGCGGCCTCCATCTCCACGATCTCGCGCGCCGTCAGAAGACGGTTCACCTGCCACGGAACGCTCTGCATGACGTAGCCGATCCTCCGGCGGACCTCGCCCGGATGCCTCACCACATCGAAACCACACACCTGTGCAGACCCCGACGTCGGCGCCAGCAGGGTCGTGAGCATGCGGATCGTCGTCGTCTTGCCCGCGCCGTTCGGTCCCAACAAGCCGAAGACCTCGCCGGCGTCGACGCGCAGGTCGAGCCGGTCCACAGCGACGCGCTCTCCGAACGAGCGTGTCAGGGCCTGGGTCGAGATGACGGCGTCCACCATCAGGCGCGGTCTTGTGTCTGCGAGCGGAGGTATTCCCGCACCCGGGCGAAGGAGTCGTCGGAGGGCCCGGCCCTCGAGACCTCCGCGGCAGGCATCTCTGGTTCACGCACGGGCTCGGTGTGGGTGGAGGCAGAGGGCGACGTCTCGGTCGACGGCGTCGCCTTCGTGGTGGCCTTTGCCGCGGCCGGCTTCTTGACGCTTCTCTTCGCGGGTGCGGGCTTCTTCGCCGTGCTCTTCGCGGTCGCAACCTTCTTGGCCGCGCTCTTCGCGGTCGGGGGCTTCTTGGCCGCGCTCTTCGCGGTCGCGGGCTTCTTCGCCGTGCTCTTCGCGGTCGCGATCTTCTTGGCCGTGCTCTTCGCGGCCGCCGCTTCCTTAGCGACGGGCTTCCTTCGGGTCGGCGCCTTCGCCGCGGCCTTCCCCGACGTCGACTTCTTCGCGGTCGACTTCCCTCGCGTAGCCCGAGCTGCGGACCGCTCCAGCGCCGGCATAGCCACAGCGGGCGAGATCAACGTGTCGTCTGCGGGCTCCTCGACGGTGGTCTCAGCGGCGGACGGCGGAGCTACCGGGTCCTCATCCCGGCGCGCCGGTTCCGGGGTGCGGAGGGCTTCGGCTTCCTTGATCCACTCCGGCTTCAACCACTCCGGAGGCGTCAGGAAGAACCAGATGCCTGCACCCATGGGTGCGATCAGCACCATCATGGCGATCGTCAGGAGCACGACGTTGACGTCGGCCGCTAACCGCACCGACAACAGCATAAGAAGGATCACGAGCGCGAACGCGGCCACCGGAACCGCCACGAACGGCAGGTGGCGCAACAGCAACGGGGCTGAGGGATCGAGGTACTGCGCTCCGATCGAGCGCAGCGAGCCCCTCCGGAACAACAGGATGACGCCCCCGGCCGCGGCCGCGACCATGACGGCCAGCGTCGTGGCCACCAACACGGCGGTACCTCCTGTGGGTCGACCGATCCTGATCCGGCTCAGACCCTACCGAGGTCGTGCGGTGCCGTTGACCCCGCGGGAAGCACTCGGTTGGCTCAGGCGACCGCCCGCTGGGGGCGACGACGCACGAGCGCCACCCCTGCCGCGGCCGTCAGGACCACGATCGCGAGGCCGAGGCCGGCAGCCGCCCAGGGAGAGGTCGTGTCCGCGGCGCGCCGCTCCGTGTCCGTAGCCCCAGCCGGAGCCTGCGGGCCGGCGGCCGGCTGGATCGGCGCGGCTGCGGCGGCTCCTGCGTCGGGATTGCCGACCACAACCGCGGCGACCATGCCGGGATGCAAGATGCAGTAGTAGGGGAAGACCCCCTCGTCCTCGAACCGGTGCGAGACCTCACCGCCGCGCTGGATCCCTGCCTGATCGCCCCAGGTGAAAAGCGCTCCCGTCACCGTGTGGGGGACGGGGTCACGGTTGGTCCAGGTCACCACCGTGCCGGGATCGACATGCAGCACCGTCGGCGAGAAACCACATTCCTCCATAGGGACGGTCACGGTTCCGGATGCTCTCGCCGAGGTCACCTCTTCCTGCATCTCGTGGCATCCGCCTCCGGCATGCGCAGGCACCGCAGCCGCCGATGCGCCCACCACCCCGATGAGCAGCATCAGCACGACCGTGCGTCGCTTCATCTCTCGCACCTCCTTGTGGACCGATCGCAACCATCCTGGGTACACCGCGAGCTCCCAAGAGGTTCCCGACTCACTCCAGAGAGCGAGCGATCGACAGGGCCCGCTCCAGGGGAAGCGCCGACTCGATCCGGAAGGTCACCCCGCCCTGCTCCCACAGAAGGACGTTGGCGGCGAGCCGCACGCTCTCCTCGACGACGGCCCCGCGCTCGTCGACGTAGAAGAAGGAGTGGCTGCCTTCGATCCAGTAGGCCTCCGACGTCCCGACCGCCGTGAACTCGACCTGCGCCGCGGATGCCACTTTCTTGAAGAAACCGCCGTCCAGGGTCGCGCGGAACTGAGTCACCAGCACCCCTACGTCCGGTTGGCCGGTGGACGGTACGCCGGCGCGGGGGTGGTACACGAGCGAGACCTGGCCTCCGGGCGGCGTGTCTCCGAAGAACACCTCGTCGGGGGGGCCGAGCGAAGACGGCACGAGCACGCGGAACGAGACACTCTCCCTCGCCTCGTCCAGCGAGACGAGCGCACCGAGGTCGAGATCGGCTGCTGCGGGCGTCGGCGAGCTCCGGCCGACCTTGATGCGGACGCCGTCGACCCCGAGCCACCCGGCGACCGCCCCGCGCAGCGACGGCGACAGGGCCACGGGAACGACGAGCAAGGCAAGGACCGCTGCGGCGAACGCCAGTGCACGCGGACGCGGCCACACGCGCCGGGTCGAGCGTTCCTCGGCCAGCCGAGCGCGCACCGCCGGTACGAGGTCCGGCGCCGGGGGATACGCCAGCTTGCGGCCGAGGTCCCGCAGCTCGGCGCCGAGACCCGTCCCCCCCGTATCCCACTCGCTCATGTCGGCTCAACCATCTGATCGCCGAGGACGGCCCGGAGCCTGTCCAGCGCCCGGGCCGCCCGCGACTTGACGGTCCCCGGCGCGCATCCGAGCGCGTCTGCCATTTCAGCCTCGCTGAGGTCGAAGAAGTAGCGGTAGGCGATCACGAGACGATCCCGCTCCGAAAGGGTCTCGAGCGCGGCGAGGAGCATCCGCTGCCGTTCGCCCAACAGAGCCGCGCCCTCCGGAGACGGGGCCGCGTCCCCGGGAGCGCGGTTCTGCTCCAGGCGCAGCGCGAGACCCCCGCGACGCGACGCCGAGCGAACCCTGTTCTTCGCCTCGTTGGCAACGATGGCCAGCAGCCACGGCTTGAATGGGCTGGCCCGGCGGAAACGCGCCAGCGCGTAGTAGGCCTTCACGAACCCTTCCTGGGCGGCGTCCTCCGCCTCGCCGGTGTCGCGGGTGACGAGATACGCGGTGCGGTAGGCGAGTTGCTGGTACCGATCGACCAACGCTTCGTATGCCTGCACGTCGCCATCCCTCGCCCGCTCGACGAGCTCTGCATCTTCCAGTGGACGGCCCTCCACTGATCCGATCCGACTCGGCGATTACACCGCAGCCACGACCCCGGTTCCATCGGCGGCCCCTCGCCCCACGTTACCGTTGCCCCGTGGGACGAATAGTTACCGGACCGGACGGCCGCCGCTGGCGGATCCATCGGCGCTGGCTCCCATGGGAGCCGCGCGTGCGGGCGAAGAGCCCCGCCGACGACAGCGATGCCCTGTTGTCGGCTTGGGACCTCGATCTGGACCTGCCCGACGGGCCCCTTGGTCTCGCGTTCGGCATAGTCGCTGCGATCGCGCTCATCGGTCTGATCGTGCTGTTGTTCCCGCTGCTGCTGACGGCGCTCGAGGTGGTCATCGCCCTTGTCTTGTTACCGATGGTCGTGATCGCGCGGTTCATCCTCCGTACTCCCTGGGTTGTGGTCGCCCGCACCAAGGGACCACCGGCGGAACGACGAGCTCGATCGGTCGGTTGAGATCGCCCCCAGCGAGATGGACTCACGTCAAGAGCGAACCGCGGAGCGCCCACGCGACGGGCGATAATGCGGGCATGCGCATCGGCATATCGGGCAAGGGCGGGGTCGGCAAGTCCACGATCGCCGCGGTCATGGCGCGGCTCCTCGCGCAGCGGGGTCATCGGGTGCTGGCGATCGATTGCGATTCCGATCCCAACCTCGCGATGAGCGCGGGGGTCTCCGAAGAGGCGGCCGCTCGGATCCGCCCCCTCCTCGACCAGTCGGATGGCAAGCGCGCCGTCCCAACCGGGCTCGACAACGCTCGGCTGATCGAGGAGTACGGCTATCCCGGTCCCGACGACGTCACCTTGCTCCTGGCCGCGCGGGTCGAACGCGCCGGCGCAGGCTGAACGGGGGTCTCCCACGTCACGGTCCGTGACCTCATCGAGACGGTCGAAAGCGAGCTCGATCCGATAGTCGTCATCGCCGATATGGAAGCGGGCCTCGAGCATCTCTCCTGGGCCGGGGGGACATTGCGGCACGTGGACCTTCTGCTCATCGTCGTCGAGTCCTACGTGAAATCGATCGTCACCGCGGCCCGCACGCGCGCTCTCGCGGCCGAGCTGGGGGTGCCACGGGTCGCGCTCGTAGGCAACCGGGTGGGCCCCGAGGACCTAGACGACATCACCGCCCTTGCGGACTCGCACGCGCTCGAGATCGTTGCCACCATCCCCGAAGACCCAGCCGTGCGAAAGGCCGACCAGGTGGGTCGATGCGTGCTCGACCTTGCGCCGGGATCAGACGCCATCCGAGCACTCGAAGAACTTGCCGACGCACTCGAGCAGCGCCTCATGAGTGGTGAGCAGGGCAGCGATGTGGGTAAACGCCTGGTGTATCCCTGACGAAGGAGGGACTCATGCCGGACGAGAAAGAGATCAAGTACCGCGACGAGTCGGGTGAGGAAGTGACCGAGAAGGTCGACCCCGAAACGCTCGACGAGAAGATGGACGAGGCGGATGCCGTCTACGGGGTCGAAGGCGAGGACAAGAGGCGCGCCGCCTATCTCGCCCAGGGGCCCGGCGACGAGCCCGACGAGCCGGTCACCGGAGAGCGGGAGTAGCTGGTGCAAGAGCGATGCTCGATCACCCCGTACCGGGACGGTCCCCTTATCGTCAGGGGTCCTTTCAGCCTGGTGGACCAGAACGGCGAAGAGATCGACCCGCGCCGCAGGACGATCGCGTTGTGCCGTTGCGGTCGATCGAAGATCCGTCCGTTCTGCGACGGGACGCACAACCTGATCGAGTTCAAGGCGTCGGGCCTCGACGAGCGTCCGCCGACGGTCACCTAGCCCGGAGGGCTCGGCGCGCCAGAGAACGCCCGGAGTTGGCGGAGGTCACGATCTTGCCTCCGCCGTAGCGCACCCCTCCCGTGATCCGCATGCCCAAAGCCGGCCACGCGCAGACGGCGCGTTCGAACAGCCATAGGGGTGCGAGGAGGGGAACCCACACAGGGAACGCGGCGCGCCCCCCGGCGCGGTGACGTCCAACCGCGGCGACCCCCACGGCAGACGCCCCGAGCGCGCCAACGACCGCTGGCTTCCCGCGTGCGAGCGACCAACCGATCGTGGGCATCAGCGACAGCCACACCGCCATCCTCGGCGGGATCGCGAAGTCATCGTAAGCCTGGCGGACCCTCTGGGCGAAGAAGCGATCTCTGCTGGGTGGCCTGCGTGCCACGAACAGATCGTCGGCCGCGTAGACGCGTCCCCCGTTCGCCGTGACCGTCCGCATCAGCTCGAGGTTCTCGAACAGCACGTCGCCGTCATAGCCGCCCATCGCAAGGAAGAACGAGCGGCGCAAGCCGAACGTGCTCGGGAAGTCACCCCCGAGCGCCCGGTTGACCATCATCCGGGAGGTGTCCCACGCCGAGTGCCAGGGGAGAGGGTCGAAGTAGTTCTGGGGGCGGACGAGCTCCCCGAGGTCCAGCAGCTCTGCCATCCGTTCCAGAACGGAAGGTTCGTACCGCACGTCGTCGTCCGCGATGATGACCTTCTCGAAGCGGGCCGCCTTCACTCCGGTGGTCGCGCCCGAGACCTTGCCGTTGACGAAGTTCGATCCCGGGTCGACGGCGAGGTGCGTCACGAAGGCTCCCCATGCGGCTTGATCCGCGGCGAACGACGCGGGGTCGGAGCCGTCCACGATGATGACTTCTTGAACCAGCTCGCTGAGGTAGCGCAGATATCCGGCGAGCTCACCGCGATCCACATCCTCGGACCACTTCAGCGGGAGGATGTAGCTCAGCTCTAGAGGTGACCTCACCCCACGGATGCGGGCGGCGCAGGCAACAACGACGACTGGCCCAGCTTCCACGGACCTAGAAGGGAACGAGCGAAGCGGGCGTCCAGCGCCGCCAGGGCCTGCGCGCCGAACAGGATGTCGTGCGCAAGCTCGGGTTCGTCCAGGGCGAGCGACCCGGCCAGATCGTGGACCGCGATGACCTCGTGCACGGCATCGGCCTCGACGTGCTCGTCGAAGAACTCGGTGGCCGCCGGCGCTCCGAGTCTGCACAACCCGTTGGCGTACTTGCGGTTGGGGCCGCTGGAGGTCATCTCGAACAGAGCGAGGTGCCCGACGATCGCTCCCCGCCACCGCCGGTTGAGACCGAACATCGACATAAGGTTCACGGTGGCAAGCGTTGGGCCGGGGATCACTTCGACATACGCGCCGTAGGTCGGGTCGAGATCCACGGCCGCCATCGCGTTGGCGAAGAGATGGGCATGCATCCGCTCGGCCGACCCGGAACCGTACTCATCGGCTTGGATCTCCATCAGGGCAGCTTTCGGCTTGCCGGACAGTCGGGGTAGGGCCCACGAATGAGGGTCGGCTTCCTTGAGCTGATAAGCCGAGCGGTGGATCAGGAATTCCCGGAACTGGTCGAGCGTCGCGACGCTTTGAAGATGGTCTGCGAGGGAGGGCCCATCGTCGTCGGCCTTCGCGATCTCTCGCAGCGCAAGAGCTACGTCCTCGACGCCCGCATCGATCACGACTTGGGATGTCAACGCCTGCTCGAACCCGTCCTCGAGCGAACGGCGGAAGGCGATCAGTGAGGGTTCCCACTCCCAGCGCTCGTCGACGTCCCGGAAGCCCCGGTAGTGAAGCTCGTAACAGAGGTAGAGCGCGAGCTGGAAGTCATCGCCTGCCACCGGGTCGCCGACGGGGGCGGGTGGGGTGAACGGGCCCGCAGGCCGGCGCAGTACGTCGATCAGCTGCTCGGTAAGAGGTCCCCGAGCCGCGGGAAGGCGCGGCGCGTTCAGGAAGACGCCTCGCCGTTGCGCATGCGGGCGACGGCGGCATTGATCTCGTCGGCGTCGAAGACGTCGGCCATCACTCCGACCTGATCCTCCCAGACCTCATCGGGTATCTGCTTCTTCACTTCCTCGTCGAGGAGGTGGTGCACCTCGAGACCCAACTGGGCCTCGGTGAGCGGGCCTGCGTACGAGGGATCGCCAACGATCACGGTCTCGGCGGCGATCTCGGCGCTCTCCGGGTCGGGAGAGCCGAGGATCACGACGAGGTTCTCCTTGCCGTGCTGCTCCGCGAGCTTGACGATCGCTTCCTGGCTACGCAGGTCCATCGCTCCCGACGCGGTTCAGACGAAGCATTCCGTCGCCGCGAACGCAACCTCCCCCCCCGCTGCTTCGACACACTTCGAGATCGCGGGACCGGAGATACCGTCGCGCTCGCCTAGAGCGATGACCTTCTTTCCATCGAACGTGGTGCTCACCCCCTCTGCAGGTCTCCTAGGGATTCGTCTACCCAGCTCTGTAGCGAATCCGGCGTCACCTGTGGCCCCGAAAGCCGTGCGACCTCCTCGCCGTCCTTGTAGATCATGAACACCGGCAGTCCCATGAGGCCCAGTTTCATGCACAGTCGGCGCGCTTTCGGTGCCTCGAGCTTCACCACCTTGAGATCGTCGCGTTCGGACGAGATGCGCTCGACGTGAGGTTCGAGTGCCACGCACGGCTTGCAGTCGGGCCCCCACACGTCGACCAGCACCGTGCCCGAGGACACGACCTCTTCGAAGTTGTCCTTCGTAGCCTCCATCACGTCCGCCACGCCCATGCCCTCCTAAGAGCTCGATTCCAGCATCACGCTCATCCCGTCCGACTGCTGCGACATGCGGCCCAGGAACAAGCTTCCCTTCGCCAGGAGCATCACCCGGCCGGCGTCGCCCGCCTTCAGCCGACTCACCGCGTGAGGCAGGTAGCAAAGCGCCGACGCGATGTGCCCCTGGGTGGGAGCAAAGCCGGGCATCCCGCGGGCCGTCACGAACCCCGCCGCGTCCTCCTTGGTGATGTCACCCCTTCGTGCGACGAGTGCTGCGATCGTACGGTAATTGCGCTCGGGCACGTTGCCGGAGCCTTGCGGTTCGGTGATCTCCGGGTTGTGAAGCTCGGTCGCGAAGTCGTCGACATCGGTGGCAGAGATCCCGAGGCGCGTCAGGGGCTCGATCGCGAGCGCCTCCATGATCTTCGGCATCGCCCCTCCATCGCCGACGCGGTGGCGTCCCACCGAGTCGAGCCGTATCCGGGGGGAAGCGTCGTCGTCGGCTTCAACCAAGGCAGCGGTCCCTCCCAAGACGTCTTCGAGGATGGGGAGCCCGTGCTTCAGAGCGCCCTGGAACTTCATACCCAGCTTGGGGACCGATCCGCCGGCGACCACCGCTACCCGCCGGAAGACTCCCGCCGCGACCAGGGACCCGGCCATGACCAAGGATGGAACCGCGGCGGCGCAGAAGTTCTTGAGGTCCGCGCCCGACGCGTTGGTGAGTCCGGCGGCTTCCGCTACCGCCTTCGCCATGTTGCCGCCACCGCGCTGGTACCGATCCCCCACCGCCTCCTCACCGCACCCGATCACGTAGTCGATCGAGCCGGGGTCGATGTCGTTGTCCTCGAGGAGATGCAGCAGCGCGAGGGTGGCGCTCGCCTTGGCGGCAAGGTTCTCCAGCAGGACGCGCTCCGACAACGCCTCGTCCACGTCGTGGGCCGCGTGTGCTGCCCCCACCTGCCGATCGCCCGAGTAGAGCGGCAGACCTCCGGGGCGCGGGCTCGCCGACCTCTCTATGCGCTCGAGGTCGAAACCCTTCGCGAGCGGGTGTTGCGCCAGCGTTTCCGCCACCCGCGCCGCGAGGGCTGCCTCGAGAGAGACGATGTCGGACTGGTCGACCGCCGCCAGGAGCCCGAGGAACTCTTCCTCCGGCATGATCTCGCCGGCCGGCGCGAACCGCTCCGCTCCTGCGATCGGTTTTTCGAACCATGGCCGCGGTCCCAGGTCGCGCGGGTGCACGGTCCCCAGGAACGCCTGATTCGGCGGATAGGCGACGGCATCGTCGAAGCTCCGCAACGCCGAGGCGAGGGCGGATGCGGTCTCGGAGCTGGCCTCGATCACGCGCTGAGGCTTGGAGCCGTGCCGCACCAGCCCGGGGACGTGAGCGAGTATCTGCGCGCACGCGCTGATCACCGGAGCCGTCATCCCGCCGCCTCCTCGGAGTCGTCAAACACCGTCGGTCCTGCCACGTGCGTCGTGACGGCCGTAAGCGCTCGTTCCACGAGGGTCCGGCGCCACTTCTTCTCCTCGCCGGACGATAACGACGGATCGCCGGTCGGATAGGGGATGCCGCGGGTGGGCACGATGCGCGGCGCGCCGACCTTCTCCGCGAGGGACACCAGGTTGCACAACAGCGCGGTCGGTATACCTGCTCGTTCGAGCTCCTTCGCAAGCGTTGACCCGCAACGCGTTCCCGTCCCTCATGTCGACGTCAGGACAACGGCCTGCACACCGGCTTTCCTCAGTTCGGCGGCCCACTCGATCCCGAACCGGCGGGCGTTGGCGACCGAGGTGCCGTTACCCGCGGTGACGAGATACTCGGGATGGAGCCGCCCGATCGCACCCTCCTGCTCGAGCTCGCGGGCGGCATCCAGCGGCACGATCCGACACGGGTCCTCGTTGGCCCACGCGGTCGAGAAACCTCCGTGCACCGACATGTAGTCCCCGGACGCGAGCGACGCCTTGTCCTCGATCGGATACCGCAGCCATCTCGTCGCCCGTGCCGACTCGAGACCCTGCGGGTTGCCGGCGGGGACGACCGCTCCTTCCGTGACCAGCGCCACGGTCGCGGTCGAGGGATCCTCGATCGGCTGCGCCGGCGCCACTCGGTCGAAACGAGGCAGGGGGATCTCGGTCGCGTCCTTGTCGCCCCCGAGTCTCGCGACCACCAGATCCACCGCACGCTCGGCCGCGTTCTTCTCGGCCACGAGGGTCGCGCGCGCCAGCCGCCCGATGCGCCCGTCGTCCGCGGAAAGCGCCTCACCTGCGAGCATCTTGCGAGCGGCCGCACCGAGCGTGTCCAGGGAGGGACGCATCGCGCGCGCGGTGGGGCCGCTGGCGATCAGAGGAGTGGTCCCGGCCTCGTCAACCGCGGGGTTGTCCTCGTGCATCGCCGCGAGGACCGGGATCCCCGCGGAGCTTGCCGCGACTCCCAGCCGCGCACACGCCAGGCCGTAGCGACCGCTGCCGAAGGCCGGCCCGGCGATCACCAGATCGGGGTCGTGGCTCTGGACGAGACTCAGGATCTCGTCGGTTGCGCCCTCGACCGAGGCGGCATAGTCGTCGCCGCAATAGATCGTGGCGACTATCTCGGCGTCATCTCCGAGCAGCTGAGCCAGACGGCGCCCGGGACCGATCGCGCCCTCCTGCCCGCCGGGTCCGACCCCGGCCTGGTCCTCGCCGCCGAGGCCTGCGAAGAACTGGTTGACGTAGTGCACGACCCTGGTCATGCGGCCTCCCGACACGTCAGCCGTCCGAGACCGATAGGACTGCACGAGCAGTAGACGACCGCCGCAGGCACCGTGATCTCAGACGTAGCATCCACACCAAGGAGCGCCAGCTCGTCGCCCCCGAGCGCGCGCTCCATCGCCGGCAGCTCGATCCTGTGGTCGTAGTTGCCGGTGCTCACCAGCGCACTCGCCTGGTTCGGCGCGATCACCAGCGGAGGTGCGCTGCCGTCGGGACCGGACATCTCCGGGAACAACCCGACGGCCGCGATGCCTGCCTCTTCCAAGGCATCCATCTTGAGGGACACATCCGCGTCGGCGTTACCGCCGCCCTCTTTGGTGAGTATCGCCGCGTCGAAACCTTCGGCGCGGCACAGGTCGGCGACCTGTTGCGCGGTCTTCTCCTTGCCCTTCTGATCGACCGGCTCGGGACAGATGACCACACCGCCGAAGAAGAGATCGGTGCCGTGGCGCGCTCGGAGCGCCGCGACGATCGGATGGTTCTGCAGCGTGTACGTCGGATTCTTGAGGGCCGGATGGCCGTACTGACCGCTGACGACCGCGCCGTCGTCGAGCTCGTTGGGGTCGATCAGCGCGGGCGCGTCGGAACCGAAGCTCTCGCCGTAGACGAAGACGTCCTTGAAGGTCCCCTGCGTCTGCAGGTTGGTCACCGCAGCAACCCGGGGCAGTTCGGGACCTGTCGCATCGCCAACACCCGACAGGTCCTCGACGGCATCGGGCTCGTGGTCGAGTGCCGCCTCCGCGAGGTGCGCGGCCAGCCTCAGGGCGCCGCGGCGAAGGGCTCGATCGACCTCCTCCCACGGGGCGTCCTCGGCCGGCGCGAAACCGACGACGAGGTTGTGCGTCGCGCCGAGGAACGACAGCTGCTGGCCCGGCCCGGTCATATCGACCAGGCCCTCCTGGGCCCGCGGCAGGAACCCCGCCGTGACGACCACCGCCCCGCGCAACACGTGGGTCTCGCCCGTCCCCTGGGGTTCGGGCGGACCGACGAAGCCGGGGAAGATGCCGCCTCCGCCGGACCCCTTGGTTCGGGGCTCGACGGCGTCGAGGACCTTGACGATACGGACGCGGGAGCCGGGTGAGGCCCAGTCGAGGCGCACCTCGGCCAGCGCGTCGGCGGCGAGGAGGTCCTCCGCTGCGGCCGCCTCCACCGTCAGGACCCCGTCACGGAAGCTGGTCGCGTCGCCGAGGGCGACGCCGCGTATCGTATGCACGACGCGCCGGAGACCTTGGGTCGAACGGCCGATGCCCGCGGACGCCCCTTTCTTGCCGGAGCCATCTAAGAGGCCGCATCCTACCTGCCGCCGGGGCCGCGCCCCCCGCCAGCTAGCTGTTCGATCCCCTATATAAGGTCTCACCATGGGTGCGAAGACCGGAGCTGCACACCCGACCATGCTCCCGCCCGCCGACCCGGGCGGGGGACGGGACGAGCTGGTCGATCTGCTGCGGTCCCTCGCGACGACCACCGTCGTGCTGTGGCACTGGGTCTTCACGATCCTCGTGTGGCGCGAGGACGGTCCGCATGCAGATAACCCGATCGGCTACGTCTCGGGGCTATGGAGCCTCACCTGGCTCCTGCAAGTGATGCCGTTGTTCTTCGTCGCGGGCGGCTTCGTCCATGCCCGGACGTGGGCCCGCGATCGTGGGCAACAGGGGGCATGGAGACGCTTCGTCGGACGCCGTGCGGTCCAACTCGGCGTGCCGGCGCTGGCCTTGGTAGCGGTCGTCGCCGGCGCCGGGACCGCGATCGCCCTCTTGCACGAAGGACCCGATCCGTGGGTGACGCGCGCCATCCTGCTCGTGCTCTCGCCCCTGTGGTTCCTGGTCGTCTACATGGCCCTCGTCGTCGCCGTGCCGCTGTGGGATCTGCTCGACAGGCGCTGGGGGGAGCTGGCACCGATCGGAATGGCGGTCGCCGCCATGGGCGTCGACCTCCTGCGGTTCCGCTTCGGCCATCCCGAGGCAGCGTGGTTCAACATGGTTCTGGTGTGGGGGGCAGCGCACCAGGTGGGGTGGTCCTGGGAACGTCTGCGGAACTCGACGCTCCGCTTCGGGCAGGCCTTGATGCTCATCGGCTTCGCCGCGCTCGTAGGACTCACCAACATGGGCCTCTACCCCCGATCGATGGTGGGCACCACGTCAACCGCCGACCGTTTCTCGAACATGGGCCCGCCGACCCTCGCGATCGTGGCCCTGCTCACCTTCCAGATCGGGGTGGTTCTCGTCAACCGCGAGCGCATCCTCACCTTCGCCGACAACCCACGAGCACAGCGCTTCGTGTGGTGGCTGTCACGCAACGCCATGCCGCTCTTCTTGTGGCACACGGTGGGGTTCGCGCTCTTCTACGCCATGATGCGGGCGGTGACCGAGGTTCCCGAGGAGCCCAACCTGATGTGGTGGGTGACCCGCCCGCTGTGGATAGTGGGACCCGCGCTGGCCACCTTCCCGCTCCTCGCGCTCACGAGGTGGACCCGGCCGAGGGGCTAACCGTCTACCTTCACTCCGTTCCAAAATGCAACGCGATCCTCGATCTTGTCCAAGTCGCTATCGCCACCACGTACCGCCTTTCTGTCTGCCCCCGCCTCTCTGAGCACGGCTTACCCCTTGACCGGCCGGGGGTGGACCCGCGATCGCTCTGCTCGCTTCTCTGCCATGCGCTTTCCCTGCTCGAGGTGCTCTGCCACGAGCCGGTTGAAGATCGGACGCACGACGAGCATCGTCCGCAGCCGGCCGACTATCCCGCAGGGCCCCTCGAGACTCCCCGAATAGGTCATCACCGTCTCTCCCGCTCGACCCTGTTCAAAGCGGATCTCTTCCTCGACGCCCTCCAAGGGCCCCTCTAGCCAGCGATAAGCGATCGAATCGGGAGGACGGAGCTGGACTTCCTCGATGGTCTTGATTACCCGGTCACCCAGCCGGGTCTCGAACTCGACGAGGACTCCGTTGTCGGTCTCACCGGTCTGCTTGCCTGCGGCTGCCACTACCTCGAACGTGAGTTCCCGCGGCGCAGCCACGCGTACGGTCTGTCGCTTCAGGCGCACCCGGCTCAGCTCACGTCCTATCCGCGGATCGAGGCAGGGTTCCGCGCGTGAACAAGAGCCACCCGGCACCGAGCACGGACCCATACATCACGTGCTCGATCGTGAAGGTCGTCCAGCCCACCATCTTCGGCATGTCGGCGATGGGGTCTCCACCGTCGAACAAGGCTGCTGCGAGGGGAAGCCCAATGAAGCTGCTGAAAAGCAGGACACCGATACCAAAGACCGCGCCCACCGCGACAGAAGCCGCGCCCGACAGCCGCAGAGCACGCGCTATCGATGCGAACACGACTCCGTAAGCCGCTCCTGTCATGAGGTGAACCATCATGCCCACAGCAGCTGGGCCCAACACGAAGTGGAAGTTCGACTGGCCCTCCATCGCCTTCTGCATCGAAGTCATCATCGCGTTGGGTTCGATGACGGACGAAGCGATGTGATACATGGGCGTGAAGAATCCGCTACCGAGGTACGTGGCGCCGGCGATCATCGCGTACATAGCCATCACGACCGCGCCCGCGATCCCCCACGATGCCCCTGTACGCACAGCCGCGCCCACATCGGTCTTTTCTCCGAGCAAACGCGGGTCTGTGGTCGCTACTGCCATCCCGATCACCTCCACCTGTCGACGTCCTTACATGGAGGTAGGACGCAACGCCACACCTGGTGATTGCACTACTCACGTTGGTTACGGACGGAGACTGTATGCGGCCAGCTCAACGTCATGAAGATCGTCTCCCACTACTAACAACGGCTGCGGCTCATCGAGGCAGATCATGACTAGCTCGCCCTTCTCGGCCAGCCAGGTCTCGCCCGAGTTGTCGTGTTCGGCTCCGACGGCTACCGGCCACTCCTCGGTGGCGACGTAGACGACGACCTCGTCGCCGGATCGATCGACGTACCTGTGAGCGACCACATCGTGACCCTCCAGCCGAGGTTTCGTTGCCCCGACCAGCTCCAATTCCGACAGACGCTCCGGAAGCTCCGGATCTGTTGGCGCGCCGACATTGCCGCTACGGAACGAAGACAACACCGCCTCGATCTCACGAGGTTCACGTGCCGGCATCGCCACGATCACGGCAACAACCAGAGCGGCGATCGCGGCTAGCCCTGCTCCGAAGATCCAGGGGGGCCGGCGGCGGTGGGGTCGTACGGTTTCGACCGCAGCGCGGACCCGTTCGCGCAGCGCCTGGGGAGCCATCTCGCGCCCCCCCTCGGCAACCGATCGGCCCTTGCGCCCGAGGTCGACCTCGCGCCAACAATCCTCGCAATCGACCATGTGGCGCTCGAACATCTTCCGCCGGGCGCCCTTGAGGAGGCCGCCCAGGTAGGCAGCGGCGTGGCGTTCCGGATCATGCTTCAACCTGGTCCACCTCCTTCTCGAGTAAGCGTGCCAGCTTCTTGCGGCCACGATGCACCCGTGCAAGGACGGTGCCGCGCGGTGACTCCGTGATCTTCGCCGTCTGAGTCGCAGTGAAGCCGTCGAGGTCCATCAGTGCGATCGCGATGCGCTGCTCCTCGGGAAGCTCCCACAGGGCCGCGTGAACCGCCTCCTTGCGGATATTGGCGACCGCGTCGCCGGCGACATCGTCGCGTGCGGCCAGCGTCGGGTCGGGCTCGGTCAGAACCTCTCGCCGGCTCGATGCGCGTCTCAAAAGGCTACGACCGGTGTTGAGACAGATCGTCGCGAGCCATGGTTCCACCTTGCGCGGAGGTCGGCCCGACGACCAAGCATCGAATGCACGCGTGAACGTCTCTTGCACCACATCTTCCACGTCATCCGGATCGACCAAGCGCTTCGCAAGGTTGTAGACGAGATCGAGTGCAGGCAGTGTCGCCTCGAGGAACTCGTCGTGGACCCTCCTCCGGATGCTCATGGATCCCATACCTCAGTATCGGGGTGGAACGCGGCCCAGTCGAACCAGAACGAATCGGTGGCGGCAACCGGCTGCAACCTCTGACCCTCTCGACGGCCCTCGATCGCCCGTCCAAATATGTCCCACACGCTGCGCGTGCGTGTATCGACGATCTCCCCGCCGGCAACCGCGAAGGTCTCGGGCTCGCCGTTCAGAACGGCGGAGAACGCCGATGCCGCCCCGACGTCCTTGGACGCCGCTATGTCTGCGTCATCGAGAGCAGAGGTGGTTCCCTTCTTCCAGAACACGACCACCGGCTCGCCACCGACCTCTGCCTCGACGACCGCGAGCCCAGCTTGCGCCTCCTGGCGGAGCCGGAAGTAGGGGAAGGCAACGGCGTCGCCTCCGGCCCCGATGCCCAGGACGCGTTCGACCGCGGCGAGCCGTCCATCGACCTCGCCCGAATACAGGAACGGGGCCTTACCCACCTCGTCGTAGCCCGGATAGGGGTTGTCGCCATATCGTCGGTCGTAGCCGGTGTCCCGGCTAAGCACATCGCCGTCGGGGTGTGTTGAGGCGAAATCACCCCACGACACGATCTGCACCGGCACCCGCGTGAGCTCTCGACCTTTCTGCGGACCGGTCAACGCAACACCGGTCACCTGCGGCCACAGCGACTCGGTCGCGCGGTCGTACATCAGCAGATTCGAGTTGATGAGTTTGCCCGAGGTTCCGAACGTCGTGATCTCGCCCTCTATGCGGGGGCGCTCGAAAGCGATCGCGGTATTGCACAGCGGGCAGAAGGTCACGGCGACGGGCGTTCCGCTCACGGTGTCGTTGACGATCTCGTGCCAGGTCATGATCTGAAGGGGATATGCGCGGGCCTCATCGTCCAGCTGCAGGGCGATCACCGGCTCTCGGACGCTCAACCAGTCGACCTCGTCGACCGGTACGAAGGAAGGGTCGTCTATGGCGGGG
>JBHENN010000112.1:0-18135 GCA_046262015.1 Actinomycetota bacterium | reverse complement strand
AGCCCAAGGAGCGCCCCTGGAGGTCCGCGCTGCGCAACCCGGCGATCCTTGCTGCGGCGATCATCGCGCTGGGGGCGCCGATCGACACCGCGGCGCTGGCCGACGACGAACAGATCGTCTTCATCGAGCGCGGCCTGGCCGGCCCCGCCAGCCCTCAGTAAGGAGCGGCGGGATGCGCATCGCTTTGGTCCCGCCTCCGTGGTACGAGAACGGGGTCACATCGTGGACATCTCCGGACAGGTGAGGGTGCGCGTGACGCCCGTGACCCGCTGGATCTGCGCGACGACGAGCTTGCCGAGGTCGTTCACACTGGACGCGCTGGCGCGCACGATCACATCGTACGGACCGGCAACGTCGGCGGCGTCGTCGACGCCGTCCATCCCTCCGATCTCCTGCACCACCGAGGCTGCCCTTCCCGGGTCGGTGTTCAGCAGGATGTAGGCGCGCACCTGCCCCGGTCCGTTGTCGCTCGTGCCCATCTGCGGCCCCCTCTCACCTGCGGCTGCCCCTGTGCGGCTGACTCTGTGACCTGCGGCGTCGGCCGCGGCTGGCTCTTGATCCGACGATAGGAGAGGTGCGTTTCCTGCAGGTTCGCAGAGGGTTACGGGAGCATGTCGTTGCTGTTTCTGCAGTCCCGAGGTCGATCGACAACCCGGTCCACACCTTCGCGGGATCATCCGGTGAGGAGAAGGCGGGGCGATACGGCAGAATCCACACATGACGGATAAGGCCACAACTCGTACGCGGGAGTACTCGATCCGGGCTCGTAAGCGCTGGTGACCGACGACGCCGCAACGGGCGAGGACGCGCACGGCGCTCGGCAGGTCGCCCACTTCTACTCGGCGATCGGCGACGCGTACAAGCGTCTGTGGGCGCCGGAGCTCCTCAAGATGTCAGGCGCCCTGCTCGACGAGCTTCCGCTGCAGCGCGCCGCCCGCGTGCTCTATGCCGGCGCCGGGGTGGGCGCGCTCCTGCCCGAGATCGCGGCACGCGCCCCGGATGCGGTCGTTGCCGGCGTCGACATCGCGCACGGGATGCTGTGTCTCGCGCCGCGGCGCTTCCCGCGCGTGGTGATGGACGTCACCCGCCTCGGTTTCCGCGCGGAGAGCTTCGACGTCGGTGTGCTCTCGTTCGTCCTGTTCCATCTGCCCGAGCCCCTCACCGGTCTTCAGGAGATGGCGAGGTTGTTGCGGTCGGGCGGCGCCATCGGGACGATCACCTGGGGCAACGACCCCACCTACCCGGCGTACGAGTTATGGACCGAAGAGCTGGATCGCCACGGCGCCCCGCCCGCAGACCAGTCGATCTCGCGCCACGACCTCGTCGACACGCCGGGAAAGGTTGAGGCGCTCCTGCAGCGAGCCGGCTTCCACTCGATCCGGACGTTCACCGGGATCTACGAGAACGTTATGACCCCGGATAGCTTCATCGAGCACCGCACCGGCCACGGCGCCAGCAAGCGGCGCTTCGAGTCGCTCCAGCCCGACGTCCAGACCGCATGCACGGCGGCCGTCCGGACCCGCCTCGAAGCTCTCGACGCCGGCGGCCTGGTCGACCGCTCCGACGTCGTGTACGCGCACGCCGGCAAACCCTGACCCGCCGGGCCCGTACGAGACGGGCAGGAGGCAGCGCACCGGGGGAGAAGCTAAGCGGTATGCGTCGCCTCATGGTCGCGTCGGCTGCGCTGTGTGTCGTGCTAGTGCCGGGCGCTCCCGCCGGCGCCGCGGAGGTGGCGGCCGCCCCGGGCAGCTTCGCGGCCGGCTCATTCGCGCCACCGGTCGTGGTCATCGCCGAGGGCGAGGGGATCCGGTTCACCAACGGGGACCTGCCCCGTCACAACCTCACCGCGGCGGATGCATTCCTGTCCAAGAAGGCGGCCCGCAAGAGCCAGTGGTGCTCGGCGTTCGATCCGGGGCGATGCCCGTTGTTCCTGAGCCCCACGATCACGACAGGACAGTCGGCCGATGTGCGAGGTCTGCAGCGCGTCCGATCGGGCTCCGAATACGGCTTCCTGTGCACGATCCACCCCAACATGACCGGGACGCTGGTAGTGCGATGAGCCGGGGCGGGGCGTGGGCGATGCTCCTCGCGGCCGCGCTCGCCGCCCTCCTGGCGCCGCCGCCTGCCGGCGCACGAGCCCAAGAAGGCAACCTCCGGGGCCTCGACGATCTGCCGCGCGTCCTGGAGCCCGGCTTCACGGTCGTTCCCTACGCGGCGACCGGGGGGCTCGCGACCAGCCTCACGTTCGGGCCGGACACGCGCGCCGGCGCCGAGGGCCGGCGCCTCTATGTGACCGACACCCTCGCAGGGACCGTGCTGGCGATCGACGACCTCGGCGGCGTCGGGTCCGGGCCGGACGTGTTCGCCGAGGGGCTCGACGGGCCATTGGGGATCGCAGCAGCTCGCGACGGGAGCTTCTACGTCGCCGACTCGGAGCCCGATCGCGCGGGGCCGTTCGGCTTCCGGCCCTACGGACGTGTGTGGCGCATCGCCGACGACGACGGGGACGGGGTCGCCGACGACTATGACGTCGTGCTGAAGGATCTTCCCAATGGGCGGCACAACACGAACGGCCTTGCGTTCGGCCCCGACGGGATGCTGTACGTCACGAACGGGAATTCGACCGACGACGGCATCGAGGGCGGCCAGCAGGAGGTCGTGCCGTGGTCGGGGTCGGTCGTGAGGATCGCGCCGGGCGCCCGCGATGTCTCACTCGCGCGCCTGTCCCCGCGCAAGGCGCTGGTGGCCACCGGATGGCGCAACGTCTACGACCTCGCGTTCTCGCCGCTCGATCCGACGAGGTTGTTCGTCCCGATGAACGGGACCGACGACGCGCGCAAGGGCTCGACCGGAGAGAACCCGCTGGATCCCGGGCTCGGGGACTCCGACGACCTGCTGTACGCGACCGACGTCGACGACGCGCGCATCGACGACTTCGGGTTCCCGTCGTGCCTCGTCAACGCCGCCGAGCGCGGCAGCCTCGAGCCGTACGACAATCCGAACCCGGACGTGATCGACAGGTTCGGGCGTTGTCGCGCGGCGACGCCTCGGCCCGCCTCGAGCTTCGGACTGCACCCGTCGTCCGACGGCCTGGCGTTCCAGAGAACCGCGGCGTGGGGGCGCGCTCATCGCAACGACCTGTTCGTCGCCGAGTGGGGCAGCCTGTTCGGTCCTCCTGCGGGTCACGACGTCGTGCGGGTCGAGCTCGACCGCGCCGGGCGCAAGGTCGTGCGCCACAGCGTGTTCCTCGAGATGGACTTCCCCCTGGACGTGACCTTCGACGCGGCCGGCGCGCTCTACGTCGCCGACTACACCGGCAACATCTTCAAGATCGACCGCATCATCTAGCTCGGACGAGGTCGACCTCGGCTCGGAGAGCGCGGAGCCTCTTAGCCCGGCAGCGCGTCGTCGACCACCTAGGGAGGCCCCGCCGGGCTCGACCACGCCCTGCATACGGCCGTTTACGCATCCATGTCCGAGGGGAGGAACCAACGATGGGCCACAAGAAGCTCCGAGACGAGCTGAAGAAGCGCATCAAGGAAGCGGTCGACGAAGGCAACGTCGCCTCCGCGATCAACGTCGGGGGCAAGGGAAGCCATACGTCGGTGTCGTCACGTCAGCAAGTGACCCACCGTGACGGCGTCACGACCAAGAAGACCGAGAGACGAGAAGAGAGGAGCGCGCGATGACCGAGGAGAGAGCCGGCGGCGGGCTGAACCAGGAAGAGCTCGAGAAGCAGGGCACCGAGGAGCTCGGCGAGCGCGAGGAGATGTCGCTGATCAACGCCAACGTGGCAGCTCCCGTGAACGCGGCTGTCGCCCTGAACGTCGCATCGGACGACTCGATCGCCTACGCCAACGCCGAGCAGGACGTAGACATCGATCAGAGCAACTAGCAACACCACTCCCACCCCCACTCGACGAGGAACGGGAAGGAGGTAGCCACATGACCGACGAGGCCAGGACCCCGCAAGGCTTGAGCTCCGAGGAGATCGAGCAGCAGGGCACCGAGGAGGTCGGCGAGCGCGAGGAGATGTCTCTGATCAACGCGAACCTTGCGGCGCCGGTGAACGCCGCCGTCGCGGCGAACATCCTGTCGGACGGTTCCGTTGCCTACGCGAACGCCGAGCAGGACGTGGACATCGACCAGAGCAACTGATCGAGCGATCGGAAGGTGAGCTTAGATGACACACGAGAAGGCGCAGCAGCCTGAAGGCCTTTCCGAGGAAGAGCTCCAGCAGCAGGGCATGGAGGAGGTCGGCGATCGCGAGGAGATGTCGCTCGTCAACACCAACATCGCGATCCCGATAAATGCGGCGGTTGCGGCGAACGTGCTGTCGGACGACGCGGTTGCGTACGCCGATGCGACGCAGGACTCGGTCATCGACCAGAGTCAGTAAGCAGCCGTAACGCCAAGAAAGTGGTTCGTCGGAGGGGGCGGCCTCTGAGACGAGGCCGCCCCCCTTCGCGTGGACGATAGGCGAGGACATGGCGTTGTTGGAGGGCTGGCTCTACGCCACCGTGCCGGTGGTGTCTCCCCGCGGGCAGGTAGGTACGGGCTTCCTCGACCCCGAGGGTGCGGGTCGGTGACGACGACCCCGCCCCAGCCGCCCCCACCCGATCCGACCGCGGCGACCGGCCGACAGGGCTCGGCGCCGCAGCTCGCCGCCGGCGTCGAGCTGCTCGGCGAGTACGAAGGCTCGGGCTTCAAGGAGCCTCGCTACCTCGCCCGGCGCGCCGACGGCGAGCTGATCCAGCTCACCGAGCTCCTCTACCTGGTCGCGGAGGAGGTAGACGGGCAGCGCGACCACGCCGCGGTGGCGGACGCGGTCAGCCGGCGATCGGGCCGGAAGGTCACCGCCGACAACGTAAAGACCCTGATCGAGAAGAACCTGCTTCCCGACGGCTTCATCGCCGGCGCCGACGGAGCGAGCCCCAAGCTGGACAAGCCCGATCCGCTCTTGTCGCTGAAGCTCAAGGTCACGCTGCTGCCCGAGCGGGCGGTCGGCGTGCTGGCCGGGCTGCTGCGTCCTCTCTTCTGGCCGCCGGTGATCGTCGCAGCATTGGTCGGTCTCGCCGCGCTCGACCTCTGGTATTTCGCCACTCACGGTATCGGGCAGTCGCTGCGCGACCTGATCTATCAGCCGCTGGTGATCCTGCTGATCTACGGCCTGCTCATCGTGTCGATCGCCTGGCACGAGCTCGGCCATGCGACGGCGTGCCGCTACGGCGGCGCCCGTCCGGGTCGGATCGGCTTCGGGATCTACATCGTGTGGCCGGCATTCTTCACCGACGTGACCGACGCCCTAAAGCTCGGCAAGGCCGGCCGGGTGCGCACGGACCTGGGTGGGCTGTACTTCAACGTGCTGTTCTCGCTCGGGATCGGGGGGGTCTATCTGCTCACCGGCTTCGAGCCACTGCTCGTCCTGATCCTGCTGCAGCACCTCCTGATGCTCTACAACCTCATGCCGTTCCTCCGGCTCGACGGCTACCACGCGATCAGCGACCTCACGGGCATCCCGGACCTCTTCGGCCGGATCAAGCCGACGGTCAAGGGTCTGGCGCCGTGGAAGGAGGCGCCCCCGCAGGTCACCGAGCTCAAGCCGTGGGCGCGGGCCGTCGTCACCGTGTGGGTGCTCACGGCGGTCCCGGTGCTGCTGCTCCTCTTCGGCATGATGGTCCTCAGCGCGCCGCGCGTGCTCACGACGGGCTGGGACTCGCTCATGCTCCAGTGGGACAAGGTGCGCGGGGCCCTCGACGACGGGAAGACCGCGCAGGCCGGTGTCGGCGGGATCCAGGCGGCGATGGTCGTGCTCCCCACGACCGGCATGTTCGTGACCCTGGCCCGGGTCGCCAAGAGGATCGTCAGCGGCTTCCTCCGGGTGACGTCGGACCGTCCGGTCATGCGGGCCTCCCTGGGCGCGGTGGGCCTGGCGGCGATCGCGGTGGCGGCCTACGTGCTGATCCCCAACGGGGAGTACAAGCCGATCCAGCCGGGCGAGGAGTGGACGTTGTCGGAGGCCGTCGACGCCGCAGCCGAGATCCCGTCGGGCCGGCCGAGCCTCACCGAGGAGCGGGCCGAGGACCTCGGCGGCGCTCCGCTGCTGAACGAGACCGGCACCGGCTTCGAACCGTCGTCCGACTCCGCCGAGGACGGCACCGACCCGGCGGACGAACCCGACGACGCCGGCGCCACGGAGGACCCGGAAGAGGACCCCGTGGACGCCAGTCCGTCGCCGTCGCCGTCGGAGGAATCGCCCAGCCCCTAGCTTCGAGGTCCCAGGCGCAGTGGTCGCCTACGCCGACGGTTGCCTGCCGGGATGCGACAGCGCCGCCGAGAGCACCAGCGCCATGGCCACGGTCGCGCTGCAGCACGGCGGACCGCGCTTCCGCTGAGATAGATCGTGGACGCGCGGACGGCGTCCCCCATGCTTGGGGGACGCCAGTCCGGGTGCTACGTGCCCTGGATCTCTAGGCCTTCTCCACGATCCCGCACGCGAACCGGCTGCCGGCATCGCCCGTCGCCTTGGTCGCGGTGTCCGCTCCCATGACGTCGTCGACGTGGGAGTGGTAGCGCTCCCCGCCGGTCGGGCTCGTGGCCGGGATGTGCGCGAGGTTGTCCGGGCCGGCGTGCACGATGACCGCGCTGCCGTCCTCGTCGCGCAGGTCCGCCAGGGTGAAGCGATCGGTCTTGAACCGCATCCGCACCGTGCCGTCGTCGGCGACCAGCAGCGGGGGCATGTCGCCCGCGTGGGCGCCGTGGGTGTTGGTGGCGACCGGGTTGTAGTGCCCGCCCGCGGTGAAGAAGGGCACGGGGTTGCCGGCGGTGTCGGTGGCGCCGGGATCGCACGTGCCGACGGCGTGGACGTGGAAGCCGTGGAAGCCGGCGGTGAGGCCGGTCGCGCCTATCTTCACCCTGACCTTGCCGTCGTCCAGCCGCACGAACCTAACCGTGCCGACCCGCTCGCCGTTGACGTCGTGGAGCGCGGCGATCAAGCCCTTGCCACGAGCCGCGCGGGCACCTCCGAAAGCGAACGCGCTGCCGGCCACGGCGACCAGCCCGAGCACGGCTATCGTCCTCGTCATCCTGTTCTTCATGCTGCTCTCCTTTCCCTGAGACAGCCCGATGTGCCCGATCTTCCACCCGATGGGCCGCGCGGGCAACGGTGCAGGCACCCGCGTCGCGGCGGGCCAGCACCACCGGCTCCTCGTCGTCAACCGTGCTCGGCGAGGAACAACAGCACGGCCTTTACCCGGCGGTGGACCTGTTTCTCCGCCGAGAGCCCGAGCTTGGAGAAGATCGAGTTGATGTGTTTCTCGACCGCGCGGTCGGTGAGGAACAGGGTCGCGGCGATACCCGCGTTGGTCTTCCCCTGGGCCATCTCACTCAACACCTCCCGCTCGCGGGGTGTGAGCAGCGCGAGCGGGGATTCGGCAGCACGAGAGCGGGCGGCCACGAGCGCCTCGACGACCTTCGGGTCGATGACGGATGCTCCCCGCTGCACGGCCGTGACCGCGGCGACCAGTTGATCGAGGTCCGAGACGCGTTCCTTCAAGAGGTAGGCACGGCCCTCTGACCCCCGCTCCAGCAGGGCGAGCGCATACTCGGCTTCGTCGTACTGGCTGAGCACGACGACGCCGAGGCCGGGATGGCTCTCCCGGAACAGGTTGGCGGCACGGATGCCCTCATCCGTCTCCGTCGGAGGCATGCGGATGTCGGTCAGGACGACGTCGGGGGGATCCGCCGCCACCGCCTCGAGCAGCGAATCGAGATCCCCGCACGCGGCAACGACCTCGACGTCGGGATGGCTCTCGAGCAGGCGGCACAGCCCGGTGCGAACGAGGTAGTTGTCCTCCGCGAGCACGAGCCGGACGCTCATCGACCCAGGATAGGCGGGGGCGTGACCACTGCCACGGGTGCTGGCCCCACCACCTCGAGGAGGTTCGCCTCCTTCAAGTCCCTCTCTCCCTGGACGACAATCGATCCATGGATCGGCCTCGCGCTCACGTCGTGTACCTCGCGGTCTATGTCGCGGCCCTCGCGACCGCAACGATCTGGCTTCTCCTCGGGCTGCTGCCTGCACTCGGCGCGGGGTCCGACGCGTTCCACGACTGGATGCATCGCGTCGGGAGGGGCGAGACCCCGGGCGCGGAGATGGCGGTCAACGCGGCGCAGGCATCGCACGCCGTGGTTCAAGGCGGTCAGGTGGTGCTGGACTACGGCTTCAGCCTTTTCAACCTCGTCGTCTCCGCCGTTCTGATGCGCGTCCGTCCCGGCGACCGCACCGCGAGCTTGCTGGCGGTCGGCATGGTCGGCAGCGCGATCGCCTTCAACCTGCAGGGCCACGACGCTCTCCAGGTCGTCCCGGTGGCGTGGGGAAGCCTGGTTGAGGCGTGGCACGTCTCGGTGCATGTCGGGTCCGGCTTCGCTTACGTCTTCGCTCTTCGCAGCTTCCCCGATGGCGCCCTCACGCCCGTGTCGACCTCGTTGCTGCCACTGCGGCTCGCGCTCGGCGCGCTCGGCGCGGTCTTCCTCACGGGGCTGCTGGCGCTGACCGCCGACGACCACGCGTCCGGTCTGGTCGTCGTGTTCGGCATCTTCATCCCGCTGGCAGGTCTGGCAGCTCAGCTCGGCCGGTATCGGCGGGCGCGCAGCCCGGACGAGCGTCAGCGTTCGCGGGTGCTGTCGGGAGCGCTCGGCCTGGCCGTCTTGGTGGCGATCCCCTTGATGCTCGTGACGGGATCCACGGCGGGCGGGGTGACCGCGGAGACCGTCGAGTACGAGGTGCAGGTCCCGGCTGCGGGCGTCTATTTCTTCCGCTGCGATCCCCACCCCGAAGAGATGCGAGGCTCGGTGACCGTCGGTGACGAGGGTCCGGCCGTGGTCACGCTCTCCGCGGAGGACAACCGCTTCGACCGGACGCGGTTCGCGATGGCCGCAGACGAGCCGGTGGAGATCCGGCTTACGAACCACGATGCAGACGTCCACAACGTCGCCATCTATCGCGATCCTGGAATGAGCGACCCTCTTTTCGTGGGCAAGGAATTCTCCGGCGTGCGCGGTGCCATCGCCGCCTTCCGGATATTCCGCATCGTCTTTGCCCTGATACCGATCGCGCTGATCGCCGGCCTGGTCCGGTTCCGCCTGTGGAACATCGACCGCGTTATCAACCGGGCGCTCGCGTTCGGCGTGCTGGCGGGCCTCGTGTCGCTCGCGTACCTCGCTCTGGTGGTGGGCGTGGGATCGCTCTTCGGAGCAGCCGGGCGGTCGAACCTGGTGCTCTCGATCGCGGTGACGGTCGTGGTAGCGGCGGCCTTCCAGCCACTGCGGGACCGGGCGCGGCGTGTCGCGAACCGGCTGGTCTACGGCAAGAGGGCGACCCCCTACGAGCTCCTCAGCGCGCTAGCCGAGCGGGTCGGGCGCGCCGGTGACCTCGACCAGGCCTTGCCCCAGCTCGTCCGGTTGATCGCCGAGGGGACCGGCGCCGCGCGTGCCGAGGTCTGGGTCAGGTTCGAGGGCGAGCTGATCCGTTCCGCGACCTGGCCGGAGGCCGGGCCCGAGGAGGAGCGGGTTGCTCTTGAGGGTCGCCGCGCCCCCGAGATCGCCGGGCGTGACCGTGTCGTGCCTGTGTCCCATCGTGACGAGATCCTGGGTGCTCTGGCGATCACCAAGCCGGCCGGCGACGAGGTGACCCCCGTCGAGGACCGTCTCCTGGGCGACGCCGCGGCGCAAGCCGGTCTGCTGCTGAAGAACGTCCAGCTGACGGCCGAGCTACAACGCCGGTTGAGCGAGCTCGCCCGGTCGCGCCGGCGGATCGTGGCCGCGCAGGACGCCGAACGGCGGCGGCTCGAACGCGACATCCACGACGGCGCGCAGCAGCATCTCGTGGCGCTGTCGATGAAGCTGCGGCGCGCCCAGGATCTTTCCGCGACAGATCCGGAAGCGGCGCGCAGCGTGATGGACGAGCTGCAGCACGACACCGGCGACGCGCTCCAAGCGCTGCGCGACCTCGCGCGCGGGATCCATCCTCCTGTGCTGTCGGACCGAGGGCTCGAGGCGGCGCTCGACGCGCACGCTCGAAGGTGCCCCCTGCCGGTATCGGTGCACACGGAGGGGCTCGAACGCCACGACGCCAACCTGGAGGCGACCGTTTACTTCTGTTGCTCCGAAGCGATCCAGAACGCGGTCAAGCATGCCGACGCAAGCTTCGTGGAGGTCGAGATCTCTCAGAGCGACGGCCGGCTGGACTTCTCGGTGCGCGACGATGGGCGCGGGTTCGACCCGGCAGCTCTGGACGCGTCCGGGCTTGCGAACATCGAAGACCGTCTCGCCGCGGTCTCCGGCCATCTCGAGATCGACTCCGCCCCCGGTGCAGGGACCACTGTGAGCGGCTCGATCCCGCTTCCGCCGCCGCCGCCGCTCGCGGGGGTGTAGGCCCCCGCGGGGTCTAGTGCCTGCGCCCTTGGTCGTGGGACCACCCATGGCTAGCGTTCTGGGCGACAGCACTCGACCAGGAGGACGATCATGCAGCAACGGAGCGCGCGGGTTGCCCCCCACGCGGGGCTTGCGGGCGCAGGGCTATGGACGGGGGGCGCGGTCGCCACCCTGCTGGGCGAGCTGGAGTGGCGCGGGGCGATCGCGACCAACCCGATCCCGGCGTGGGTCGGGGTGCTCGCCATCGCGTCGGGTGCGGCGCTCTTCGGCGTCGTCCTGCTCGGCACCCACAGGACCCACCCCCCGAGGCGCGGCGGCCTCGGACGGTTCGGTTACGGGACCGCGATGCTCGGCCTCGCTCTGGCACTGCTCCCCATCTGGCCGCTCGTGTTCCTCGGACCGCTGCTCGTGGCGGTCGGTGTCACGTTCTACGGGCTCGCCACCACGGGCGCGCCGGATCCGCTGGGCCGGTTCGGTGCCTGGCTTCACACCTTGTGCATCCCCGCCGGTCTCGTCTGGGGCCTCGCGTTCCCGGCTCTCGGCTTCGACGGTGGACTCGGTCCGCTGGTCTCCATCGGCATGGTGATCGGCGGCTTCGTGTTCCTCGGGCTGCAGCGCGTCGGCCCCGGCGCCACCCTCGCCCGGGCGGCCGTCGCGACGTCCCCCAGGGCGCTCCGATGAGCATCATCGAGGTGCGGGGGCTGCGCAAGGAGTACCGGAGGCTGCGAGGACGACCGGTCGTTGCGGTCGACGACCTCGACCTCACCGTGGAGGCAGGGGGTGTGTTCGGCTTCCTCGGCCCCAACGGGTCCGGAAAGACCACCACGATCCGCTGCCTGCTGGGACTCGTCGCGCCGACCGAAGGTACGTGCCGTCTCTTCGGCAAGGAGCTGCGCGACGACCCCGAGATCCTCCGGCGCGTGGGCTCGATCGTGGAAGCGCCGGCTCTGTTCCCTACCTTCTCGGCACGGCGCAACCTCGAGCTCCTCGCCCGCATGTATCGGATCGAGGCGGGTCGGGTCGACGCGGTGCTCGAGCTCACCGGTCTCCGGGACAGGTCGCGCGATCTCGTCAAGAGCTATTCCCTCGGCATGCGCCAACGCCTCGGCATCGCGGCGGCGCTGCTGAAAGACCCCGACCTCCTCATCCTCGACGAGCCGGCGAACGGGCTCGACCCCGCAGGCATACGGGAGGTGCGCGAGCTGCTGCGTCGCCTCGGCGCCGAGGGCCGGACCGTCTTCGTCTCGAGCCATCTTCTGTCCGAGGTGCAGCAGACGTGTCAGCGCGTTGCGATCCTGGCGCAGGGGAAGTGCGTGGCGAGCGGTGGGGTCGCAGACGTGCTGGCGAACGGAGAGGCGAGCAGCATGCTCGTCCGCGTCGCCGACCTCGAGCGGGCAGAGTCGACCCTCGATGCGGCGGGTATCCGCACCGAGCGGGAGAACGGTTTCATCCGCGCTCGGGCCGGTGCAGACCGTGGGGCGTTCATCTCCGAGGTGCTTGCAAACGCCGGGATCTTCCCCAGCGAGCTCCGGCCGGAGGAAACCGATCTCGAGACCGTCTTTCTGTCGTTGACGGGCGAGCCTGCGGAGGTGGCGGTATGAGGTCCCTGATCGTGGTCGAGCTTCGCCGTCTGCTGGCGCGCCGCTTGTTCAGGGTCCTCTCGATCGTCGTCGGGGTCGCGTTCGCGGTCGCTGGGACTATGAGCTTCGTGGCGTCAGACGATTCCCCTGAGCGCGTCGCGGCCGCTGAAGCGCAACGGCGCGCCGACGTCGCCCGGTGCGTCGCTGGCGTCGAGAGTGAGGTGCGCCTCCGAGCCGAGCACCTGCCGCCCGAGGCGGCGGCCGATCCCCGAGGGTTCTGTCTCGACCAGACGTACGGGTCCGATCCTCGCTTCAGGTACGCCGACCTCCCCTGGATCCTGGGGACCCTGGGCCTGCCTCTCATGATGCTCGGCTGGGTGGTTGGTGCGTCGTTCATCGGAGCCGAGTGGAGCAACCGGACGATCACGACGACGCTCACGTGGGAGCGGCGACGGGTGCGGGTTCTCGCTGCCAAGGCGATCGCTGTGGGCACGGTCGTGTTCCTCTGGGCGCTCGCGCTCCAGACCCTGTTCGCCGTGGTGATGTACCCGGCGGGGCGGTTCGAGGGGACGATGGCCGGGGTCGACGCCGGCTGGTGGCGGACCTGGGCGCTCAGGGCATGCGCGCGGCGGGCCTCGTGACCCTGGCGTCCACGTTCGGCCTGTCGTTGGCGGCGATCGGGCGTAACACCGCGGCCGCCCTGGGGACGGGGTTCGTCTATCTCGCGGTCGTGGAGGGTCTGATCCGCAGGTTCCGTCCCGCCTGGTCGGACTGGCTCATCGGCGACAACGTGGGCCTGATCTTCATGGGGACCGGCGAGGTCGACCACCTGGGGCATTCCCAAGCAGCCGGCGCGCTGCTGCTTGCCGTCTACGGGTGTGCCGTCTTAGGCCTGGCGCTGGCCGTCTTCCGGGCCCGCGACGTCGCGTAGGAGGCGACGGGGCTGGTCCCGGCGCGCTGGCGGGCTGGGGGGGTTGGAAGTACGGTGACTCCGGCAACGGCGCGCGACCGTCACGGTGGCGCGTCAGACCCTCGACAGGATGGAGACGACGTGACCACACGCGCCCCCGCCGTGAGCTCGGCGATGGATCAGGCGGTCGCCCGCCACCGGCTCTTGAGCCACCCCTTCTACCGCAGGTGGTCGGCCGGCACCTTGACCGTGGACGACCTCTCCTTCTATGCGACCCAGTACTGGCGGCAGGTGGATGCGTTCCCTTCCCACCTCGAGTTGCTCGGCGCCCGCTGCGAGGGCGAGGCGCGGAGCTCCCTCGAAGAGAACCTCTCCGACGAGGTCGAAGGGGACCACCGAGGACTCTGGCGCAGGTTCGCCGCGGCGCTAGACGTCGACGACGCCGCGCTCGCAGCGGCCGGGGTCACCCCGGAGACCGCCGAGTGCGTCGACCGTTTCCGGGAGGCGTGCGCGACCGCCCCGGTGCCGTTCGCGCTGGGGATGCTCTACGGGTACGAGTCCCAGACCCCGGAGGTTGCCGCTGCCAAGCTCGACGGGCTCAGGGACCTCTACGGGATCGCCGGCGCGCCGGCCGAGCACTTCCGGGTCCATGCCCTCCTCGACGTCGAGCACCGGGCGTCGCTGGCGCGCACGGTGACCGAGCTGACCCGGGACGACGCCAACGGTCGCGCCGAGGCCCTGGCGGGAGCCGAAGCCGGTGCGCAGTCCATATGGCTGCTGCTCGACGGCGTCGAACGCACGCTCGAGGCCGCGTAGAGCCGGGGTTCCTAGACGGCGCCCGAACGGACCCGGCTCAGAACCTGTTCGAGCTGGGCGAGGGTGATGTTGCCCCCGCTGCATACCAGCGCGACGCGCGCCCCATCCAAGATGTCCTTGAGCTTGAGGGCTGCGGCCAGTGGGGCCGCTCCCGCCGCTTCCACGAGGTTCCGGGTGTGGTCGATCATCAGCGCGACGGCTCGCTCGATCTCGTCGTCGTCCACGAGGACGAAGTCATCGAGGAGGTCCCACAGGATCCGTTGCGGCAGCTCGAAGGCGGTGCGTGTGGCGAGACCTTCCGCCGAGGTCCGCATCTCGTCCGCGACCAGCGCCCGGGCGCTCCACGAGCGGAACGCGGCGGGCGCGCCGGACGATTGCACCCCGATGACCCGCAGGTTGGGATCCGTCCCCTTGCCCGCGATGCACGTCCCCGCGGCCCCACTGCCGCCGCCGACGGGGACGATCACGACGTCGATGCCGTCCTGCTGCCGGAGCATCTCCAGGGCATAGGTTCCGACGCCCTCGATCAGCTGCGGCTCGTTGCCGGAGTGGATGTAGCGTGCTCCGCGCTGCCCGGCCAGCGCCTCGCAGTGCACCAGCGCATCGTCGAAATCGCGGCCGTGGAACACGACCTCCGCGCCGAGACCCTGCATCGACGCGACCTTCGCCGGGTTGGCGCTCTCGGGCACGACGATCGTCGCATCCACATCGAACAGGCGAGCCGCATAGGCGACCGATTGCCCGTGGTTCCCGGTGGACGCCGCCACGAGCCCCCGGGCGCGCTCGGCTGCGTCGAGCTGCGCGACCAGGTTGACCCCGCCGCGCACCTTGAACGCGCCCACCGGCTGGTGGTTCTCGTGCTTGACCCAGGTCTCGGTGCCCACGATCCGGTCGAGGCCGGGGTAGCGATAGAGCGGGGTCACCGGAAGGTAGGGCTCTATCCGGCGCGCCGCTGCGTGCGCGCCGTCGAGGGTCGGCATGGCTCGGCTCATCGGTTCCTCCCTTACGTTCAGCAAACCATGCGCGATCGAGCGCACATGACCGGCAGCCGTGGGATAAGGTGACGCCGATGTCCATCCTTCGCTGACACCTCGCACGCACGCCCCGCGCCCCTCCGCGCCGGCGCCGTCCTTGCCTGCCGTGCCTGCTCTCGTTCTCGTCGAAGGAGCATCCTCGTGTACCCATCCGTCTCATCCAGCCTGTCCGAGCGCCCCGGCGTGTCTGATCTCGCCGCGCCCAGCCGCCCGGCGGTCGAGGTCGTCAAGCTGCGCAAGGAGTTCCTCCGGCGCGACGGGCGCTTCGGGCGCAAGAAAGGCGTGGCGGCTCTCGACGACGTTACGTTCCACATCGACCACGGCGAGTGCGTCGCGATCCTCGGCCAGAACGGGTCGGGCAAGTCGACCCTCGTTCGGCTCCTGTCCACGCTGCTCCTGCACGACGGCGGCACCGCCCGGGTGTTCGGTCACGACGTCTTCGCCGAGCCGGGCGCGGTGCGGAGGCTCGTCAACCGGGTCTCGGTGGAGGCATCCTTCTTCAAGAAGATGTCGTCGAGCGAGAACCTCAGCTATGCGGCGCGCTTCTACGGCCTGACCGCGCGCGACACGCGTGTCCGCATACCCGAGATCCTGGGCAAGGTCGGCTTCCCCGTCGAGCGCCGGCACGAGCCCATGGAGGGCCTCTCGCGCGGTATGCAGCAGAAGGTCGCGCTGGCGCGTGCTCTGTTGACGTCGCCGGTGCTGCTCCTCCTAGATGAGCCCACGACCGGCCTCGACCCGCGCTCCAAGCTCGACGTGCAGGACTTCATACGTTCGTTGCGGGCGGACCACAACGTGTCGATCCTTCTATGCACGCACGACCTGGCCGAGGCCGAGACGCTCGCAGAGCGTGTCGGGATCCTTCATTCGGGACGGCTCTTGTGTCTCGACTCAGCGCAGCAGCTGCGCCGGCGCTACGGCGCCTCGACGCTGGAGGAGGCGTTCTTCGCGGCTACCGGCCGGGCGTTCGAGCAGGAGGAAGAAGATGCCGGCGACGGGGGGGAGGACTAGATGAGAGGGGCTGCAACGACCCTGCGCTCCGAGCTGATCGGTCTCGGTGGCGTGATCGAACGGAATGCGTACCTGGTCAAGAGATACGCGTGGTGGGAGGTCGCGTTCTTCCTCTGGACCGTCGCCAACACCCTCACGATCGTCTTCATCGCCAAGGGGGTGGAGGCGGCGGGTGGCGAGCTCGATGTCAACCGTCAGACCACGATCCTCTTGATCGGGGGGGTGATCTGGGCCTATCTCGGGATCATCTTCGAGATCCTGACCGAGACGGTGGCATGGGAGCGGTGGGAGGGAACGATCGAGTACACGTTCATGGCCCCCCTGTCCCGCTGGGTCCATCTCGTCGGCATGGGGCTCTTCGCGGTTGCCTACGGGGTGGTCCGGGCGGGGTTGCTGTTCGCCACGATCGCGTTCTTCTTCGACCTCGCGATGCCGGGCGCGAACTTCGTCTCTGCTCTGGTCGTGTTGGCGGTCGCCTCCATCTCGTTCATCGGCATAGGCATGATGACCGCGGTGCTGCCGTTGATCTCGCCGGAGAAGGGGAGCCAGCTCGGGTTCATAGCTCAGGGGATGCTCTTGGTCGTGTCGGGGGTCTACTACAGCGTGGACGTGCTGCCCCAGGCGATGCAGTGGCTCGCGACCCTGTCGCCCGCCACGTACGCCCTGGAGGGGATCCGGGCGGCGATCCTCGACGGCGCCGGGATCGGCGAGCTGTGGTCCGAGGCCGTCGCGCTCCTCGTCATCGGGATCATCTCGATGCCGCTCGGTCTTGCCGTCTTCCGCCGGGGTGAGCGCTACGCCAAGCAGCACGGCAAGCTCAAGCGCTCGGGATAGCGTCTTAGCCTGGGCGGCCATGCGTCGCGCCCCCCGTCCTTCTCGCGTGGGAGCCGCTGCTCGCCGCGGCCCTGGTGACCAACGGCCTGCTTCCGATCGTCTTCTACCCGTACTCGAAGACATTGTGGATGGCGATCGACCTCTACCTTCACCCACCCTCGTAGCAGCGGACCTCAGCCGAGCGGCCCGCGCCCGCGGCAGGCTGCGGTAGGTGCTCGAGTGACCGGGACCACAGCCCGGCGCGCCGGGCATCCATAGCGTGGACCCCATCCCCCTAGGAAAGGAGACCCGATGCGCCCGGCCCCTATCGCCGCCGCGACCCTTGTCGCCCTGCTGGTCCCGCCCGCAAGCGCTCACCAGGCCGGGCCGGGTTGCACGCCAGGCAGCTCCGGTGACGACGAGATCGTGTGCACGCGCTATCACGACATGCACCCGGGCGACCCGGGCGACGATCTAGTCCTGGGCCGTGAGGGCAACGACGCGCTTGCCGGAGGACCCGGTCGCGACCGCGTCTACGGCGGTATCGGCGTCGACGTCCTCAGGGGCGATGACGGGAGCGACGTCCTCGAAGGTGAGGTCGGCGGTGACGCCCTCTCCGGGGGTGCGGGCAACGACGAGCTGCGCGGGGCGACCGGTCCCGACGCGCTCGACGGGGGCGATGGCGACGACCGCCTCGAGGGGGGTCCCCACGACGACCAGTTGAAGGGCATGGCCGGCGCCGACGGGATCGCCGGCGGTGACGGCGAGGACATCCTGAACGGGGGCCGCGACGACGACTACATCCAGGGGAACTGGGAGTACGACCGGATCTACGGGCGCGCCGGCAGCGACGAGATCGAGGGAGGTCCGGGCGACGACGATCTCTACCCGGACGGGGGCGTCGATCTCGTGTTCGGCGGAACCGGCAACGACCAGGTCTACGCGCAGGGAGGTGGGCGCGACAAGATCCGCTGCGGAGAGGGCTGGGACGAGGTGTGGGCCGACCGGGACGACCGCGTCGGCCCCGGCTGCGAGTCGGTCACCCTCGTGCGGTAGCCGAACAGCTGGACGCGGCGCGCGTATAGGTGGGTGAGACTGGGGAGCTTGAAGGACTCTACGGCCCGGCCCATCCTGGTCACCGGTTCGCATCGGTCGGGGACCACGTGGGTCGGCAAGATGCTGTCCGCTTCGGGTCAGACCGCGTATCTCCACGAGCCGTTCAACCCGCGCCGCCGCCCCGGGTGGACGGGTAACCGCATCCCCTACTGGTTCCTCTACGTCACGCCGGCCAACGAGCGCTACTACGTGCCGGTGGTCGAGGATCTCCTCGCGCTGCGCTACCCGTGGCAGTCGGGTCTCAGCGACATCCGGTCCTTTCGCCACGCGGCCTTGTACGCGGTCGACGGGGCGCGCAGCGTCCGTTATCGGCTCCGCCGCGCGCGCCCGCTGGTGAAAGATCCGATCGCCTTGTTCTCAGCCCCGTGGCTGGCGGACCGCTTCGACGCCCAGGTCGTGATCATGGTCCGTCATCCCGCAG
>JBHENN010000111.1:0-13175 GCA_046262015.1 Actinomycetota bacterium | reverse complement strand
CCGTGACCGTGTTCGACGAGTGCGACCGCCGCATCGACGACGGAGACGTCACCGTCGACCTCTTCGAGATGACGGTCGGGATCGCGCGCACCCCGTCGGGACGCTACGTCGTGGGCTACACCGCCCGGGGCATCGGGGGTGTGAGCGGCACCACGAGCAGCTCCTTCAGCTTCACCGTCCACGCCGGCCCGAGCTGTGGGCCCGGGCACGGGGACCACGGAGGCCACGACGACGATCCCGACGGCGGGCGCCGGCGGGGCGGGCACGGACGGGGGGAGCACGATCCGGGCCGCCATGACCGGGGAGGGCACGACATGTCCGGGTCCGGCGGTCACAAGGGGATGCAGCACCCGTCCGCCACCCACCCCGCCGGTGGGCACGGCGGCAAGGCCCACGAACGCGCGTCCCGCCACGGTCGGCATCGACGCGAGCACGGAGGCAGGCATCGGGGGACCGGGGAGGGTCCGCCCGAGGGTTCCGCTCAGAGCGATAACCGCTCAGGCCCGCTCGCTATCGGTCACAACGCGGGCGACCTGCCGGTCGACCAGCAAGCGGTGCTGGTGGCGCTCGCTCTGGCGACGGGCTTGGGCATCCTCGGCGGCTGGGTGATCAGGGTCGCGACCCGGAGCTGAACGCTCCGGGAGGGGGCGGGGGCGGCGTCTGTCTGGTACGGGCCAAGCCCGTCAACACTCCGGTGAGGGCCATCACGGCGAGCCCCACGGCGAGCTCGGACGCGATCGTCCTGCGGAATATGCGCTGCGCGCCGGAGGGCTCCCCGCGTGCCAGCCCGGCTTCGAACCGGCGGCGGATGATGAAGTGGTTGACCGCGCCAAGGGCCAGGATCACGGCGAAGAGCGCGATCTTGATCCCCAGGGTCCTGCCGTAGTTGGTCGAGATCAGGTCGCGCAGGCGGCCCACATGGAAGAACGAGTTCAGCGTCCCGGTGACGGTCACGATCGTCAACGACACCAGAGCGACCCACGCGAAGCGACGGACGACCGGCGCCAGGACCGCGAGACGCTCGACCGGTGGTCGCCCGCGCCACACGTCGGGAACGACGATGGCGATCAAGACGATGCCCGTGAACCACACCGCCCCGGAGCCGAGATGGATCAGGTCGTTAAGCAGCGCCGGGCCGCGCGGCCTGGCAACGGCGGCATGCCCGGAGAACGCGGTCGTGGCGATCAACGCGAGAGCCAGGCCGCCCCAGCTCATCCACCACACCGCGCCGCCGGATCCGTCAAAGGGGGTCAGGGCCATCGTCCGCACCCGGCCGACGAGCAGGAAGGCGAGCGCTGCCAGCAGGGGGATCCGCACGAGGTACCACTGGCCGAAAGTGGTCGACACCACCGACCCGAACGACTCGGGGGTCAGGTCTCCTCCGCCGAGCTCGGCGATCAGCGCCGCCTGCAGCACCAAGACCAGGGCCGTCGCCAGAGCGGATGCGGTCAGCGCGGCCTGCACTATCCCCTCGAGCCGGTGAGCCAGGCGCTGCCGTCCGCCGCCCCACTCCGGCGAGAGACCGGCTACCGCGGGCCGGATCACCAGCCACAGGACCACGACCAGACCGAAGAGCACCGCGTTGGCGGTGAACCCCGAGAATCGGGCGATGCTGAACGCCACAGACCGGAGCGTGTCCTCGAAAGCCATGTCGGGCGAGCCCCCTGGGATACTAGGGATGCCAGCGCCCGCTGCGGTCGCCGGCGCGGCAGCAGGAGTCTCCCATGACGTCGTCCCAACTGGTTCTGGTCTCGGTCACGTCTGCCCTGGTGGCGGTGGCCGCGATGCTCCTCGTGGCGACGATCCGGCGCGCCCGGAGCAAGGACGACGAGTCCCCCGACGACTGACCGTCAACGAGGTAGCTACCGCGGCGGTTAGCGGCGGAAGCCTCCGGCCGCTTCCTCTACGGTCGGCGCGATCGACACGCCCTCGCCGAAGCCGGTGATGGAGAACAGCTTGAGGTGCTGCTCGCGGGTGCAGGCGATGGCGAGATCGCCGCCCGCCTCCCGCAACCGGCGAACCCCGCCCATGAGCGCGCCCAGCCCGGAGGAATCCATGAACGGGACCCCATCCAGGTCGACGACGAGCTTCGTCACGTTCTGCTCGAGCATCGTGCCGATCGCATCCCGCAGCGATCCGACCGTGTACACGTCGAGATCGCCGGTGGGGCGAAGGATCTTGTGATCGTCCGCTTCGATGACCTCGATGTCTACCTTCTGCTGCGCCACTGCTCTTCTCCCGTCCCGTCCTCCGAGGCCTCCAGAGGAGCGCCGCGATACTCCGCGATCAGCATCGTGAGGTCGTCATCGAGTTTACCCGCGGCGTATCGCTCGACCTCCTCCATCAGCCTGTTACCCAGATCGTCGGAGCCCAACTCGGCCAGGCCGATCAGGGCTTGGGCGAGGCGATGGTCCCCGAATACCTCGCCGTCGGGCGTCTTGGCCTCCAGGAACCCATCGGTGAAGAGGACGAGACGGTCGCCGGGTTCGAGCCGGATCACGCTCTCGGACAGGCCGGGGTCCTCGAACCAACCGAGGGCGCGGTTGCGCGGCCCTTCGAGGAAGTAGCCGCGGCGCGCCGGCCGCTCGCCGGTCCAGCTCCGGAGGATGAACGGCGCCGGGTGTCCCATGTTGAGCCAGCGCACCTCGCCGGTCCTGAGATCGATCGTGACGTAAAGCAAGGTGGTGAAGGAATCCGGGTCGGTCGCCTCCCGCAGCGCCTCGTTGGTCCGGGCGATCACCCGTGCCGGACCCGCGCCCATCCTCCGCTCGGCCCGCAGGACCGACAACGCCACGGTTGCCATCAGCGCGGCGCCGATCCCCTTCCCCGAGGCGTCACCGATCACGACCGTCATGGTCATCCCTTCCAGGGAGACGTCGTACCAGTCACCGCCCACCAGGTTCGCCTGACGCTGGAGCGGTGCCAGGTGCACGGCGTCCGTCTCGGGGAAGGTCCGCTGCAAGAGGTTCTTCTGGATCGAAGCCGCGATCTCGAGCTCGCGGTCCTGCAGGGCAAGCTGTTGCAGCCGCTTCAGGCCCGACTGCATCTCGCCGAAGCGCTCGGCCAGCTCCTCTACCTCGTCACCGGAACGGATGCTGATCCGTTGGTCGAAGTCGCCGCGTCCGATCGCGCGCGCCGCCGACACCAGGTTCGATAGGTCGGCCACGAGACGCCGGGGCAGGTCGATGGCAAGCGTCACGCCGATCAGCAGCGCGCCGATCGTCACCAGTAGCAGCGTCGCGAGGACGCGGTTGGACGCGCCGTCGAGGTCGGTCTCCGTGCGTGCAACGGTGTGGTCCTGAGCTTGGCGGAGCAGCTCGCCGACCGCTTCGATCTCCGCGATCAGGGGGCTCGCTTCCTCTCCCATCACGCGGAACGCCTGCGACCGGTTGCCCTTGGCGACCAGCGGGACCACCTTCTCATCCACCAGCTGCTGGAAGGAAGACCCCGCGGCCACCATCTGCACGAGCAACTCGTGCTCGCCGCGCGCCCGGAACAGGTCTTGCGCCCGGCGCTCCCACACGGTCGCTTCGGCGACCTCATCCCGGTACTGCTCGACGAGCAAGCCCTGGCCGCGGATCAGGTAGGCGTACACCGCAGCCGACTGCGCGGTGTACGAACGCACGAGTTCGTCAACGACCACGAGGCCCGGGATCGCCTCACGGAACACGCGCTGCTGGACGCTGCGCAGCGACCCGAACAGCGACAGCGTGACCCAACCCAGCAGCACGATGAGGGTCAGCAGCAAGCCGAAACCGCCGACGATCTTCCAGCGGAGGGACAGCTTCACCCCGCCAGTATCCTCGACCCGGTGAGATCGACCCGGGCCGCGCTACCGCTGGCCGCGGCGACCGCTTTCGGCGGCTACGCCCTCGTCGAGCCCCGCCTGTACCGGCTGGTCCGCCACCGACTGCCGATGGCTCCGGGGGTCCCTCCCTTGCGGATACTCCACGTGTCGGACACGCACGCGCGCGCCGGAGACGCGGCGCTCTTCCGGTTCCTTCGGGCGCTCCCGGGGCTCGTCGGTACGCCCGACCTCGTCGTCGCCACCGGCGACCTGATCGAGAACGACGGCGGGATCGACCCTATCGTCGAGGCTCTCGCGTTGTTGGAGGCGCGCCTCGGGCGCTTCTACGTCCTCGGCTCGCACGACTACTACCAGGCGAGGTACCAGGGCCTCACGAAGTACTTCACCCGGTCGGCGGCGAGGGTGAGCGCGCCGAAGGCCGACGTCCGGCGCCTGGAGGGAGGGCTCGGGGCCAAGGGATGGGTGGCCCTCACGAACCACGCGGCGGTGCTCGAGAGCGAGGCCGGCGCGATCCGGGTCGCCGGCGTCGACGACCCGTACCTGCGGCGGCACCGAACCGACCACATCGAACGTAGAGGCGACGAGGTCGCCGCGATCGCGCTGACGCACGCCCCCGACGTCGTGTCGGAATGGTTGCTGCGCGGCTTCGACCTCGTTTGCGCCGGCCACACCCACGGAGGCCAGGTGCGGATACCTCTCGTCGGCGCGGTGGTGACCAACTCCACTCTCCCCAGCGCGCTCGCCTCGGGCCCTCATCCGATCGGCAACGGGTGGCTCCACGTGAGCCCGGGCCTGGGCACGAGCCACTTCGCCCCGATCAGGTTCCTGTGCCGCCCGGAGGCGACGTTGCTCGAGCTAGAGCCCTCCAGGATCGGCGCGCCGTAGCTCCTTGTAGGATGCGCCCTACGGGAAGTGGCGCAGTTTGGCAGCGCGCTGCGTTCGGGACGCAGAGGTCGGGGGTTCAAGTCCCCCCTTCCCGACTCTGTGATGTCGCGGGCCATCGTGGACGGGTGTCGCGGAGCATAGTGGACACCCGTCACCCGAGGTCTTGCGGTTGGTAGTCCCTATCTGAGGCGAGGTCGAAGTCCCTCAGCAGAGCTCCGTCTCGGTCGATGATTCGTACGTGGTAGTGGATCGTCTGGGCGCCGGCATCGAAACCGGCTTCGGTGAGCTCTTTTCTGAGCCGGATGACCCGGTCCTCGAGCTCGGCCGAGGACTTGTTGGCGACGCGCACCGCCGCCTTGGAGCGAGGGGCTAAAGCGTCATAACCCCCGGCACGGTAGCGGGCAACGAGCGCGGCAACCCAGCTCTTCGATAGCCGTGTGCCCTAGCGACGTCTCGGCAGCTACGACCCTCCAGGACGACCGCATCGACAAGGAAGCGGGCCAGCTCCAAGCGGCACCCTCCTGGCTAGGGGTGTCCACTATGGCCCGCGACATACTCATCCAGCCGTGTCCACTACCCGGTGGAATCACACACCCTTTCCCGACCAGACGAAGTACCTGCTCATTATTAAGGTAAAACACCAGCTCAGGGCCTGTGGGTGAGACTTATGACAGATTTATAGGCTGTGTATTTCTTCACTAACAAGTTGTTCATAACAAGGTATTCTCGGGCCATGTTCGACCCCCAAAAGACCCACTACACCCATGCCGACTTCCAGGAGCTGGTCGCCAATGAGACGGACCTCATCGAGAGGAAAGCCGGTGTGGGTCAGGACCCTCTTCAGGAGGCCTTCGTCGCCTTCAGCAACGCACAGGGAGGCACGATTCTCGTCGGGGTCACGGACGAAGGGAGAGTCGCCGGTCGCCGCTTGGACCAAGGGGTCGTAGATCGCATCCACGACGCTGCACTCGCCGCCACAAACGTGGGTCGATACAGAATCTTCGAAATTCAAGTCGGCAGCACTGCGATAACAGTCATCACGATCGAGAAGAGGGTTGAGGGGTTCGCCCAGACAAGCGACGGGCGGGTTCTGGTCCGCCGAGGAGCTAGGAACATCTCCTTGTTCGGAGCCGACCTGAGTAGGTTCATCAGCGAGAGGGCGCTTCAGCGGTTCGAGCTCACCGAAACTGACCTGACCCTAGAGCGCGCCGTCCCCGAGTACCTGGGTGATCTCTGCAATGCCTTTGGATGGGAAAATCAGTCCCCTGCGCTACCCGACCGCCTTACGGAAAAAGGCCTTCTTGGGCAGCATGGCTCACTGACCATCGCCGGAGCCTTGTTTCTCACTGATCCCTCCAACTCTCTGCGACAAAACAAATCTGTCGTGGAAGTCCGGCGTTATCCCGAGGGAGGAATTGACTACGACCGCCGGGAGGAGTTCGGAGGACCCGCGAACCGACAGGTAGTCCAAGCAACCCAGTTCATCATGGATGAGCTGGGCAGCGACATCGTTGTAACCGGCCTCTATCGACATGAGCTTCCCAGGCTGCCCGAGGTAGTTGTCCGGGAGACGATCGCGAATGCAGTGGCCCACCGTTCCTACGAAGCTCAGGGGACAGCGGTTGTTGTAGAACTCCGTCCGGACGAGGTGATCGTCACCTCTCCCGGTGGGCTGCCGGAGCCGGTGACAGTGGAAAACATGCGGCAGGCACAAGCGGCCCGGAATCAGGATGTCATCGATGTTCTGAGGCGATTCAGGCTCGCAGAAGACGCTGGAAGAGGCATCGACGTGATCGAGGACAGCATGGAGGAGGCACTCCTGGATCCTCCCGTATTCGCCGACCTAGGCCACGCTGTCAGCGCTTCACTCCCGCTCAGGGGACCAATCACCTCGCGCGAGCGCGCGTGGGTATCCGATCTTGAGCGGAGGGGCGAGATCACCGGCCCCGACCGCCTTCTCCTAGTCCACGCGGCGAGAGGGGAACGGCTTACCAACGCCCGAGCCAGGGGGATTCTTAACGTCGACAGCTTCGAAGCCAGGGACGCGCTGCACCGCTTGCGAGATGCCGATCTCCTCCAACAACATGGGTCTCGCGGAGGAGCAAGCTACTCGCTAGTCGAAGACGTGGCCCCGCCAGCTGCCTTCCGCATGACCCCAACGCAGGTGGCGGACCTCGTGCTCAATGCTGCCCGAGAGGGTCCAATTTCGAACGAAGATGTCCGCGCACTCACAGGTTTGGACCGACGACGAGCCTTAGAGCTGCTTAAGAAGCTCGTTGACTCCGGGAGACTCCAACGAAGCGGGTCGAGGAGGGGAACCCGCTACGTGGCAAATGGCTAAATATCAGCCATGTTCTTTTCCATCAGAAACTTCCACTACAAAGGAGTCATAACTCGAACTGAGCGGAGCAGCCCTTCTGATCGGGCCCGCGGCGCGTTGCCTGATCACGGCCAGTCGAGTCAGCCTCGTTAAGCCATTACGGCGTCACGTTGGCGTCCATTCTGCGTCCGAAAGAGCCTGTCACCGAACGTCACCGATGAGCATTGCTTGTCACCAACTGCGCGGCTACCAGGGTCGACTTGCAACCCCACCTTGATCCGAATGACTATGCGCTGCGTTCGGGACGCAGAGGTCGGGGGTCCAAATCCCCCCTTCCCCGCCAACCGGCAGCGTCCCGGATCAGCTTCCGATCTTCACGAACGTCGTCATCTTGTCCACGCCGCCGGGACCCATGACGGTTAGCACGACCTCGTAGGTCCCGTTCTTGGCGAACGCGTGGGCGACCTTGAGACCCTTGGCCTTGCTGCCGTCCCCGAAGTTCCAGCGGTAATCGAGGAGGGAAGCCGGGACCAGGCGTCCGTTCGCGTAAGCGTGGCTACCCAAGGCGTCGAACGTGAGGTTCTTCTTCGGCGCCAGCGGAGCGGGAGCCTTATGAAGGACCTCGAAGTAGGCCACCGGGCCGTTGGTCTTCTTGACCGCACCGCCCATGTTGGGCTCGAGCATGAACGTCGCGTTCATGTGGGCGCAGAGCTCGAGGCCCTTGTACCAGCCCTGCGACGCCGTCATCCCGGTCTGGTCGGGCCCGGTCATGGCGTTCAGGGTCAGGAGATTGTCGTTCGGCGTGTGGAGGATCGCGATACCGTCGACGTGGTACGGGAAGTCCTTGGTAACCCCGCCATCGTGTGGTCCGAGCACGTCGGGGAACAGGTTGTAGATCGGGACCTGGATCGCTTCGAAGTTCGCGTAGTCACTGGAGAAGATCGCAAGCCCACCGAGCGCCGGAACGACGAGTGGTTCGTGGGACTCGACGCCCTGCTTCTCGGCTTCCTCGTCGGAGATGAAGACCTCGGGCTCGCCCGGTACGTCGGTCAGGCTGTCGTCGAGATGGTTGAAGACCTCGCCGCGCAAGCGGAGCGCTTGCTTGTTGAAGGCCAGGACCGACTTCCTGTGCGCCGGCGATAGCGACTGGTCCGGATTGCTGAGCTGCATGACCATCTTGACGTGGTACTCGGGATTGCCCCGGTAGGTCGCGGGATAGGCGCCGCCACAAGGGTCGAGGTTGAAGTACGCGAGCGTCCGGAGGTTGCCGAACGGCGCGAGGTTGTCCCGGATATAGGCCTTGGAGCCGTTGGTGCCGGACTCCTCACCCGCCCAGGCGGTGAACTTGACGCTGACCGCGGGCCGCGTGCCGGTCTTGCGCCAGTGATCGGTCATCAGCTTGGCGATACGGAGGACCGTGGCATGGCCCTCGGCCGAGTCCCACGCCGACCCGGGACCGGAGTCGGTCTGGTCGTAGTGGCCGGACACGATCACCATCCGCTCGGGGTGGACCGCACCGGGGATGATCGCCTGGAGGTTATGGGCGGGCCCGCTGGGGGTCGCGAAGACGTACGGAGGCGACGCGCTGCCCTGGTTCTCGAACTCGTAGGAGCGCACCACGCCACCGAACGGTTTGACGATCGACGTCAGCGACTTCTTCCAGAACTTCACGAACTCGAGCGAGTGGTTGGGGCACCCCGTCGGGGGGCACACGCCGTGGGCGATCGCGCCGCCGGGCGCGTCCTTAGCGCTCTCGTCGCCGGCCTGGCGCTCCGGGAACCAGATCGTCTCGAAGACGTTCAGGTCGTAGGCGTTCCAGTTGCCGGTCGGGTTGGCCTTGGGGACCGCATCCGGATCCGGGCGGGCCGGCATCGTGAGGTTCTTCGGCTTCGGTTTGTACGTCAGCTTCGGGACCGACGAGGTCGTGGACCCGGTGCCGGCTGCACCGGCGCTGTGCGGCAGGAACGACGCGCCGAGCACCAGCGCCAGGGCGAAGGTGGACAGCGAGCGGCTACGGGACATGGAGACCTCCGGGATCAGGGACGGATGCCCACAGATTCGCCTCCGGAGGCCTCAATCCTGCGGGCGGTCTCGGGCGTCCTCGCCCCCTGAGCGGCGCGATGTCACCCACGCGATCACGAGCGCCACAACCACGCCGCCGGCCAGCCACTCCTCGCCGGCATGAGCCACGACCGGGAGCACAGCGTCCACGGGAGCAGGTTACGCCCACCCGCACGCCGACCGGTGGGAGCCGACCCAGGTGGCGCAGATCCAGCCACTCGACGCGGCTTAGACGAGTAGCTCGGCGATCTGGATCGAGTTGAGGGCCGCCCCCTTGCGTAGGTTGTCGGCGACACAGAAGAGCTCGAGCGCGCTGTCGCTGAACAGGTCCTGCCGGATGCGGCCGACGTAGCACGGGTCACGGCCGGCAGCCTCCAGCGGGGTGGGATAGAGGCCTGCTGCGGGGTCGTCCACGACCTCGACCCCCGCGGTCTTGTCCAGGATCTCGCGGGCGTCCTCGGGCGTGATCGGCTCGCCGAACTCGGCGTGCACCGCGACCCCGTGACCGGTGACCACCGGCACCCGGACGCAGGTCGCCGTGACGGCCAGCTCGGGGAGGCCGATGATCTTGCGCGTCTCGTAGCACAGCTTGAGCTCTTCGCTCGTGTAACCCTGGTCCTTCACCGAGCCACACTGCGGGATCACGTTCAGAGCGATGGGATGACCGAACGTGGGGCCCGCCTCAAGGACGTCGCGCCCCAGACCGCGGGCGACCGCCTCGGGGGACCCCGCGGCCTGGAGCGTCTGAGCCCACAGCTCCTCGGCTCCGGCACGGCCGGACCCCGAGGTCGCCTGGTAGGACGCCAGAACCAGGCGCTGCAAGCCGGCCCGCTCGTGCAGCGCCCCCAGAGGGACGACGATTGCGAGCGTCGTGCAGTTGGCGCTGGCGATGATTCCCCGCGGGCGTTCGGTCACCGCGTGTGGGTTCACCTCGGGCACGACCAGCGGGACCTCGGGGTCCATCCGCCACGCGGCCGAGTTGTCGACGACGATCGCGCCGCGCGCCGCGGCGCGCGGCGCCCATTCCGTCGAGACCTCGTCGGGCACGTCGAAGATCGCAACATCCGCACCGTCGAAGACCTCCTCCGCCAGGGCGACGACCTCGACGTCGCGGTCTCCGAATGCGATGCGGCGCCCCGCGGACCGCGCCGTCGCGACCGCGACCACCTCGTCGGCCGGGAACGCGCGCTCTGCCAACAGCCCCATCATCTCAAGACCAACTGCACCGGTTGCCCCCACGACGACCACCTTCACAGCGCGGATCCCTCAGGAGACGGACCGTCGCCGTCGCCCACGGGGTCGGGGCGCAGCGTCGCCATCTGTTCGGTCGCACCCTCCGGGTGGATCTCGCGCAACACGACCTCTTCCGAGAGACGGAACCGGTCGTGGATCGCCCTGACCGCCCGCTCCACATGGGCCGCGCCGATGACGCATGAAACGCGGATCGGAGACGTCGAGATGGTCTCGATGTTGATGTCCTCACCGGCGAGGGCGTCGAACATGTCCGCAACCACGCCGGGGTGGGTCTTCATCCCCGCACCGACCAGCGAGACCTTCGCGATGTCGGGGTCGGTCTCGACGCCCACCGCCCCTACCTCCTCCTTGATCCGCTCCAGCAGGGGGCGAGCCCGCGCCAGGTCGTCCTTGGGGAGGGTGAAGAAGATGTCGGTGCGGCCTGCGCCCGACGCGTTCTGCACGATCATGTCGATGTTGACGCCGTCGTCCGCGAGCGGACGGAAGACCCGGGCGGCGACCCCGGGCTTGTCGGGGACCCCGAGGATCGAGACCTTGGCTTCGGAGACGTCGTGCGCGATCCCCGAGATGATCGCTCGCTCCATCCGCTCGTCCTCCTCCCGGATCCAGGTCCCTTCTTCGTCCGCGAAGGACGACCGCACGTGGATGAGGACCCCGTGGTTACGAGCGTATTCGACCGAGCGCAGCATGAGGACCTTCGCTCCGCTCGCAGACAGCTCGAGCATCTCTTCGTAGGAGACCACGTGGAGCTTGCGGGCATCGGGCACGATGTGTGGGTCCGCGGTGAATACCCCGGCGACGTCGGTGTAGATCTCGCACGCGTCGGCGCCGAGGGCGGCCGCCAGCGCGACCGCGGTTGTGTCCGAACCCCCGCGGCCGAGCGTCGTCACGTCGAGCTCCCTCGAGACGCCCTGGAACCCCGCGACGATCGCGATCTTCCCGGCGTCGAGGGCCTCTAGCACCCGGCGCGCCCGGATGTCCACGATGTGCGCGTGGCCGTGCGAGCTGTCGGTGACTATCCCGGCTTGCGAGCCGGTGAACGAGATGGCGTCCCCACCGAGATCGATGATCGCCATGGAGAGCAGCGCCATCGAGATCCGCTCTCCGGCCGTGAGCAGCATGTCGAGCTCCCGCCCGTGGGGAAGCGGTGAGATCTCGTCGGCGAGGCGGACGAGATCGTCGGTGGTGCTCCCCATGGCCGAGACGACCACGCAGATGCGCTGCCCCGCACCCGCAGCGTCCACCACCCGGCGGGCGACTCGCTTGATCCGGGCGGCGTCGGCCACCGAGGTGCCTCCGAACTTCTGGACTATGAGCGCCATGACGATCTCAACCTAACGGGCCCGTTCTGCTCCACGACGGCACGTCGGCCGGTGGTCGCGAACGAGAGACGGTGAACGGGAGGAGAGAGCTAGCCGCCGCAGTGCTGGTCGGAGCCGTTGCCCTTGCCGCTGCCGTTCCGGTCGCAGTCCTTGCCGTGCTCGGGCTGGGGATCGCCGCTCGGTCGCGGCCTGGGTTCGCGCTGGGGGGGTTCCTTCGGCTTCGGCTCCGGCTCGGGCTGGGGCTCGGGCTCGGGAGGTCTCTGCGGCTCCGGGTCCGGCGCCGGCGGATCCTGGGGGCCGGGGTCCGGAGCGGGCCCGGGGTCGCCGGGGGGTGGGTCGTTCGCGGGGCCGGTCGGCCGGTCGCCCCCTCCACCCGGGTCGCGTGCCGGCGGGAGGGTATTACCGGGTGGTGGTGGCCCGGTCGGTGGCCCTCCGGCGGCGGGCCCTGCGTGCGCGCGCAACAGACCCGTGGTCGTCGCGCCGGCCCCCGCCCCGGCAAGGCGCGACGAACGCGCGCCGAGCGCCGCCGGGTCGTTCCCCTCCGCCTCCGCACGACTTCCGCCGTCGGTCGGGGTCGTGGAGGAGACCTCGCTCGGGGACCCGGACGAGGTCGTCTCGGCTTGTGGCGGCGGCGTAGCCGGAGCCTGCGACGGGGCGAGCACGGACGTGCCGATAAGGACCGCCGCCCCGGCCGCTCCGGCGGCGGGAGCCAGGCTCGACACGCTGATCTTCTTCATCGCTACGACGGCCTCGCGAGCGGCCTTGCGCGGCCAGCGGAACGCGACAAGGACACCGGCGAGCGGCAGTAGCGAGTGACGCGACAGGGTGCTCAGGAACGCCTCGACCACGAGCGGATCGAACTGGACGCCCGACTCGCGTTTCAGGATCTCGACGCCCGAGTCGCGTCCGAGGCTGGCGCGATAGGGCCTGGTGGAGGTCATGGCATCGAAGGCGTCTGCGACCGCGATGATGCGCGCGAACAGGGGGATGTCGGTCCCCTCGAGACGGTCCGGATAACCCCGACCGTCCCAGCGCTCGTGATGATGGCGCACGGCATCGACGACGTCCTGACTCCCGGCGCGCGAGACCATCCACGCGCCGAGGGCCGGGTGCTGCTCGACAAGCCCTCGTTCCTCGCGGGTCAGAGGTCCGGGCTTGCGGATGATGCTCTCGGGGATGCGGACCTTGCCGACGTCGTGCAGGGCAGCCGCCCGCCGCAGATCCTCGATGGCGTGTACGGCGAGGCCCATCGTGAGCGCCGTGCGGTAGACGTGGCGCGCCACCCGGCGGGAGTGACCGTGCGTATAGGGATCCTTGGATTCCAGAGCCGCGTTCAGCTCCTCCAGGATCTCGAGCTGCTGGTCGGCCGGGAGGCGGGCAACGTGCACCGGCTCCCCGCGATCTAACCCCAGAAGCCGGGCGGCCTCGGCGAGCTTGCGTTCGGCGCGCCGTCGGCGGAGCCACGACCACAGCATCAGCTCACCGAAGCTCACCGTCGCCGAATGGGGATGGCGCGCCCATAGGG
>JBHENN010000110.1:0-7677 GCA_046262015.1 Actinomycetota bacterium | reverse complement strand
GGCGCGCCGGGCGAGCCCCGCGATGAGACCGGGGCTGCGGAGCGCCCGGTCGCGGGGGACGCGACGCCGCTGGGGCCCGACCTCCTCGTCCCACCTCCCGTCCGACTGAGGGACCGGGTCGGGATCCTCCGGCCCCTGCGCCGACGCGACTTCGCGTTGTTGTGGAGCGGCATGACGATCTCGCTCCTCGGCGACGGGATCTACTTCGTCGCCCTGCCGTTCCAGGTGTTCGCGATCGCCGATGGTCCCGGCGCTCTCGCCCTGGTAGGCGCTGTGTGGAGCCTTCCCCAGGTGTTCCTGTTCCTCGTGGCGGGGGTCCTCACCGACCGGATCGACCGCCGGCGCGTCTTGATCGGAGCCGACGTCGTGCGCGCCGTCGCCCTCGCAGGCATCGGGCTGCTCGCGGTGACCGGCGGCCTGGAGCTGTGGAACCTCTTGCCGCTCGTCGTGGTCTACGGCGCGGGCAACGCCTTCTTCATGCCAGCGTTCCAGGCGATCGTCCCCGACATAGTGCCCAAGGACCTGCTCGTCGAGGCGAATGCCCTCGACCAGTTCGTCCGCCCGATGAGCAGACTGATGGGACCGGCTCTCGGGGGTGCCGTCGTGGCCATCGGCGGGACCGGCTCGGCGTTCCTCGTCGACGGCCTGACGTTCGCCGTCTCGGCGGTCGCGATCGCGGCCATCCGGGCCCGTCCCGGCCCACGGTCCGCAGCGGATGGGCCCCACGCGACCGTGCTGCGGGACGTCCGAGAGGGATGGCGCTTCGTCCGGGCGCATGTGTGGCTCTGGGGGACGCTCGCCGCCGCAGCCGGAGGGCTGCTGTGCTTCTATGGTCCTCTCGAGGTGCTCGTGCCCGTGGTCGTCAAGGACGAGCTGGGAGGAGACGCGACCGACTTCGGGCTGATCCTGGCGGGCGGCGGCCTGGGCTCGATCGCCGTCTCGCTGGCGATGGGCCAGCGGGGGCTTCCCCGGAACCACATGGTCTTCATGTATCTCGCATGGGGCGGCGGCACGATGCTCATCGCCCTCTATGCCTTCGTCACCGCGACGTGGCAAGCGATCGCGGTCGGCATCGCCATCGGTGGCCTGTTCACGCTGGGGATGGTCGTGTGGGGGACCCTGCTGCAGAAGCTCGTCCCGAGCGAGCTGCTCGGGCGCGTATCGAGCTTCGACTGGCTGGTCTCGACCAGCCTCGTCCCGCTGTCGTTCGCCCTCACCGCGCCGGCGGCCGCCCTTCTCGGCGCGCAGCGGACCCTGGTCGCGGCGGGGCTGCTGGGAGGGCTGAGCTTCACGGTATTCCTGCTGCTGCCGGGGATGCGCGACACCGAGCGCGACGAGCGGCTGCACGCCGACCCGGCGCTCGTCGAGGAGGAGCCGGCGACCGTCCCCTAGTGGCGGAAGTGCCGGCGGCCGGTGAAGACCATCGGGATGCCGTGCTCGTCGGCGGCGGCGATGACTTCGTCGTCCCGGACCGACCCGCCGGGCTGGATCACAGCGACCGCCCCGGCGGCAACCGCGGCGTCGAGCCCGTCCCGGAACGGAAAGAACGCGTCCGACGCGCACACCGATCCGAGCGCGCGCTCGCCCGCCCGGCGCGCCGCGAGCTCGGTCGACTCGAGCCGGTTCATCTGGCCCGCGCCGACCCCCACCGCGACACCGTCCTTCGCCAGGACGATCGCATTCGACCTGACGTGCTTGGCGACGACCCACGCGAAGCGCAGATCTCTCATCTGTTGCTCCGTGGGCTCCGACCGGGTCACGACCTTGACGTCGTCGGCGCGATCGGGCGGATCGGCGCTCTGCAGGAGGAGCCCGCCGGCGACGGTCCGAGCCGCGACGCGCGGAGTTGGACGATCCGACGTTCGCAGGATGCGCAGGTTCTTCTTCTGCGTGAGGAGATCGAGCGCCTCGGCGTCGTATCCGGGAGCGATGATCACCTCGGTAAAGACCGTGGCGATCCGCGCGGCCGTGTCCCGATCGCAGGGCCCGTTCAAGGCGACGATGCCCCCGAAGGCCGAGACCGGATCGCACTCCAGCGCCCTGGTGTAGGCGTCGACCATCGATGCTGCCACCGCGACGCCACATGGGTTGGAGTGCTTGATGATCGCCGCGCCGGGCACCTCCAGGTCGTTCGCCAGCGCCCACGCCGCGTCCGTGTCGAGCAGGTTGTTGTACGACAGCTCCTTGCCGTGGAGCTGCTCCGCACCGGCGAGACCCGCTGCGGGACCGGGATCCTTGTAGAACGCGGCCGCCTGATGGGGGTTCTCCCCGTAGCGCAGGTCCGCCACCTTTTCGTACCAAAAAAGGAGGCTCTCGGGGAACGACTCGTCACCCCCCAGGTAGCGGGTTATGGCCGCGTCGTACGACGCGGTGTGGCGGAAGGCGTCCACCGCCAGGGACCGGCGGGTATCCAAGGACACCTCCCCGGTCGCGACGATCTCGTCGAGCACGGCGGCGTACCGCCCAGGAGCGACGACCACCGCGACCGAGTGGAAGTTCTTCGCCGCAGCACGAACCATCGCCGGTCCCCCGATGTCGATCTGTTCGATCGCGTCGTCGTCGGTCACATCCTCCCGGGCGATCGTGGACTCGAACGGATAGAGGTTGCACACCACGAGATCGATCGGCTCGATCCCGTGCTCGCCGAGCTGCTCCATGTGCTCGGTCTTCCTGCGATCGGCCAGGATGCCGCCGTGGATCTTCGGGTGAAGCGTCTTCACGCGCCCGCCGAGGATCTCCGGCGCAGCGGTCACCTCGGCGACCCGCAGGACCGGGATGCCCTCGCTCTCCAGCGCCGTAGCGGTGCCGCCGGAGGAGATGATCTCGACGCCTGCGTCCGTCAGACCACGAGCGAGCTCGATCACGCCCTCTTTGTCCGACACGCTGATCAGTGCTCTGTGGATCGTCACGCGCGGGATCCTATCCAGCGCCGTCATGCGAAGACGACGCGGTCGCCGTCGAGCCACACCTTGCCCTCGAGCAACAGGCGGCAGGCCTCGGGCAGCATCTGGTGCTCGATCTCTTTGATGCGCCGGTGCAACGTCTCTTCGGTGTCATCGGGCACGATCGCGACCTCCCTCTGGAGGATCGTGGGTCCGTGATCGACCTCGCGGTCGACGAAATGAACGGTCGAACCGGTAACTCTCGCTCCGGCGGCCAGGGCGTCGCGCACCCCGTGCGCGCCGGGGAACGCCGGTAGCAGCGACGGGTGAAGGTTTATCTGGCGGCCCTCGAACGCATCGACGAACACAGGTGACGTTATGCGCATGAAACCCGCGGAGACGACGAGGTCGGGCCGATGGGCAAGGACCCGGTCGCGCAGCGCCTCGCTCCATGCCTCGCGGTCGGGGAACGCCTTGAAGTCGACGAGCACTGCGGGGATGCCGCGGCGCCCGGCTTCCGTCAGGCCGAGACAGTCTCGGTCGGCCACGACCGCGACGACCTCGCCGGGAACCTCACCGCGCCGGCAGGCATCATCGAGCGCAACCATGTTGGTGCCCGACCCGGAGACCAGGACCACGATCCGTCCGGACACCGAGCTCAGACCGGCGCGCCGGCGCCCCGACCGCGGAGCCTGATCTCCGCGACCAGCTCGGCCACCTCCGTCGGGTTCTTACCAACCTTTATGCCCACCGCCTCGAGCGCGTCGATCTTGGCCTGAGCGGTGCCCGCGGAGCCCGAGACGATCGCTCCGGCGTGGCCCATGCGCTTGCCCGGAGGCGCGGTGAGCCCGGCGATGTAGGCGACGACCGGCTTGGACATGTTCGCCTCGACCCATGTCGCGGCGCGCTCTTCCGCGTCGCCCCCGATCTCGCCGACGAACACCACGAGCTCGGTCTCGTCGTCCGCGTTGAACAGCTCGAGGATGTCGATGAAATCCGAGCCGGGGATCGGATCTCCCCCGATCCCCACGCAGGTCGACTGACCGATGCCGCGCTGGGTGAGCTCGTGGATGATCTGGTAGGTGAGCGTCCCCGAGCGAGACACGAGACCCACCGGCCCCGTGCTGCATATCTCTCCGGGGATGATGCCGACGTTGGCCTTGCCTGGAGAGATGAGCCCGGGACAGTTCGGCCCGACCAGCGTGGACCCCCCGCCGCGCCGGAGATACCCGACCGTGCGCGCCATGTCCATCGCCGGGATGTTCTCGGTGATCGCGACGATGACCTCGATGCCCGCGTCGTAGGACTCGAGCACCGCGTCGGCCGCGAACCTCGCGGGGACGAAGACCATCGACGTGTTCGCGCCGGTGGCACGCACCGCCTCGGCGACCGTGTCGAAAACGGGAACGCGGTCGACGTCGGTGCCGCCCTTGCCGGGGGTGACGCCCGCGACGAGATCGGTCCCGTACTCCTTGTTCCGGCCCGCATGGAACGAGCCCTCTCGGCCGGTCAGCCCCTGGACCACGAGCCTCGTCTGATCGCCGATCAGGATGGCCATCAGATCGCTGCTCCGTGGGCGAGCTCGACCGCTCTACGCGCAGCTCCCAGCATCGTGTCGGCGGCAAGGAGCTTGGGATGAGGCGCCTCGGCGAGCATCGCCCGGCCCTTCTCCGCGTTGGTCCCGTCGAGACGAACGACGAGCGGCACCTTCACGTCGAGACGACCGAGAGCGTCGATGATGCCTTCCGCGACGAGGTCGCAGCGCGTGATGCCGCCGAAGATGTTGACCAATACGCTCTTCACCTCCGGGTTGGATGTGATGACCTCGAGCGCGCTGGATAGCAGCTCCGCGCCGGCGCCTCCGCCCACGTCGAGGAAGTTGGCCGGATCCCCACCCGCGGCTTTCACCACGTCCAGCGTCGACATGACCAGCCCGGCACCGTTACCGATTATCCCGACGTCGCCCTCGAGCTTGATGAAGTTCAACCCCTTCTCCTTCGCCAGGCGCTCTTGCTCGGGGATCTCGTGGTGCGATCTCAGCTCGTCGAAGTTCGGGTGCCGGAAGGCGGCCGAGTCGTCGACCGAGACCTTGGCGTCGAGAGCCACCACGCGGCCGTCTCCGGTCAGCACCAGTGGGTTCACCTCCACCAGCGACGCATCGAGGTCGACGAACGCGTCGTAGAGCTTCGGTAGGAGCGCGATCGCCGGCAGTCGGGCTGCCTCATCCAGCTTCGCCCCGAACACCATGGCGCGTGCGTGGAAGTCCGACATGCCCAAGAGCGGGTCGATGCCCACCTTGACGAGAGCTTCGGGGTCGGTGCGCGCGACCTCCTCGATGTCCATCCCACCCTTGGCGCTCATCATCCCCATGAACCGGCGCGCCGAGCGATCGAGAAGGAACGAGCAGTAGTACTCAGCCGTGATGTCGGCCGGACGCTCGATCAACACGCGCCTCACGATGTGACCCTTGATGTCCATGCCCAGGATCGCCGCCGCGTGCTCGTGCGCCTCCTCGGCGGATCCGGCGACCTTGATACCGCCCGCCTTGCCTCGTCCGCCGACCTGGACCTGGGCCTTGACGACGACCTTGCCGCCGAGGCCGGCCGCCGCCGCGCCCGCTTCCTCCGGGGTCCGCGCGACGCGGCCTTCCGGCACCGGCACCTCGTACTTCCTGAGTAGCTCCTTGCCCTGGTACTCGAAAAGATCCACTAGGCGTGGGCCACGTGCTCGTTGACCCAGTCGACGATCGAGGTGGTCGTTGCACCCGGCGTGAAGATCTCGGCTATGCCGGCTTCCTTCAGCTTCGTGATGTCGGCCTCGGGGATGATCCCTCCACCGAAGACGACGACGTCGCCGGCCCCATCGGCGCGCAGGAGCTCGACCACCTTCGGGAACAACGTCATGTGCGCGCCGGAGAGACAGGACAGGCCCACGGCATCCACATCCTCCTGCAGCGCGGCGGCCACGATCTGGTCGGGCATCTGATGGAGGCCGGTGTAGATCACCTCCATGCCCGCATCGCGCAGGGTACGAGCCACCACCTTGATACCGCGATCGTGACCGTCGAGACCGATCTTGGCCACGAGGATGCGGGGGCGTCGTTGGGACACGCTGCGACCACTCCTACGTGCTCATCGGGGGGTTCTTGCTAGCTTGGACGCGGGCGAGATTAGCAGGTCGACCAGGGAGATCAGCCGGTTAACGTGCCGTGGTGAGCTACCGATGAACGGCCTCGAAGAGGTCGTGGACCCGGGGACCTTCGCGCGCGTGTACGACGATCTCGAGTCGTCGGACCCTCTCCACTTCCCCGGATACCGGGCGCTGTTGGAACGCGCGCGGTCCCGTGGAGCGGACGAGTCCGTGGTCGCCGGCACGGCGACGATCCGGGGACATCCGGTGGTCGCGGCCGGGTTCGACTTCGGTTTCCTCGGGGGCAGCCTCGGCGAGGTCGCCGGCGAGCGTCTGGCCCGCGCTCTGATGGACGCAGCCGAGCGATCCCTGCCGTTCGTGCTGCGGACGACGACCGGCGGAGCGCGGATGCAAGAAGGGATGCGAGCTCTGATCCAGATGCCGAAGATGGTAGCCGCGCGCCGCGTGCTCGCGGACGCGCACCAGCCGTTCATCGCGGTCCTCGCGGATCCCACGACCGGCGGCGTGCTGGCGAGCCTTGGCGCTCTGGCCGACGTCACGATCGCTCAGGAAGGATCAACGCTCGGGTTCGCCGGGCCGCGGGTGGTCGAGGCAGCCACCGGACGGGCGTTGCCGGAGGGATCCCATACCGCCGCGGCCGCGTTCGCGCGCGGCGCGGTGGATGCGCTCCTCCCCCACTCGGAGATCGCCGCCTACGTCGCGCGCGTCCTCGGTATCGTGAGCGACAGCCGGCCCGAACCGGTCCCCATCGAGACGGACGACATCGGTCGCACATCGGACGCACCGCGCGACGGTTGGGAGGTAGTGACGCGCGCTCGTTCCGAGCAGCGCCCGCGCGCTCCGGCATTGCTGCGGGAGATGGCCGACGATGCCATCGAGCTACGAGGAGACCGGGGCGGTGGGGACGATCCCGCGCTCGTCGCCGCCGTGGTCCGTATCGCGGGACGACGTGCGGCCGCGCTGGCGCTCGATCGAGCTCACGCTCCCGGCCCCGGCGCCTTCCGCAAGGCGCGTCGCTGTCTCGAGGTCGCGGCGCGCCTCCGGCTGCCGGTGGTCACCCTGGTAGACACACCCGGCGCCGATCCCTCCGCGGCATCCGAAGCCGGGGGCATCGCGTGGGAGATCGCGCGCACCTTCGACGCGTTCCTCGCTCTCCCGGTCCCCGTCGTGGCCGTCGTCACCGGCGAAGGGGGGAGCGGCGGGGCGCTGGCTCTCGCCACCGCAGACCGGCTCGTCGCCTACGAGGGCTCGATCTTCTCGGTCATACGTCCCGAGGCCGCCGCGGCGATCCTGTGGCGCGACCCCGAGCGGGCGCCGGACGCGGCCCGCGTCCTGCAGCTCGGCGCCAGAGCCCTGCTCGAGCTCGGGATCGCCGACCGCCTCGCACCCGAGCCGCTGAGCGCGCCGAGCCTCCGTGCGCTCGTTGCCCAGGAGCTCGACGGTCTGGGCTGCGGGCCCTCCGGCGAGGCGCTCGCCGAGGCTCGGCGGGCGCGCTGGCGGGCGCTCTGATGGCCGAGCCGGACGAGAAGGGACGTGCGCTGCGTGCCCGGCGCGCCGGACGGAGACACGGTCTGGCGGCCGTCGTGCTCGTTGTCGGCGGGATGCTGTGGCTCGCCGCCGCCCTCGACCGCGAGCGGGGTGAGGG
>JBHENN010000109.1:0-15869 GCA_046262015.1 Actinomycetota bacterium | reverse complement strand
CGTCTGGGGTCATGCTCGGCTCCTCTCCTCGGGCCGACCGCGGCCCCGTTGGGCGGCGGTGAGCGGTCGGTGGGGCTCAAGTATCGGTCGAGGCGGATTGTATCAAGCACTTGACACATCGGGCCCCGGCGATGTATCAATACCTCGATACAATCAGTCGAGAGGAGCACATCATGCTGTTCGGGCTCGGACCCGTCGAGATCGTTCTCATCCTCGTGCCGATCGCTCTGGTCGTTGCCGGGCTCGGACATGTCGAGATCGTTCTCATCTTCGTGCCGGTCGCTCTGTTCGTCGCCCTCGGCGTGGGCATAGCGCGCATGGCGCGCCGGGACGAGGCCGACGAGTGGGCCGGGGCGCACGGCCTCGCGCTCAGCGAGACGACGCGCCCGCTGGTCGTCGGCTATCTCACGCGGAGCCGCCGCTTTCGGCTCACCGGAGCGCTCGTCGGCCTGGTGGTGCCCTTCGGCACCGAGATCCCCGGGCTCGAGATGATCGCCGGCTACCTGATCGGCGCCCTGATCGCGGAGCTCACCCAGGACCGGCTGCGCGCCGAGGGGGGCATGGCCGCGTCGCTCTCTCCCCGCGTCTTGAGCGACTACGTCCCCGCTTACGTCACGGTCATCCTGCGCGCCGCCGCGGTGGGTGGCGTCGCGCTCGGCTCGCTGCTGCTGTGGGGCCCGGCCCGTGCGAGCGACCTGGGGCCCCCGCGCGTCACCGCCCTCGCGGCGGCTGTGGGCGCGGTAGCGCTACCCCCGGTGATCGAGCTCCTCCTGAAGCGCGTCGTTGCGCGGCCACAACCCGCCGTCTCGTCCGAGCTGGTTCGGGCCGACGACGCCATACGCTCGGCGTCCCTCCACGCGGCGGCGGGCGCCGGCATCGCCGTGAGCTTGTTGCTGCTGGGCACGGTCGCGTTCGCCGCCGGGGTCGCGAGCGACGTCCAGCTCGCTCGGTGGACGCTGCCCTTCGTCGGGCTCGCCGCCAGCCTGACCGGCGTAGCCTTCTGGCTCCACCTGGGACCCGACACGCCGTGGCGCGTCCGGCGCGCCGCGGCCGCGCACGAGGTGGGCGCATGATCCTGCGCGTCGACCCTAGCTCGCCGATCCCGCCGTACGAGCAGATCCGCGCCCAGATCGCGACGATGATCGGCACCGGGGTCCTCCTCCACGGCGCCCGCCTGCCCGCCATCCGTCAGCTTGCGGCCGACCTCGGCCTCGCGGGAGGCACCGTGGCGCGCGCCTACCGCGAGCTCGAGTCCGGCGGCGCCATCGTCACCCGCGGCCGCCACGGAACGTTCGTCGACGGACGCAGCTTCGCTCCGAACGGGCAGGAGGACGCCGCCCGGCTCGGCGAGGCGGCCCGGAGCTTCGCGCTCCAGGCGCGTCAGCTCGGCGTCGCGCCCGAGACGGCGCTGGCGAGCGTCAAGCGGGCGCTCGAAGAACTCGCGCGCTAAGCGTCTAGGTCGGCGCGGTGGTCTGCGCCCGCAGCCACGGCGGGAGCGAGAACGTGACGTCTTCGGTGGTCACCTCGTGGCTCTCGACGTCGGTGAAACCGAGCTCGGCCAGCTTGCGCACGAGGCGGTCCACCAGGACCTCGGGCGCGCTGGCCCCCGAGCTGACCCCCACGACCTCCGCGCCAGACAACCATGACGGATCGAGATAGGCCTCGTCGGGCACGAGGTACGCGGGGGTCCCGGCGGCGCGGGCGACCTCAACCATGCGGTTGGAGTTGCTCGAGTTGAGCGCGCCGACCACCAACACGACGTCGGACAGGGGCGCGATCGCCTTGACCGCGACCTGGCGGTTCTGGGTGGCGTAGCAGATGTCGTCCGAGCGGGGTCCCTCGATGTCCGAGAAGCGCTCGCGCAGGGCTTGCACGACCTCGAGCGTGTCGTCGACCGAGAGCGTGGTCTGGGTCAGGTAGGCGACCGGGTCCGCGGCATCCAGACCGAGGTCGTCCAGCTGGTCGACGTTCTCGATGACCACCGTGCGGTCGGGCGCCTCTCCCGCGGTGCCCTCGATCTCTTCGTGTCCGTGGTGGCCCACCAGGACGATCTTGCGACCGCCGCGGGCGAAGCGCTTGGCCTCCACGTGCACCTTGGTGACCAGAGGGCAGGTCGCGTCGATCACCTGCAGATCGCGGGTGGCGGCGTTGCGACGGACCTCCGGTGACACACCGTGCGCCGAGAACACGCACACGGCGCCTTCGGGGATGTCGTCCTCGGAGTCGACGAACACGGCTCCGCGCGCCTCGAGGTCCCCGACCACGTGCCGGTTGTGGACGATCTCCTTGCGCACGTACACCGGCGCGCCGCACGTCTCGAGCGCCCGCTCGACCATCTGTACGGCGCGGTCCACACCGGCGCAGTAGCCGCGCGGCGCCGCGAGGATCACCTTCTTGGCCATGGATCCATGGTAGTCGGCGGGGCCGCCAACTTCGGGCGTCAGCGGGTGGTCCGGTACAGGTCCGGAAGGCCCGCATCCTGGCTCGAGGGGCACAGCAGCTCCACCGAGCACTCGCCGCAGCGGGGCCGCTTGGCGTCGCACACCCGGCGGCCGTGCTCGATGAACAGATAGCTCGTCTGGTACCAGTCGCGCGCCGGCACCAGCGCCATCAGGTCGCGCTCTATCTTCTCGGCCTCCTTGGAGCCGCGCGTCGTCAAGCCCAAACGCACCGCGACCCGGCCCACGTGCGTATCCACGGCGATGCCTGTCCCCGGGTCCTTGTGCGCGATCTCGGGATAAGAGTTGCCGAGCACGATGTTCGCGGTCTTGCGCGCGACGCCCGGCAGCTCGATCAGCTCCTTCATCGAGCGAGGGACCTGGCCGTCGAAGCGCTCGATCAGCATCCGGCACGACCCTCGGATCGCGCGCGTCTTCTGCCGGAAGAAGCCAGTGGACTGGATGTCGCGCTGGAGCTCCTCCTCGGGCACCTTCAGGTAGTCCTCCGGGGTGCGGTACTTCTGGAACAGGGTCTGGGTGACGAGGTTCACCCGCGCGTCGGTCGACTGCGCCGACAGGATCGTGGCGACGAGGCACTCCAGAGGGGTCGTGAAGCGCAACCCGACGCGGGCATCGGCATAGGCCTTCTTGAGGCGCCTCATGATCCGCCCGATCCGCTCGGAGGCGGGGGCGCGGCGGTCGAGGCCGGCGGGAGGACGGGTGCGGGTACGGGCCATGGCGCTCCCGAGGATAGACCCGCTACACTTACCGAACGACCGTTCGTTCGGGAGCCCTCGGGGCACCCGGCGAACCCAGGGTAAAGAGATCGGAGGGCCCGCACCGGTGACCGCACAGACAGCGACCGCAGCGCGGACCGTCACCCCGCGGCGCGCCGAGATGATCCGGGCGGCAGCCCGGTTGTTCTCGGAGCGCGGCTACCACGGGACCTCGATGCAGGACCTCGCCGACGCGCTCGGGCTCCAGCGCGGGTCGCTCTACGCCCACATCGGCTCCAAGGAGGACCTGCTCTTCGACGTCGCCGACGAGGGCGCGGAGCGCTTCCTGGCGCGCGGGCGCGCCGCGACCTCTCTCTCCGGCTCCGCGGTCGAACGGCTGAGGGGATTGCTCGTGGGCCACATCGAGACCGCGATCGAGCACCTCGACTCGGCAACGGTGTTCCTCAACGAATGGCGCTACCTCAACGCCGACCTGCGCGCTCTCATCCAGGACAAGCGCGACGCCTACGAGGACATGGTGAGACGGATCGTGCGGGACGGCATCGCGACGGGAGAGCTCCGAGGTGACCTCGACGTCAGGTTTGCGGCGCGCCTGGTGCTGTCCGCGGGGAACTGGACCTATACGTGGTATCGCCCCGAGGGCGAGCTGGGGCCGGCAGAGATCGCACACGAGCTCGCGGACCTGTTGATCCGCGGATTGGAGGACCGAGGATGACCTACGAGCAGAAGATGGCGCGTTTCGTCGAGCACATCGACGGTGGCGGGAAGGTAGAGGCTCAGGACTGGATGCCCGACGACTATCGAGCCGGCGTGCTCAAGTTCATCGAGATGCACGCCAACTCGGAGATCATGGGAGCGCTGCCGGAACGGGAGTGTTTGCCGAGCGCGCCATCGCTCCGCCGCAAGATGTCGCTGTGCGCCAAGATCCAGGACGAGGTTGGTCACGCGCAGCTCCTCTACCGTGTGGCGGAAGACCTCGGCAAGAGCAGGGACTCGATGTACGCGGACCTCGTCAACGGCCGCTCGAAGTTCCACAACGTCTTCCACTATCCGGTGCGGCACTGGGGTGACGTCGCCATCATCGGGTGGCTGATCGACGGTGCCGCTCTGGTCACGCAGGCGGCCCTTCTCGACTCCTCCTACGCTCCATACACACGCGTGCTGAAGCGCATCTGCTCCGAGGAGCAGCTGCACCTTCGTCACGGCGAGGACATCACCCTCGAACTCGCCTCGGGCACGGACGCGCAGCGCGCTCTCTTCCAAGAAGCCCTGGACCGGTGGTGGCTACCCATCGTCCACTTCTTCGGGCCGCGCACGAACCGCAGCAAGGACCTATTGCTGCGATGGAAGGTCAAGACCGAGACGAACGAAAACCTGCGCCAGGAGTTCCTCGACCGCTACGTCGCGCGGGTGCTCGAGCTCGGGTACCGGTTCCCCGAGCCCGTCCCCTACCACGAGGGCGATCATTGGCTGGTGCGCGACGAGGACATCGATTGGGGCCCCCTCGAGGCGATCAAGCGCAACGAGGGACCCGAGACCGCGCGCCGGCTCGGACTGCGCCGATCGATGTACGAGAGCCACCGCTGGGTGCGCGACGCCCTCGCCGAGACCGCCCCGCACGCGGCCTGAGGAAGATGGACGTCTACGAGGTCTTCCGGCGCGCCGGCCACAAGGACCCGTTCGAGCATTGCGGCAGCGTGATCGCGCCCGATCCCGACATGGCGCTGCTCATGGCCAAGGAATGCTTCCTGCGACGCAACGAGGGGCAGCACCTATGGGTCGTCAGGCGGAGCGACGTGCACGCGTTCTCGGACGAGACCTTGCTCGAGAGCGCGGCCGACAAGAGCTATCGCTTCGCCGAGGCGTACCGGGACGTGGTGCCCAAGCGCGCTCGAGCCCGCGCCCGCGCCGCGGAGCTCCGATCGTGAGCGACTCCCTCGTCGCACTGGTGGTCGCGCTCGCGGACGACGAGCTCGTCCTCGGCCACCGTCATTCCGAGTGGACCGGGCACGCCCCTCACATCGAGGAGGACGTGGCCTTCTCGTCCATAGCCCAGGATGAGATAGGCCACGCCGCGGCCCTGTTCCGTCTCGCCGCCGAGCTGACCGGGGACGATCCGGACCGACTGGCCCTCGGGCGCGCGGCCGACGGCTACCGGCACGCCGTCCTGTGCGAGCGCGAGAACGACGACTGGGCGTTCACGCTGGCGCGCCACTGGCTCTACGACCACGCCGATGCGCTGCGGCTGGAGGTCCTCGCCGACAGCAAGCACGAGCCGCTCGCGGCGCTGGCCGAGAAGATGCGGCGCGAGGAGCGCTACCACCTGCTGCATGCAGACACGTGGATGCGACGCGTCGCAGGAGGACCGGTCGAAGGCCGTACCAAGCTGATCGCCGCAACCTCCCGTGTGCTGCATGACGCACCGGGCCTGTTCGAGCCGGTCGAGCTCGAGGACGAGGCTCTCGCCCACGGCTGGCTCGCGGTCTCGTCGGGCGAGCTGCGAGCCCGCTTCGAGGACCGGACCGAGAAGGCTCTCGACGAGCTCGGCATGCCGAACGCCGCGGGACCGGCACCGAACGAGCGCACCGAGTTCGTGGCGTCGTCGTCGGGCGACCTGATCGCGGCCGATGGCCTGCCGGAGGAGCGCGCGGCGGCCGGCGATGCCGGGCTCGGAGGCCGGCACGGACAGCACTCCCCCGCCTTCGCCGCGCTGTGGGAGACGATGACCGTGCAGTACCAAGCCCATCCCGGAGCGCGCTGGTGAGATCCACCGCCGACGTGCGACCGGACGAAGCCCTGGAGGCCCGCGTCTGGGACGCGCTCGCCGCCGTGCCCGATCCCGAGATCCCTGCGGTCTCGGTCGTCGACATGGGCATGGTCCACGCGGTGGAGGTCGACGGGCCCGCGGTGCACGTGACGATGCTGCCGACCTTCACCGGGTGCCCGGCGATCGACGTGATCCGGACCGACGTAGCCGCCGCAGCGCTCCTCGTGGACGGGGTCGAGGACGTCCGGGTGGACATCACGTTCGACCCGTGCTGGACGACCGCTCGCATCACGCCCGAGGGGCGCCGCAAGCTCGAGGCGTTCGGCATCGCTCCCCCCCAGGGCGACGGTCCGGTGCTCCTCCAGCACATAGGTCTCCCGGCCGCCGCGGTCTGTCCGTTCTGCGGTAGCCGCGACACCGCGAACGAGAACCCATTCGGGCCGACCCCCTGCCGCGCGCTGTACTACTGCAACGCGTGCCGAAACCCGTTCGAGCAGTTCAAGCCTGTCTGAAACCGACGACCCGGGGGCACGCATGACGATCGAGGTCACCGACGAGGCCGTCGAGGTCCTCCGGCGCTCCCTGGAGCTGGCCGGCGTATCGGGGCCCGACGCCGGGGTGCGGCTGCGCGCCGCCAAGGGGCTCGGCGGAGGGGTCGACGTGCAGGTGGAGCTCGCCGAAGGGCCGCTCCCCGGTGAAGAGGTGATCGAGCGCGGGGGCGTGCGGATATTCGTCGACGACGAGCTCGCCGCGGCGATCCCCGACGCGGTGGTGGCGGTCGAGCCCCAGCACGAACGCGTCGTGGTGCGGCCCGCTGGCTGACGACCGGGCCCGGAGGCGCGTTCTGGTGGCGGGCCGCGTGCAGGGCGTGTTCTTCCGCGACTCCTGCCGGCGCGCCGCGGAGAGTGAGGGAGTGTCGGGCTCGGCCCGCAACCTCCCCGACGGCCGCGTCGAGGTGATCCTAGAAGGCGCGCCCGACCCGGTCGAGAGGATGGTCGAATGGTGCCGCCGCGGCCCGTCGCACGCGGTCGTCGAGTCCGTAGAGGTCGAGACCCAAGCCCCCGAAGGCCTCACAGGCTTCACGACGACCTGACCCCCAGATGTGTCTCAGGCCATCCCTATCGTGGCGCCCATGGTGACAGCCTCGACGATGCCTCGCCGGGATCTCCTCAGCGAGGTCGCCCGGGTCCAGCGCTCTCAGAAGGGCCTGATCACCCGCGCTCAAGCGCGCAAGCTCGGAGTCGCCGACTCCACCGTAACCCGGCTCGTGCGGACGGGTTCGTGGGAACGGGTTCATCCGCGCGTCTATCTCGACGCGCGTGTCCCGCACTCGTGGGAGCAGGCCGTCCTGGCCGCCGTCCTGTGGGGCCAGCCGGACGCATGCGCCTCCCATAGAGCGGCCGCAGCGGTCTGGGGGTTCGACGGGATCCCTTCCTCGCTTCCCGAGATCATCTCCCGGCGCGACAAGCGCCCCGTTTCGCCCGGCGTCATCGTGCATCGAGCGGCAGATCTCCTCGGTTGGGATGTCACGACTGAGGATGGGATCGACACGACGAACCCCACGCGAACGCTCCTCGACCTCGGCAATGTGGCCGGCGAGGACGCGGTGGAGGAGGCGTTGGAGTCGGCTCTTCGGATGCGGCTGACGACTCCGGCATGCCTCCGGTGGCGGCTGAATCTGGCGACCGCCCCGGGCTCGAGAGGCGCCGCTACGCTGAAGAAACTGCTCGAGCTGAGGACCGATGCCGAACCGGCAGCAGAGAGCAGGCTCGAGGTCCGTTTCTGCCGGCTGCTGCGCGCCGCGCGGTTGCCGGTCCCGGATAGACAGCACCCCTTCAAGAACCTCGCCGGGGAGCGCGGGCGGATCGACTTCTTCTATCCGCACGCAGGTCTCGCGATCGAGCTGAGCAGCTATCGCTACCACGGAGGTCGCAAATCGTGGCTGGGCGACCTCGATCGCTGGAACTTCTACACGAGTCGAGGGTGGCGCTCTCTCCACTTCAGCTGGGAAGACGTCCACCACAGGCCCGGTGAGGTTGTCTCCCGGATCCGGAGAGAGCTCCAAGTAGATCTCTGGAAGTGAAAGCACGCGCCGCGAGAACTGAAGTTGCGCGCGCCGATGGGAATGGTGACTCGAGGTGAGCCATGGTTCCCATCAGCACCACGGACGGCGCCAAGAACGACGGAGGGGACGGGGGCGGAGGTTACTTCAGGTTCACCCACACGGACTTGGTCTGGGTGTAGGACTCCATCGAGTGGAGGCCCAGCTCGCGGCCATAGCCGGACTGCTTGTAGCCGCCGAACGAGACCCCGGGATCGTACAGGCCGGTGGTGTTGACCCATACGGTCCCGGCTTTGATGCCCCGTGCCACCCGGTGCGCCGTCGAGACGTCGTTGGTCCACACCGCCGCGGCGAGACCGTACATGGTGTCGTTCGCCACGGCGATCGCCTCGTCCACGCCGGCGACCTCGATGACCGCGGCGACCGGTCCGAAGATCTCCTCCTGTGCGATCCGCATGTCGTTGCGCACGCCCGTGAAGACCGTGGGCTCGACGAAGTAACCCTCGCCCAGCTCGGCCGACCGAACGCCGCCGGCCACGACCTCGGCGCCCTCGGACCTGCCGATGTCGATGTATCCGGTCACCCGCTCGAGCTGCTCCGCCGACACGAGGGGGCCGATCGCGCTCTCCTCGTCGAGACCGGGGCCCAGCTTCATCTTGCCGGTCGCGTCGACGAGGGCGGTGACGAACTCGTCGTGGATCGTCTGCTCCACGAGGATGCGCGTGCCGGCCGTACAGACCTGGCCGGCATTGGCGAAGACGCCGAGCATCGAGCCCTTCGACGCCCGCCTCAGGTTGGCGTCGCCGAACACGATGTTAGGAGACTTGCCCCCGAGCTCGAGGGTCACGCGCTTCAGGTTGCCGGCCGAGGCATGGAGGATCTTGCGGCCGACCTCGGTCGAGCCCGTGAAGGCCACCTTGTCCACGCCGGGATGTTCGGCAACGGCCGCGCCGGCCTCGGGCCCGAACCCGGTCACCACGTTCACCACGCCTTCCGGCACCCCCGCCTCGAGACAGAGCTCGCCGAGGCGCAGGGCGGTCAACGGCGTCTGCTCGGCCGGCTTCAACACGCACGTGTTGCCGAACGCCAGCGCGGGGGCCAGCTTCCAGGCCGCCATGATCAGCGGGAAGTTCCAGGGGATGATCCCGCCGCACACGCCGATCGGCTCGCGCAACGAATAGACGAGGAGGTCGTCGCCGGTGGGGTTGGTCTCGCCGTAGAACTTCGTCGGCCAGCCCGAGTAGTACCGGAACACGTCGGACACGGTCCAGATCTCGCCCGACGCCTGCTTGATCGGCTTCCCGGTGTCGACCGACTCGAGTTGCGCCAGCTCGTTGATGTTGCGCTTCACCAGCTCGCCGAGCTTGTAGAGAACCTCGGTCCGTTTGCCGGGACGCACCGAGGACCAGCGCCCGTCGTCGAACGCCGTGCGAGCGGCGGTCACGGCCGCATCCACATCCTCGGCGCGCCCCCGTGGCACCTCGGTCACCACTCTGCCCGTCGAGGGGTCGTAGACCTGGAAGGTGTCGCCCGAGGCGGCGTCGACCGGCTTGCCGTCGATCAGCATCCGGGGACGACCTTCGATGAACTTGGTGACCTCGGGCAGCAGCTCGACCAGGGGCACGGTGACCTCCGTAGATCGTGGGTGGGCCGCGAGCCTAGTGCTCCGGCGCTCACCGGAGGGAGCGAGGAGCGAAGGCTCGCCGGGCCGCCAGGTGAAAGGGGCCGGGGTGAGCAGGAACCGGCCTACGGGTGGGGAACCCATCCTCTGTACCCCGACGACCCTTAGGAGACGACATGAAGAAGATCGTGGCCACGATCCTCGTGCTCGCCGTGGCGGCCGCGCTGCCCGTACAGTCGGCGGCCGCCGGCAAGAAGAAGAAGCCGAAGACCTACAAGAGCGAGGAGGCGTCCCTCGGCGTACCCCATCCCGTCTTCTACGGTGCGACGGGGTCGGTCAATGCGGTCACCGCGAAGGAGTTCGAGAGACGGTGCGCGGAGCCGGGATCGCAGGGGCTCGATGGACATGTGTTCGCGATCCCGGCGGCCTTCCAGAAGCGCGCGGCGGCGATCACGGCCACGGCGACCGGCACCTACGACGTGGACATGTACCTATACGACGCCGCGTGCGTGAACACCTTCGCGTTCAACGCGGCCGGGACCGACGAGGTAGGTGTGCTGCCCAAGGGCACCGCGTGGGTGTTCGTGCACAACTACGAAGGCGACCCCGGCGTGATGGCCCACATCGAGCTGAAGGCTTAGCCCGGCGGGAACACGGACTCGATGTCCCTTCGGGCGCGCCGCGGTCGGCGATGGCCCGCCGCGAACGCCGTCACACGGCGAGCGGTGGGACGTGGTCGGGATGCACTTCCGCCATCCATTCGGCTTCGAGCTTGCCCAGCTCCGTCGCGGATGGGTCCCCCCGCCAGAACTCGTAGCTGATCGCCTGCCAGTTGGCGCTCGCCTCGAGGCGCCCCAGGATCGACGCGACCCCGAAGCCCATGCGGTTGAGGGTGACGATCACGCCGGGGACACCGAGCTTGCGGAGCGTCTGGAAGGCGTCCGAGCGCGGATCGAGGCTTGCCGCCGCCATCTTCTGGACCAGCGGAGCATCGACCCTGAAGGTGCGGTCCTCGAGTATCGGGGAGTTGAGCATCCGCACGTGCTCCCAGACGGCGTCGACCGCGGGCGTGCGGCTGCTCAGGATGCCGAGCCCTTCGAGTGCGGCGCGGCCCCGCTGTCGCTCGTCGGTGATGAGCGACTCGGCGAGCTCGAGGAACAGCGTGAGCGTGCCGGGGTCGACCGCGCGCACGAGTCCGTAGTCGAGGAAGGCGACCCTCCCGTCGTCGAGTAACAGGTAGTTGCCGGGGTGAGGGTCGGCGGAGAACAGCAGGAACCGGTTGAGGCTCCCGTAGAAGAAGCGGAACAGGATCTCTCCGAGCCGGTCCTTGTCAGACTGCTCCCATTCGAACGCGCTGAGGAAGGGCTTGCCGGTGACGAACTCCTGCGTGATCACGCGCGTGCGGCAGTGGTCCGGGTAGACGCGGGGGACCACGACGAACGGGTGGTCGGCGAAGAGCTCTGCGAACCGCGCCTGGTTCGTGGCTTCGCGGCGGTAGTCGAGCTCTTCCAGGACGCGCTCCTTGACCTCGTTCGCGACCTCCTTAGGGTCGAGGTTCGGGGCGACGGCGACCGCCAGCTTGGTCATCGCCGACACGTTCTTGAGATCCGAGCGGACGGCGAGGTCGACGCCCGGATACTGCACCTTCACGGCGACGGGCTCACCCGACGGCAGACGCGCGCGGTGGACCTGCCCGATCGAGGCGGAGGCAACGGGTTCGTCCTCGAAAGCGTCGAATACCTTGGAGACGGGCTTGTCGAACTCCTCCTCGATCACGCTTCGGGACGCGGCCGGGTCCATGGGCGGAGCGGAGTTCTGCAGCATCGTCAGAGCATCCCTGTAGGTCGACAGGTACTCGCCCTCGGTGGAGAACTCGTAGAAAGAAGCCAGTTGACCCAGCTTCATCGCAGCGCCTTTCATCTCGCCGAGCATCTGAACGACCTGTTTCGCGGTCGTCTCGTGGAACCCGTCGAGGAACTCCTGAGCTCGCTCGGGAGCGACGAACGACTTGGCGCGCGTACCCATGAAGCGGGCGGCGGACTTGCCCGTTTGACCGGCGAGACGCGCGCCCCGCTGCATCCATCCGGTCGGGATCGGTCCCTTGCTCTTGCCCGCGTTGGCCATGTGGCCGCTACCCTATTCGGGATGAGACGGTCGCTCTCGGTCGTGTGTTTGGTCGGCGCCCTGGCGCTCGGTGCCTGAGCGCCCGCGCCGCAGACGCCCGAAGGGCCTGCCGCGTACGAGGCTCCGGCCGGGGGCACCCTCACCGAAGGCCGCCTCGCCGAGTTCCAGACCGCGCGGGCTATGGACCACGTCCGCAAGCTGGCCGGAGACATCGGCACGCGCGTTCGCGGGCGTCGAGGAGAGCTTCGAGGAGCGCGCTACATCGCGCGCCGGTTCGAAGCCTTGGGATACGACGTGCGCGTCAAGACGTTCGAGGTCGACGGACGTACGTCCAGGAACGTGACCGCGAGCTGGCCGGGTTCGTTGCGTTACCCGGTGGTGCTGGGTGCTCACATGGACACGGTGCCCGGCGCGCCGGGCGCGAACGACAACGCGTCGGGGGTCGCGGTCCTACTCGAGATCGCACGCCTGGTTGCCGGCCACGAGAAGGCGCGCTTCGTGAGGTTCGTCGCCTTCGGGGCGGAGGAGTACGGCACCGACGGCCGGCACCACGTCGGCTCCCAGGTGTTCGTGAACCGGCTCGGAGGGCGCGGACGCGAACGTCTGGCTGGGATGGTCTCGATCGACATGGTCGCCGCGGGCAGGCCCCTGGTGGTGGGGACCGCAGGGATCGGTCCCGAGGCTCTCGCACGCACCCTCTATCGGAAGATCGACAACGCCGGCATAAACGTGGATTACGAGACGTTGTGCGACTGCAGCGACAACGGCCCGTTCGAGCGCGCCGGGATCGCGGCAGGTTTCACGTGGAGCGGACCGCAGCCCTGCTGCTACCACTCCCCGGACGACACGATCGCCAACATGGAGCCCGACGATCTGGGCCGGACCGGACGCGCGGTGCGCGCGTTCGTGAGGGCGCTGGACGCCGGCATGATCGACCGCTTCCGGGACGCCTGAGGCAGGACCGTCTAACCTGTAGGCAGCCCCAGCCAGGTCCAGTCGACGAGCGAGGTGAGGACCGAGCATGGCCGACGAGCCCGCCGGTTACGAGTGGGACTACGACGACGAGCCGCACAAGCCCAAGATCCTGTGGGGCCGCGTCGTCGTGCTCGGGATCTTCATGCTGCTGGCGTTCCTCCTCGGACGCGCCGTCGGGGGCGGAGGGGGCGAGGACGACGCCTCGAAGGGCCGGATCGTGCGGCTCCAGGCAGATCTCGAGGCCGCCCAAGAGCGGATCGAGACCCTAGAGGAGCAGAACCAGACCGACCCCAGCCCGGAGTCGTCGCCTCGCGAGACGCCGGAGACCGAGGAGTACACCATCAAGCCGGGGGACAACCTCGCCACGATCGCGCAGGAGTTCTACGGGGACCCATCCCTCGACGACTGCCTCGCCGCGGCCAACGACATCGAGGACCCCGCCTCCCTCCGCGCCGGCGAGACGATATTCATCCCCCCCGACTGCTCCGACTGAGGACGCCTCGACTCAATCCCCGAGGGCGGCGAAGGCTCTGCCGCCGTGCTCGTCGTACTCCGCACGGACATCGGCAGGCAGCCCCACGCAATCCCGTTCCTCGAGGATCAGCCGGCGATCGCGCGGCTTCGTTGTCTGGTTGAAGTCGAACGCGCTCAGCATGGCATCGGCGCCGCAATCGCGATGGGTCATGCAGTCGAGGCCGTGGACGGTCTCGATGAACTTCAGGACCGACGAGAACTCGTACTCGGTTGAGTCGATGTAACCCTGCTTGGCCCACGGTGAGATGATCAACATCGGCACACGCGGACCGAGTCCCATGTGGTCGTAGTGGGGTGGAGCCACGTGGTCGTAGAACCCGCCGAAATCGTCGTACGTCAGGAAGACGGCGGTGTTCTTCCAGTACTTGGACCGCATCAGGGCGTTGAGGTGCTCGACCGTCCAGTTCTCGCCCATGCAGACGCTGGGCCCGCCGGGGTGCTCGTTGAAGCCGGGCGGCGGCACCACCCAGCTGACCTTCTTCAGACGCTCGTTCTCGATGTCCGCCAGGAGCGAGTCGTCCGGGACGACGTTGGGACCCCAGTACTTGGAGAACCTCATGTGCCTGATCGCGAGCAACGCGTTCATCCATGAGCCGTCCTCGACGTAGTAACGCCACGAGATACCTTCCTCGTTGAGCTGATCGGGGAGCACCTCGAAGTCGAAGCACGCGCGCACCATCTCCCAATAAGCCGAGACGCCGGTGAAATCGACCTCTTCCTCGGCCTTCATCACCTTCTTCTTCTCCTGGGGGGTCATCTTGCGGAAGCGCGGCACGAACTCTCCCGGATCGTCGCAGTATCCGCTCTCCGCGTTCGTCTGGTGCTTGTTGTCGACGACGTCTTTGGCCTGGGCGCCCATCGTGTAGAGGTGGGCGGGAAAGGTCGGTCCATACATCGACGAGAAGGTGCGATCGGATAGCACGAACTCGTCCGCGTAGGCCCAGTAGTTGGGGATGCCGGCACGCGTGAACGAGGTGTAGCCGAGGAGGAACTGCCCGTTGACGATCGAATTGAACCGATCCATCTTGCCGCCGTTTATCGACTCCATCCCGGCGAAGAAGGAATGGCCGAGGTCGGGCTTGATCACGTCGGTCGCGACCGCCAGCTTGACGGTCTTACCCGTAGACGTTCGGCCGTGCGTCGCGCCGTCCGCGCCCGGGTAGCGAGCGAAGTAGTTGTCGAAGGACCGGTTCTCTTTGATGATGAAAACGATGTGCTTGATGCGCTTGCGCAGGAGCTCGACCTCGGTCGGGGGCGCGGTCGGCGTCACGCCGTCGGGCCCGCCCTGACGCTGGCCTCCCGAGGCCAGCTCGGACCCTGCCGGGTCGTCCAGCGCCCGCTTGATGCCGAAGCCGCCTCCGACGAACAACAGGACGACGAGCGCAAGCGCGGTCCGGCGGCGTCGGTACATCATGCGGCGGCGCGCCCGACGGCGGCGCGCCGCCACGACGCGGGGATCGACCGGAGACAAGCTCACCGGTCGAACCTAGTCGGCGCGCCGCCGGGCGAGCGTTCGTCTACCGCGCCGCGCAGGCGGCGAAGCTCGGCCACCGCGGCGTCGACCTCGGGAGGGCCCGGGGGGGCATCCCCGTAGCGCTCTCGCTCGAAGGTCTCCAGGGCGCGCCGGGTGGGGTCGCGGCCGAGGTCGCTCGTGCGCGCGAGGAGCTCGGCTGCGGTCTCCGACGGGGCCCTACCCGACCCCCGAACCGCAAGGGTCTGCTCCAGACGGTGCAGGGCCCGCGTCACCGGACCTCCTCCGAGCCCGGCTTGTGCGACGGACGGAGGCGGCGGCGGCCGACGCGTCCGGGCCCAAAGCAGCCGCGCCGCCCACGACAGCACGCCGACGAGCGCCGCGGCGAGCGCGGCCCGCAGCACCTCCCCGGCCCCGTCCGGCACGAGGTGGCCGAACCTGCGTGCGAAAAACTCCAGCACCTTCGTGAGCGGGATCAGCTCGGCGGCACGGGGCTCTGCCGGAGGTATGTCGTAGGTCGGGTCGAACTCGTACCAGCCGTACCCCGGGAACCAGACCTCTATCCAGGAGTGCGCGTCGCTCCCCCGCACCTCGTAGTAACCGGTGAAGGGATTGCGGTTCCCGGGGGTGTAGCCGACCGCAACCCGGGTCGGGATGCCCAGGGTCCGGAGCAGGATCGCGGTCGCGGACGCGAACTGCTCGCAGAACCCAACGTCGGTGTCGAAGAGGAAGTGGTCCACCGCGTCGCGACCGGGGCCGGGAACGGGCGAGTCGAGGTCGTACCGGTAGTTGTCACGCAGGTACCCCTCGATCGCCTTCACCCGGTCGTAGGTGTTGGTCGCGCCGGCGGTTATCTCCAGAGCGAGGTCGTGCACGCGCTGCGGCAGGGTTTCGGGCAGCTGCAGGTACCGCTCGAAGGAGCGCGGCACCCGTCCGCTGCCCGCGGCACGCAGCTCGTCGGGTCGGGCCGCGCCGCGGCTGGAGACCACGCTGTAGACGCGCCCGTCCTCCAGCGTGCTCTCGGAGCGGAGCCCGCCGAGCTCGTCCAGGCTCACCGACCCCTCGAACCAGAGGCGTGACGGCGAGCTCGCTGCGAAGACGACGCTCGGTTGGGTCGCGAGCACGTAGAAGGTCTGGGTG
>JBHENN010000108.1:0-19940 GCA_046262015.1 Actinomycetota bacterium | reverse complement strand
GTCTCGCGGGGCCGTTCGATCTCGAGGGGGTGACCGCCCTGTTGCCGGCGGGCAGCGCCCGGTGCGCGCTGGATATCGCGCTCCACGATCTCGCTGGGCGCACGGCCGGGATCTCGGTCGGCGACCTGATCGGCGTAGGGGGCCGTGGTCTCCCTCCGACATCGGTGACGATCCCGATCGCGTCGCCCGACGAGATGGTCGCGCGCGCGTCATCCCTTGCCGATCACCCCATCCTGAAGATGAAGGTCGGGTTCGACGGCGACGTCGACGTCGTTCGCGCGGTGCGCGACGTGTTCCCCGGCGCGATCCGCATCGACGCCAACGAAGGGTGGGAGCTGGATCAGGCGATCGAGAGGTTGGACGCGCTCGGCGACTGCCGTATCGAGCTGTGCGAGCAGCCCGTTCCGGCGGGCCGCCATGACGACCTCGGCAAGGTTCGGCGCGCCTCTCCCATCCCGGTGTTCGCCGACGAGGACGCATGCACCGCAGCGGACGTCGCCGACCTCGCGGGGTGCGTGGACGGTGTGAACCTGAAGCTGCGCAAGGCGGGCGGGATCCGCGAGACGGTCAACGCGATCGCGGTAGCGCGCTCTCTGGGCATGGACGTGATGCTGGGGTGCAACCTCGAGACCGGCATCGCAACGACCGCCGCCGCCTACGTGGCGCCGCTGGTCGACCACGCCGACCTCGACGGACCGCTGCTGCTCGCCGCCGATCCCTTTCCCGGCGTGTCCTACTCCTCCGGGAGCGTCACGCTGCCGGACGGTCCCGGCCTCGGCCTCGAGGCGCGCCCTGAGTGAGCGTGCCCGACCGGTCGTGGGCCGTCCTGACCGACGGCTATCTGACGACTCGCCACGCGAAGACGGCGCACGGGGTGATCCGTTACGCGCGCGCTCCGATCGCGTGCGTGATCGACCGCGATCATGCCGGCGGCTCGCTCGACGAGGTCATGCCGGAGCTCGGCCGCAGCGCGCCCATCGTGGGGTCCGTCGCCGACGCCCTCCAGTACGGACCGACCTCACTGCTGCTCGGGGTGGCTACCCCGGGAGGGTGGGTCCCCGACCACTGGCGCGCGTGGATCCTCGAGGGCATCGAGGCTCGGCTCGAGATCGCTAACGGGCTGCACCGGTTCCTGCGCGACGACGACGAGTTGGTCCGTGCCGCGGCCACCGCCGGGGCGCGCCTGTGGGACGTGCGCGATCCTCCTGCGGAGATCCCGCTGTTCACCGGCAGGAGCCTCGGCGTCCCGCAGCGCGTCGTGCTGACCGTCGGCAGCGACTGTGCGGTGGGGAAGATGACGGTCTCGCTCGAGCTTGCCGCCGCGGGGCGCACCGCCGGGCAGGCGGTCGAGTTCGTGGCTACGGGGCAGACGGGCATCCTGATCGCCGGAGCGGGCATCGCGGTCGACCGGGTGATAAGCGACTTCTGCTCGGGCGCGGCCGAGCAGCTCGTGTGCGACGCCGACCCGTCCTCGGACGTGCTGATCGTGGAAGGTCAAGGTGGGCTGTGGCACCCCGCCTACGCGGGGGTCACGCTCGCGTTGCTGCACGGTTCTGCGCCGGAGGTGCTGGTTCTCTGCCATCAGGCAGGTCGGACCGCGATCGAAGAGCCGCCCTATACCTCGCTGCCTCCGCTCGCCGAGATGGTGGAGGTGTACGAGTCGATGGCGGCGACCGTCCGCCCGGCGCGCGTCGCATGCGTCGCGGTCAACTGTCTCGGTTTGTCGCCCGACGAGCGGCGCGCCGCGCTTGCCGAGATCGAAGAAGAGACCGGTCTTGTCGCCGGAGACGTCATGGCCGGCGACGCGCCGCGACTGTGGTCTGCCGTGGCGGACGCCCTCGAAGCTGCCGGGCGTCCGTCCTAGCGAGCGGCCCGGCTCACGGTCATCGCCAGCGGCCACGTACCGAGGCGGCGCGCCCCGAGGAGGAACGTGACCAGACTGAGGAGCGCGTGGCCCGCGGCGAAGAGAAGCTGCTCCGGCTCGATCGCTCCGCGGGCGACGATGGCGTCGACCACGAAGTAGGCGCTCGAGAGGGCGAACACGACGCCCAGCAGAGCGACGAGCGCCGGCCCCCATACCCATCCCGCGGTGAAGCGCATCCGGAACGGAGCGGGACACGCCCGCAGCGCGCCGACAGCGCCCTCGACGTGAGGGTGCTCGATCCCCGAGCCGAGGGCCGCCGTCCATCCCCGCGGCGATCCGGTTCCGCGGCCCCAGTGGCGCGCCGCAACGCTGCCGCCAACGACGGCGGCGAGGACGGCCAGGGCCAGCGACACCGGCGGGTCGCCGAAGGGGCGCGCACCGGCGGCGAAGCGGGATGGAGAGACGATGCCGATCACCGCGAGCGCCGCGAGGCTCGTCAGCCACGTATCGAGGAACGCTCTGCGTCCCAGGACGGCGCGCTCGGCGCGCCCCGGAGCTGCCCCGCGCATCCAGCGGAGGAGGTCGGAATAGGCACGGCGTGCAGCGATGACCATATCGAGGACGTCTCCTGTCGGACCGTTCGGCTTCGAACCTTCGGCCGGCCACGTTCGCCGCACCGGCGCGCCGGGTGCACGCGCCTGAGTTTCTTCGGAGTTTACGAGAGACGGAATAGCTCCCCGGCGGCTCAGGTTGCCCCCAGCATGCAATCGCCGGGCGCGTTCGTGAGGAAGCAGCCGCACGCCATCCTCGTGTGGATCGCTCTCTCGACCGTCTATCTGGTGTGGGGCTCGACCTACCTGGCCATCCGCGTCGTGGTCGAGACGATGCCACCGCTGCTCACGGCCGGTGTCCGCTTCCTGATCGCCGGCGCGATCGTGTATCTCTGGATCCTCGCTCGCCGCGGGCGCGCCGCGGTGCGGGTGACCCGCCGGGAGGTTCTCGCCGCGTCGGTCGTCGGCGGGGCGCTCCTCCTCGGCGGCAACGGGCTCGTCAGCATCGCCGAGCTCACGGTCCCGTCGGCCCTAGCCGCCCTGATCATCGCGTCGACGCCTCTGTGGGTGATCCTTCTCCGGGCCGTTACCGGAGAGAAAGTGTCGCGCCTGACCCTCGGTGCGGTCGCGGTCGGGTTCGCCGGCGTGGGGATCCTCGTGCTCCCCGGGAACCGACCCGACGGAGTCGAGCTGTGGGGCATCTTGCTTCTGATAGTCGCCGCCGCCAACTGGGCCACGGGTTCGTTCCTGTCTCAACGCTTGGCCCTGCCCGGCGACCCGTTCCTGTCGACCGGGATCCAGATGCTGTGCGGGGGTGCCATCCTGATCGCGGCCGGCCTGGTGCGCGGGGAGGCGTCGTCGCTGGAGGTCGCCGCCTTCTCCGGAGCGTCGCTCGCCGGCCTCGCCTACCTGATCGTGTTCGGCTCGCTGGTAGCGTTCACCGCCTACGTCTGGGTGCTCCAGAACGCCCCGATCTCGCGGGTGGCGACCTACGCGTACGTGAACCCCGTGGTGGCGATCTTCCTCGGCTGGGCCATCCTGTCCGAGGAGATCACAGCGACGACGCTCGTCGGCGCCGCCGTGATCCTCACCTCGGTGGCGTTCACGCTCGGCAAGGAGAAGGTCGTAGGCCCGGCCGACCGCCCCGCCCTTCCCGAGGAACCGGTATCAGAGGACCGGTCGGGCGCGCCGGCGATGTCCACCGCCAGGGCCTGACCCACCCGAGGACCCCGCTCCGCGGAGCTTGGTTCGGGCGACTTGGCGTTTCCTGGTAGTCAGTGGGCGATGCTTCGCTCGGGTGCACCTCTCATCGCGTTGGCTGTGGCCGGCCTGGCCCTGGCTGCGTGCAGCCCGTCCTCGCCGCCCGTGCCCATCCCTGGCGCAGCCCGGCCGACCGCCACCGGGCGCACCTCGGATCGCCCCGGAGACCTGTCCCGCCCGCCGCTCCGCCTCGACGCCCTGCGCGCGCCGATCCCGCGGCGCGCCGGGGCGCTCGCCGCGGACCTCGTGGAGGTCGAGCGCGGCCTTCCCCGCGCGGTCGCACGGTGGCTCCGTGTCGGGGGAGGGCTACAGGACCCCGGGGTCCGGATCGTCGAGCTCGGCGGGCTCCGTCAGCAGAAGATCTACCGGGCCCTGGCTGCGGGCCCGCCGCCCCCGGCGCGCCGGGTGCTCGCGCGCGTGCCCCGCACCATCGCCCGAAGGGTCGGCGCGCACGTCGCGATCGCCCGCAAGTTGCGACGCCTCGCGACCCCGCTGCCCGGCCCGATCCGTCTCGAGACCGCCGACCCCGCGCCACCGAAGCGCCTGCGCGCTTACTACGCTCGCGCTCAGCGCCGATTCGGGATCCCGTGGAACGTGCTCGCCGCGGTCAACTTCGTCGAGTCTCGCTTCGGACGCGTCCTCGGACCCAGCTCCGCCGGGGCGATCGGGCCGATGCAGTTCCTCCCGTCGACGTGGAGGGTCTACGGGCGCGGCGACATCCGCTCTCCCCGCGACTCCATCATGGCGGCGGCGCGGTTCCTGCGTGCGTCCGGCGCGCCGGAAGACATGCGCGGGGCGCTGTACGCGTACAACCACAGCTACGACTACGTGGCCTCCGTGCTGCTGTACGCGCGTGAGATGGCGCGCGACGAGCGCAGCTTCTACCGCTATTACTTCTGGCAGGTGTTCGTCCGGACGGCGCGCGGCGACGTGCAGCTAACCGGTCCCGGCGCCACGCGTTAAGCAGCCGAACCCACGCTTGGTCGAACGAGGGTGCTAGCTGCGTTCCTCGCTGCAAAGAGGATGCAGCGGCTCGAGCGGTGAGTCGGCGCGACGCCGGGGGTCAGACCCCCGGGCGTCCGGCACCGGCGTAGTCGGAGCGGTACGCGGACACGACCCTCACGAACTGGCCGGTATAAGGCGCTTCGACCATCCTGCCGTTGCCGATGTACATCGCATTGTGGTGGATCGGGCTGCCGAAGAACAGGATGTCGCCGGGCTGCCAATCCGACTGGGCAACGCGCGCGGTCGCCTCGTACTGCATCCCGGAGTTGTGCGGGAGCGAGACGCCCGCCTTCGCCCACGCCCACATCATCAGCCCGGAGCAGTCGTAGGAGTCGGGCCCGGCGCCTCCCCACTGGTACGGCTTGCCCACCTGTGACAGCGCGGCGTCGACGGCGGTCTGCGCCGAGGGGTTGGACGCTTTCGCCGTGATGCCCGAAGGCGCAGCGGCATCCGGCGCGCCGGCGAGCCGGTCGCGGGCAGCCTCGGCCGCGGCGAGTGCGGCCTGCTCCTCGGCGCGCCGTTCGCGCAGGGACTCCGCGCGTTCGATCGCCGCGGTCAGTTCCGCGATCTCGCCCCGCTGCGCCGCCACCTTGGCTTCGATGTCGGCGCGCAGGTCGTCCAGTCGGTTCTCCGCGGCCTGAGCCCGTTCACGGTCCTTCTCGAGCAGCGCAAGCTTCGCGTCGAGCAGTCCTTGGTCGGCGTTGAGCCGCTCGAAGACCCTCGTCTGGGCCGTCTGGGTCGTCTTCAGGTATTTCACCCGCACGAGGATCTGCCCGATGTTCTCGGAGCTGAGAACGGCCTCGAGGCCCACCGACGGCCCGGCCTTGTACAGCTCCTGTGCGAGCTCGACGGCTGCGTCCCGCTTGCCGGCCATGCGGCGTTCGATGTCGCGGACCTCGAGCTGTGCGGCCCCCATCTCGGCGACGATCTCGCCGAGCTCCTCGTGCACCAGGTTGTATTCCTCGACCACCAGCTCGAACTCTCGCTCGAGCTCGAGCAGCCGACGCTCCGCCTCGTCGAGGTCGATCCGGCGGGGGGCCGCATGGAGCGTCGAGACGAATGTCGCCGACCCGGCGACGAGAACGAGAGCCAGCGCTACGGCGCGCCGGGCACCGAGTGCTCGCCCGCTCACGCGTCCTCCCGGCTAGAGCTGCCGAGTGGGTGAGAACGCGCTACATGTGTATGGAGAACACCCACTCGGCGTGCCGGAACGAGGCATCCCATGCCCTCTAGAGTGGCACAATCGGGCCGCTTCGGGCGGCCTCCGGGCGTGTGGGCCGGGTCACACCGGCCCCGCCCGGCGCCTGCCAGCCTTGCCCCATGGGGCTCCGGGTGGCCGTCGTAACCTCCGATCCGTCGATCCGCGACCGTGTCGCTCGAGCGTTCGATCACGCGCCCGGCTCGTGGTCGGTGACCCTTCACGACGCTCCTCCCGGCGAGGAGGCGGCCGACGTGGTCGTGTGCGGGCCCGACGCTCCCCGCCCGGCCGGCGCTCTCACCTTCGAACCCGGAGGAGAAGAGGATCTGGTCGGCGCGATCGAGGCGTGGCGCCGGTGCCGGGAGCCGGCGTCGAAGCGGATCGCCGTGACCTCCCCGGTCGGAGGAGCCGGCGCAACGACCGTCGCGCTCCATCTCGCGGGCGTCTTTTCCGCCGCGGCCGACACGTGCGTCGTCGACCTCGACCCGCGTGGCGGGGTCCTTCGCCGGCTCGGGATCGAGCCTTATGCGCATCTGGCCGCCGGGGACCTCACGAACGACCTTTCGGCCCGGCGCGCCGCGATCCCGGTGGCGCCGGGCTTCCGCGTCCTGCCGGGCGCAGAGCAGGACGCGGCGGTGGTGTGGGCGTCTCGAGCCTTCGAGCGCGTCATCGTCGACATCCCCGCGCCCCGCGCGGCCGCCGCCGTGCTCGCGGCCACGGATGCAGGGGTCTTGGTGATGCCTCCGACGGTGCCGGCGGCGCGCCGGGCCGCGGAGCTGCTGGCGGGCGCGCCGTCACCCCCATGGGCGGTAGTGCTCAACCGCGCGGGTCCCGGCGGCGAGACGACCACCGCGGCGATCGAAGACCTCCTCGGCCGAGGGGTCGCCCTCGAGCTTCCCTGCGCCCCCGCGCTGCGCGACGCCGAGGACCGAGGCGCGCTGCTGGACGCGCCGTGGTCCCGCTGGCTGCGCCGGGTGAGGCGGCTGGCCGCGGCACTGTCGTGATCGAGGAGCTCCTCGAGCGGGTCTACGAACGCGACGAGCTCGCAGCCCTAGATCCGCCCGCCCGCCGCCTGGCCCTGCGCGCCCTGGTTGCCGGGGCGGGCCCCGAGGACGCGCCCCAGGTGCTGCGCCGGCTGGTCGACGAGGTCGACGGCTTCGGGATCCTGGCGCCGTTGATCGCCGACGAGACCGTCACCGACGTGCTGGTGAACGGCCCCGACGAGATATGGGTGGAGAGGGCCGGGGCTCTGGAGCACACCTCGCTCCGCTTCCGGGATCCCGCCGCCCTCGGCGCGCTGGTCAACCGGCTGCTCAGCGCGGCCGGAGCGCGCGCCGACAGCTCGCACCCGATCGCGGACGCGCGGCTGCCCGGGGGAGCGCGGATGCATGTCGTGCTGCCGCCCGTTGCTCCGGCGGGTCCGCTGGTGTCGATCAGGACGTTCCCCGCGACGCCTCTCACGCTGGAGGACCTGGTCGCGCGCGCGATGCTCACCGCCGAGCAGGGAGCCGCGCTCCGCACCCTCGTCCGCGCTCGCACCTCGATAGCGATCGGGGGCCGGACCGGGACGGGGAAGACGACGCTCCTCAATGCCTTGCTGGGCGAGCTCCCATCTGCAGAACGCGTCGTGGTCGTGGAGGAGACGCCCGAGCTGCGGCCGCGCTGCGGGCACGCGGTGTCCCTGGTGACGCGTGTCGCCAACGTCGAGGGACGAGGCGGGATCGACCTCGCCTGTCTCGTGCGCGCCGCTCTGAGGATGCGACCCGACCGGATCGTCGTGGGCGAGGTGCGCGGGGCCGAAGCGCTTCCCGCCCTCAGCGCGCTCTCCACCGGGCACGAGGGGTCGCTACTCAGCGTTCACGCGCGCAGCGCGGCTCAGGTGCTCGACCGCCTGGTCTCGCTCGCGCTCGAAGCCGGCAGCCCGGCGAGCGAACGGTCGCTGAGGGAGATCGCGCGCGCGAGCTTCGGCGCGATCCTTCATCTCGACCGGGATGGGGCCGGCCACCGCCGCGTCGTCGAGATCCTCGAGGTCGGATGACCGATCTGCGCGTGCGCGCCGACGCGCTACGCGCCCTCGCTGCCGCGCTGCGCTCCGGCGACACCCTGGGCGAGGCGTTGTCTTCGTGGCACCGGCGCGTGCCCGCGGCAGCGAGAGCGACCGTCGCGCCGGTAGGTCGGCGGGTGCGTCTAGGCCAGCCTCCGTCACGCGCTCTGGCTGCGGCCGCACCCCTGCTCGAGCGTGATCTGGGCGCGGTGACCGCTCTGGTCGACCTCCACCAAGGTCTGGGCGGCGACCTGGCCGCGATGCTCGACGCCCTCGCTCTGAGGATCGACGGGCGCGCCGCCGCCTACGACGCGGCATGCGCGGCGACGGCTGCCGCGACGCTGTCGGCCAAGCTGGTCGCCGGGCTCCCGCTGCTGCTGGTCCCGTTCGTTCCCGGGATGCGCTCGATGTTGTTCGATCCCGCCGGGTTCCTGTCGCTCGCCGCCGGTGTTCTCCTCGGAGGAGCGGGGTTCGCGTGGATGCGGCGGCTCGTCCCCCACCCCGAGACCGACGATGCCGCCGCGTGGATCGCGGATGTGGCGACGGCGGCAGCCCGCGCCGGCGCCGGCTACGGGGCCGCTCTCCACGCCCTGGCCTCGACCGGGTTCGACGACGACCTCGCCCGAGCCGCGCGGGTCGTGCGGCTGGGGAGACCATGGCCGGCGGCGTTGCGGTCGGCGGGCGAGGGCCCGGCCGCCCTCGCGGAGGTCCTTGCCCGGTCGGATGCGCTCGGGGTGCCCGCCGCTACCGCTCTCGACGCGTTCGCGTGCACGCGGCGCAGGCAGATGGCCGACGCCTTCGAGCGCAAGGTGAAGCGGGCGTCCGTCCTCATGGTCGTGCCCCTGGCGCTGTGCGTCTTGCCGTCGGCGGCCCTGATCGCGCTCGCTCCGTTCGTGCGCCGGCTCGCCGGTACCTGATCGGATGCGAAGCTCTAACCCATGAGACCGCTTCTCGGCGTGCTTCTCGTAGTGACCTTGGGGGCGACCTTGGGGGCGACCGGGTGCAGCGAGCAGCTCCGCAGCGGGGGTGCGCCCGCATCCCCCGGCGCCACCCCGTCGGCATCTCCCACCTTCGATCGCGGGACCGCGGTGATCGACACCGAGGAGGGCTCGGTGATCGTCAACGTCGAGCTCGCCGCGACGCCGGCCGCGCGTGCGGTGGGCTTGATGCACCGCGACTCCCTCCCGGAGGACGCAGGGATGGTCTTCGTGTACTTCGAGCCCACTCGCGGAGGCTTCTACATGAAGAACACCTCGATCCCGCTCTCGATCGCGTTCTTCGACAACGACGGCGTGATCCTGAAGATCCTCGACATGGAGCCGTGCACCGCGGATCCCTGCGAGACCTACGACCCTGGCGTCGCCTACTCCGGCGCGCTGGAGGTCAACCAGGGCGCGTTCGACACCTGGGGCGTAGAGGAGGGCGACGTCATCCACGTCTCGTGAGGCCGGTGGTCCCGGTCACAGCGGCGCGCCGCGCCCCGCGCTTGGCTTGGGACCATCGACCGGCATCCTGCCGGTCCCCTCACAGGAGGTGCTCGTGGATCGATTGCGCAATATCGTCTACGGCGGGGCCGGTCAGACGACGGCCGAGTACGCGCTCGTGCTGCTCGTTGCCGGGCTGGTCGTCGGCGTCTTCGCCACGTTCGTGAAGTCGGGTGCCCTGGCCGACATGTTCGAGGTCATCGTCGATCGGCTCGTGGACCGCGCCGACGGCTAGCGGTGCGACCCAACTCCGGCGAGACCGGCCAGGCGACGGTCGAGCTCGCCCTGCTGCTGCCGGTGCTCGCGCTCCTACTCGCCACGCTCGTCGAGGTCGGCATGATCGCCGCGGACCAGACCAGGTTGTGGCACGCCGCCGGTGAGGCCGCGCGTATCGCGATCGTGGACCCAGATCGGACCGCAGCCCTCGCCGCGGCTCAGCGCGGCGGTCTGGTCCCGATCGATATGGACATCGAGCCCGCGGTGCCCGAGCGCGGCGCCGGCAGGCCCCTCACCGTCTCACTGTCCTATCGGCCGCAGGGGCACGTGCCGCTGGTCGGTCGCTTGTTCGGCGGGGTCCGCCTCCACGCGGAGGCGACGATGCGGATCGAGCAGCCGTGACCGTGGTGGCCGCGGGGCTCGCGTGCGCCCTCTCGCTCCTGCTCGCGAGCTTCGGTGTTCGCCTCGGAGAGACGTCGGCCCGCGCCGGACGAGCGCAGGTCGCCGCGGACGCCGCCGCGCTGGCCGCGGTCGCCGAGGCGGGGCCCTACGGGCGCGGTCTCGAGGCCTTCGAGGCGCGCCGCTTCGCCGCGATGAACGGGGCGAGGCTTCTGGAGTGTCGCTGCCCGGACGGGGCGACCGCGGTCCAGGTGGAGGTCGAGGTCGCAGGTGTCGTCGCGCGCGCCCGTGCGGTGCTCGAGCCGTCACTTTTGTTCCCGGCGGCCGTGATGAGCGCCGCGGATGGTTTGGACCCCCGACTCGCCGCTGCGGTGCAGCGCTTGGTGCAGGCCGCCGGCGGCCGGGTCCGGGTCGTCTCCGGGTTCCGGGACGCGCGCTCGCAGCAGGCGCTGTGGGCCGAGGCCCTGGCGCGCTACGGGAGCGCGGAGGCGGCCGACGACTGGGTGGCCCCTCCCGGTCGTTCGATGCACGAGCGGGGCCTGGCGGTCGACCTCGGCGGCGATCTCGCTCTCGCGGCGGGCCTGGTCACGCGCCTCTCGCTTCCTCTCCATCGCCCGCTCGCTCATGAACCGTGGCACTTCGAGCTGGTCGGGTCGCGCAGTGGAGGTGCAAGTACGATTCCTCCGCCCTGACACCGTCCGAGGGGAACGCCCGGTGAGCGCACCTCCGCACCGTCTCGTCGCCAACCTCACGGAACGCCTGCATGCGCTCGAGACGGCCTTCTACCGCGCCTATTGGGACAGCCAGGTCTCGGCGACGCCCGAGAACGAGCGGCGGCGCGCCGAGCTCGAGGTCGAGCTGCGGCGCGCCCGGGGGGATCCCGAGGCACTCGCCGCGGTGGAGACGGCGCTCGGAGAGCCGCATCACGACCCGGTGTTCCGCAGACAGCTCGAGGTCCTCAAGCTGTCGCTCACCGAGGACCAGATGGAGGAGGCCCGGCGCGCCGAGATCGTGGAGTTGTCCAGCGCGGTCGAGAACGACTTCGCTGCCCACCGGCCCGAGCTGGACGGGAAGCCGGTCAGCGACAACGACATCGAAGAGATCCTGAAGACCTCCAACGACGAGGCCGAGCGACGGGCGGCGTGGGATGCGTCCAAGCAGATCGGGGCGATCGTCGCTGACCGGGTGCGCGAGCTTGCCCGTCTACGGAATCAGAGCGCGCGCGACCTCGGCTTCGCCGACTTCTACCGGATGTCGTTGGAGCTCCAGGAGATCCCGGAACGGTGGCTGTTCGATCTTCTGGACGAGGTCGAGGCCCTCACGACCGTGCCGTTCGCGCGGTGGAAGGGAGAGCTCGACGACAAGCTGCGCGCCCGGTTCGGTGTCGATCAGCTCTACCCGTGGCACTATGCCGACCCGTTCTTCCAGCAAGCGCCACCCGACGGCACCGTCAACCTCGACCGGGTGCTGCAGGATGCCGATGCGCCGGCCTTCGCGCGCGCAACGTTCGCCCGCTGGGGCATCGATATCTCCGACGTGCTTGCCGTCAGCGACCTGTACCCGCGCCCGGGCAAGTGCCAGCACGCGTTCTGCATCGACATCGACCGTTCGGGCAAAGACGTCCGCGTGCTCGCGAACGTGGTGCCCGGCGAGCGGTGGGTCGAGGTGATGCTGCACGAGTGCGGCCACGCGGCGTACGACCTCTGTATCGATCCTCGTCTGCCGTATCTCCTGCACGATGTCGCGCACACATTCGTGACCGAGGCGATCGCGCTCCTGTCGGGGCGACTGGTACACGACGCGCGCTGGCTGACCGAGGTCGCAGGGGTGGATCGCCGCGAGGTCGACGTGGTCGCCGACCGGCTCCGGCGCGCCGAACCGACCCAGAGCCTGCTGCTGGCCCGCTGGATCCTCGTGATGGCGCACTTCGAGCGAGAGCTATACGCAGATCCGGAAACCGATCTCGACGCCCTCTGGTGGGAGCTCGTGGCCCAGCTCCAGCTCGTCACGCCGCCCCCCGATCGCAAGGCGCCGGACTGGGCAGCGAAGATCCACATCGCGGCCGCGCCGGTCTACTACCACAACTACCTGCTCGGAGACCTCCTCGCGTCGCAGCTGAAGGACACGCTCGAACGTTCGTGCGGTGGCCTGGTCGACGGTAGCGGGGTCGGCGCGCTGCTCAGGGAACGGATCTTCCGGCCGGGCAGCGTGCTGCGATGGGACGCCCTGATCGAGCAAGCCACCGGTAAGCCGCTATCCCCCGAGCACTTCGCCCGGGAGGTCGATCTCTAACCGCGCGTCGTCAGAGGCTCCCTGTCCGTTTGAACCGGGCGTAGATCGAGCGCGCCTCCGGGGCGATGAAGACGACGCTCGCGGCTCCGACGAACCCGAGCGACGCGGGAACCGTGACGTTGCCGACCCGGCTCGGCTCGACCTGGGAAGCGAGGATGCCCAAGCGGAACATCTCGTCCGCGCCCATGTCGAGCCGGGCATGCCGACGCGTCGCGGCCATCCACTTGATCACCGTCGCGGGATGCGTCTCCACCTCGCGGCGAAGCTTCCGGAGTAGCGCGATCAGGAGCTTTCCTTGGTTGGTGGTGCGGGCGATGTCGCCGTGGGCGAAGGCCTTCCTCGTACGCGCGTAGGCGAGCGCCTCCCACGGCCGGAGCTCGCGCGTGCCGGCCTCGAGCCGCGCGCCCGAGCCGCCCTGGTCGTACACGTCGGTCGGCAGGCGCATCCGCACGTTGCCGAGCTCGGTGAGGATCCCCTGGAAACCCTCGAATCCGACCAGGACCCAGTAATCGAGCCGGATGCCGGTGAGCTTCTCCAGGGTCTTAGCCACCAGCAGCGGTCCACCCGCGTGGAGCGCCTCGTTGATCTTGCCGGTCCGGTAGCCGGGCATGGCGACCCACGAGTCGCGCGGGAAGTTGAGGATGCCTCCCTTCATCGTGTCCGTGTTGAGACCTACGATGTGGATCGCATCCACGTTCACGCCGTCGGGGTTGCCGGTGCGCGCGTCGCTCCCCATCACGAGGACGAAGACCTTCCCGGTCGTGGGTTGGAAGCGGGCATGGACCCGGCCGGCGAGGATCGTCGCGGCGCGGCTGGTCTCGTTCGTGCCGACAGTGGAGACGAGACCCGCGACGATCCCCACGAACGCGGCTAGAGCCGCGGCGCGCCGTATCACCGGGAGCGCCGTATCACCGGGAGCGCCGCTGATCGATGTCGAACGCCATCACGCGCCAGCCGTGCCGGTCGCGTTCGAGCCACAGGGTGGACCGCTGCCTGACGGTGAAGGGTGCCTCGTCGCCGGTCGCCCTGACCGTCACCGTGACCAGGGCCGCGGCGCGCCGGGCGCCGGCCGCGTCCAGGCCGATGCGCGCGGCCCCGGCGATCCTCTCGATCCCCACGCCCGCGGGGATGCCGAGACGCGCCCGGGCGAACGCCGCGCGCGCGCGCGGCGAGAACCGTTCTGCGACGAGCGTCCGCAGGCGCTCGGGCGGTCCCACCAGCGAGGTCGAGTAGACGTCTCGGATCACATCGGCGAGGCGGGCACGATGCCCCCGGAAGGCGGCGCGCTCGGCCCGGGGCACCTTGCCCCCGGCGGCATACGAGTCGATCTTCCAGCGCGCCTCGAGCCCCTGGGCGGCGGGCCCGGGCAACATGCGTCCGTCGCGCACCGTCGGCGGCTCGCCGACGCGCACCCGCTCGGCGACGAAACCCGCTCCGACGTAGCCCAGGACTCCGAGCGCGGCCATGGCGAGCGCGACGACGGCGACGATGGGTGTCGGCCAGCGCTTGTCGGGGGCTGCCGCGGTGCTCATGGGGCTCTCCTCGGGTCGTCTCCGTCCGAGGGTAGCCAACCGACCCGCGGCGGAGACGGATATCGGGACCGGCGGATGGTATGCCCGGCCGGGGATGGTGGGAGAGCCCGGCCGGTAGGATGGCTCGCTTTCCGCACCAGGTGCTCGCCACGGAACCCAAGGAGGGGTCGCATGGAGCTCGGTTTGGACGTACGGAACGTGGGCTCTCACGCGGTCGTGGACGTCAAGGGCGAGATCGACGTCTACACCGCTCCGAAGCTGCGGGAGAAGCTGATCGAGCTTGTCTCCGATGGGTCCTACAACGTCGTCGTGAACCTCGAGGGCGTCGACTTCCTCGACTCGACCGGCCTCGGCGTGCTCGTGGGGGCCCTCAAGCGGGTTAAGGCCCACGAAGGAGACCTGGCCCTGGTGTGCACCCAGGACAAGATCCTAAAGATCTTCAAGATCACCGGGCTGACCAAGGTCTTCCCGATCCACGCCTCGGTCGACGAGGCGACCGCCGGGGCCGCCTGAGGCCGTGGTGGTCCGGCTCGAGATCCCTCCCCGGTCGGCCTACGTCGCCGTCGTCCGTCTTGCCCTCGGGTCGCTGGCCCGCTCCGCGGGCGTGGGCGAAGAGGTGCTCGGCGACCTCCGGATCGCGGTCTCGGAGGCTTGCGCCAACGCGGTCCTGTCGAACGAGGAGGCCGGCTCGACCGAGCCGGTCACGATCACGTGGGTCGCCGACCACGGGCGGGTGGTCGTCGAGGTGGGCGACCGCGGCACGATCTACGAGTCCTCGGGGGACGCCCTCGACAGCCAGGGGTTCTCGGCACGCCTGACGATGTCGCTGGGCCTCCTCCAGAGCCTGGTCGACGAGTGCGTGTTCGAGCCGCGCGCCGGCGGCGGCATGCTCACCCGCCTGGCCGTCACGGTCTGAAGGCCCCTTCACGCCCGCTCAACTTGCGTTTTGGGAGCGTGAAAGATAGTTTCTCGCTCTCCAAAATGTCAGAGCAACTGTCCCGGTCCGACCGCGAGCTGCTCAAGGCCGTGTACCGCGTCGCCGCCAAGGAGGATTCCGGGGCGCACACCGGCCGGATCGCCGACGCGCTCGGCGTGTCGCCGGGCACCGTCACCGCCGGCGTCAAGCGCCTGGCGGAGCGGGGGCTGCTTGATCACAAGCCGTACCACGGGGTTGTGCTCACGTCCGCCGGCCGGCGCGCCGCGGTCGCCGCGATACGTCGCCACCGCATCGTCGAGCGCTTCCTCTCGGACATGCTCGGCTACGCGTGGAACGAGGCCGATCGCCTGGCGGGCTCGTTCGAGCACGACCTTCCCCAGGAGGTCGAGGAGCGGCTCTACGTCGCGCTCGACCGCCCTACGACCTGTCCGCATGGCTTCCCGATCCCCGCGACGGACGTCCTGGATATCCCCGAGATGCCGCCGCTGTACGCCCTCGAGCCGGGGGATACCGCGATCGTGGCCGTGCCCGGCTCGATCGACGCCGACGTCGTGAGCTTCCTGGAAGAGCTCGGCCTGCGCCCCGGAGTGCGCGTCGAGGTCCGCGAGAAGCACCCCTTCGACGGCCCCGTGGTCGTGCGCGTCGAAGGCCAGGACCGGACCCTAGGAGAGAAGGTCGCCACCCAGATCTACGTCAAGAAAGAAGAGAGAAAGGAGCGGTCTGCATGAATCACCTGTTGCTAGCTGCGGAAGGGGGGTACCAGGAGTTCCACCTCGGGACGGCCGAGATGCTGTGGCTCTTCTTCTCGGTCGGGTCGGCCGTGCTCGCCATCGTCGTCGGGTTCTCGCTGATGCGCGGCGTCCTGGCTGCCGACCAAGGGACGGCCAAGATGCAAGAGATCGCGGGAGCGATCCAGGAGGGGGCGATGGCCTACCTCCAGCGTCAGTTCAAGACGATCGCCGTCATCCTGGTGCCGCTGACCCTGGTGGTCTTCGCGACGTCTACCGCGGTGCTGAACCCGGAGGGGGGCGAAGCGCTCAGCTTCGCGGAGTCTGGGATCTTCCGCACGGGGGCGTTCCTCGCGGGGTGCGTGATGTCGGGGTTGACCGGCTTCATCGGGATGGGCCTCGCCGTCCGCGGCAACGTGCGCACCGCGGCGGCGGCCCGGTCGGGGTCCCTTCCGGCCGCGCTCAAGGTGGCGTTCCGCACCGGAGGTGTCGCCGGGATGTTCACGGTCGGCCTCGGTCTCCTCGGCGCCGCGATCATCATCCTGATCTTCCAGAACACCTCGTCCGCGATACTGGTCGGCTTCGGCTTCGGTGGCTCGCTGCTCGCGCTCTTCCTGCGGGTCGGCGGCGGCATCTTCACCAAGGCCGCCGACGTCGGCGCGGACCTCGTCGGCAAGATCGAGGCGGGGATCCCGGAAGACGACCCCCGCAACCCCGCGACCATCGCGGACAACGTGGGCGACAACGTCGGTGACTGCGCGGGGATGGCCGCCGACCTCTTCGAGAGCTACGAGGTGACGCTGGTGGCGTCGATCATCCTCGGGGTCGCGGCGTTCGACTCGATCGGAGCCAATCCCGCGTTGGGGCTCGTCTTCCCGGTGATCGCCCGCGCGATAGGGGTGCTCGCCTCGATAGTGGGCGTCTACGCGGTGCGCGCCACGCCGCGCGACCGCTCCGCCATGGCCCCGATCAACCGGGGGTTCCTCACCGCCGGCGTCCTGACCGTGATCGGGACGGCCCTCGTCGCTTTCACCTACATCGGCGACAAGGGCGAGGGCGGCGGCCACGAAGGGATGAAGGTCTTCCTCGCGGTGGTGATCGGCCTGGTGCTGGCGCAGATCGTGAGTCGTCTCACCGAGTACTTCACGTCCACCGAGACGCGCCCCGTGCGTGAGATCGCCGAAGCCGCGCGCACAGGGCCGGCAACCACGATCCTCTCCGGGGTCTCGTCGGGACTCGAGTCGTCCGTCTACGCGATCCTTGCGATTGCCGCCGCGCTCGGGGTAGCGATCGCGCTCGGCGGCGGCAACATCCAGTTCTCGCTCTACCTCGTCGCTCTCACCGGCATGGGGATGTTGGCGACCACCGGTGTCGTCGTGTCCGAGGACACCTTCGGCCCGGTCTCCGACAACGCCGCCGGCATCGCCGAGATGTCGGGCGAGTTCGAGGGCGAGCCTCAGCGCATCATGGTGAGCCTGGATGCCGTCGGCAACACGACGAAGGCGGTGACGAAAGGGTTCGCGATCGGTTCGGCGGTCATCGCGGCGGTTGCCCTGTTCGCCTCGTTCATCGAGACGATCGCCTCCGAGCGTGGTCTCGAAGAGCAGGGCGGGAGCATCTTCACCCATCCCCTCACGCAGATCAACGTCGCCGACCCCAAGACGTTCATCGGCCTTCTGATCGGCGGCTCGGTCGCGTTCATGTTCAGCGGGCTCGCGATCAGGGCGGTCGGCCGGACCGCCGCGGTCGTCGTTCAGGAGGTCCGTCGTCAGTTCCGCGAGAAGCCCGGCATCATGGCGGGTACCGAGCGGCCCGAGTACGGACCGGTGATCGACATCTGCACCGCCGCGTCGCTGCGCGAGCTCGCGACGCCCGCGCTCCTTGCCGTGCTCACTCCAGTGATCGTGGGCTTCGGCATCAACTACTTCGCGCTCGGCGCGTTCCTCGCAGGAGTCATCCTGACCGGCCAGCTCATGGCCAACTTCCTGTCGAACGCCGGGGGCGCGTGGGACAACGCCAAGAAGTACATCGAGGACGGGCACGAGGGCGGGAAGGGCTCGGACGCCCACAAGGCGGCGGTGATCGGAGACACGGTGGGCGATCCCTTCAAGGACACCGCGGGCCCGGCGCTCAACCCGTTGATCAAGGTCATGAACCTCGTATCGCTGTTGATCCTGCCGGCGGTGATCAACTTCAAGGACAGCCCGGGGCGCTTCGTGATCGCCGGGATCGCTCTCGTCGTGCTCACCGGGGCGATCGCGTTCTCGAAGCGCAAGTCCGCGGGCATGGCGGAGATCCCCCCTGCCACCGAGCCCTTGGCGGTCGCGCCCCGCTGATACACCTCATGGATATCCACCACTAAGAGCCCCTGAGCTCCGCGACAACGGAGGCCAAGGTCGTCCTTCTAGGAGGAGGTGGTCATGGGCTTCATCGACGGAGAAGGCGGGGACACGCAACATATGCAGGCCACCCGGCCGAACCTCACGCCCTATCCTGTCAAGTATGAGCACCCGGCGGGACGCATGAGCTCCCAGGAGAACCGAACCTCTACCAAGATCGTGTTGTGGGCCGCGCTCATCCTCCTGGTGGTCACCGTGATCCATACCTTCGATCACATGCGGCAGGGCCGCTCTTTGGCGGGACCCGTGGTTGCCGTAGGAGTGCTCGGCTACATCGTTGCCATCGGCACGATCCTGCTCGCGATGCGACACGACCGGCGCGCATGGATCGTCGCGGTAGTGGTCGGCTTCGGGACCATCGCTGGGCTCATCGCGGTTCATGTGGTGCCGCACTGGAGCGTGTTCAGCGACCCCTATCCGGCAGCGCATGTAGATGCACTATCGTGGCTGAGCTTGATCGCGTTCATGACGGCGGGGGCCGCGCTGGGCATCGCTGGACTTAGGGCACGCCCTCGAACTAACTAACCAGGCAGGCGTGCCTCGTCTGCGTAGCATGGTCCTCTGGCTTCAATCCGTCACTGGACCAGGCGCAATGAATCGGCGCGCTGGGTCAGGGGAGGCGTGCTTTTCCGTCACCCGTTCCCGGGTTCCGAGTCTCAACGCAGCTATGAGTCTTTCGAGTGCTCGGCCTCTGGGTCCCCTGGGTATGGGTTCTGTTTGAGTAGCTGGGCGACGTGAACGACGTTACGCGCCATCATCTTGGTGGTTCGGTCCGTTTCTTTCGGGGTCTCGTCCAGGTCGTTGTAATCGGTCTTTTGCATCGCCTGACCCACCCAATACGTGACTGCGTTGGCGGGGACGGTGAAACCAACATCAGCCAAGCCCTGATAGAGCTGCGCTGTGGTGTGATGGGCCCCATCCTCGTTGCCCACCACTGCTAAGCCCGCCACTCTTCCGTAGGACACCATCCTGCCGTTGTCGTCGGTCTCACTCAGGAACGCGTCCATCCGTTCGAGCACTCGCTGGGCAAGACTCGATGGGTGACCGATCCAAATGGGGGTGGCAAGGATGAAGATGTCGGCGGCGAGGACCTTCGATCTAAGGGCCGGCCAGTCGTCACCCTCGCCTTCATCCGATGTGACCCCAGGCTTGACGTTGTGATCCACCAATCTCTCCATGGACCCAGTAACGCCGTGTTTGGCGAGCTCCTCAAATACCTGCTTCAGGAGCAGCTCCGAGCTCGACGGAGCAGGCGAAGGTTTGAGGGAACAGTTGAGGGCGAAAGCGGTAAGGGCCACCATGTCTAAGCCTCGACCAAGAGCAGGAAGACGATGCTGGTCACGGCAGACAGCACCAGCTTGTGAAACAGGTCAGTCACCAGCGGCTTCGCTCCCCACTTGTGAGGAAGCGGCTGGATCTTGAGGGTTCGATACAACAGCACGTCGCTCATCCACAGGCTGGCGTAGTGCAGCGCCGAAGCAACAAAGGCATTGAGCGGCGTTAGACCGAGGAGACCCCTGACGGCGCCCCAGGTGATGCCGTGAGTCCAGTGGACCACCTTCCCCAACTTGGCAGCTTGAGCCCCAGTCTCGAGAGGCGGTTTGGTGAGAATGGCTCCGACCTCGGTGGTGACCATGCTGTCTTCCCGGCCGGTGCGCGATTGTTCGATCTTCTCGCTCACGGTCATTGCTGCGGTGCCAACCACCCCGGCAGCCAGACCCTTGAGCAGCGCTTCCAAAACCCCTATGTCCGCCATGTTTCCCTCTCTCCAAAGGTCCCTCAAGGGGACATGAACGGCGGTACGGATGTGTACCGAACAGTACATACCACCGCTTCGGCGAACGAAACTCAGGACCCGGAGGAAGGACGGAATGAGCGGAGATACGAATAGGCCGCGCGCGTGGCGTTTCGCATCGGCCGGATGTCTTTCTTGGTCGTTGCGAGCAGATAGCCCCCCTGAATCGCCGCCACCACCGTTTCCGCCAACTCCGGAACATCAGCTCTCGCGGCAAGAGATCCTCGATCCTTCAG
>JBHENN010000107.1:0-5982 GCA_046262015.1 Actinomycetota bacterium | reverse complement strand
TTTGTTGCGCAGCTTGGTGACCGTGTACTCGTGGGCCTTGTCCACGCCGCCGAGCTCCTTGATCTCCTTGATCATCCGCATGACCTGCTCGTTGGCGCCACCGTGGAGTGGTCCCTTGAGAGCCGCGATCGCGGCGGTCATGGCCGAGTGGATGTCCGAAAGGGTCGCCGCGCAAACGCGTGCCGCGAAGGTCGAGGCGTTCATCGTGTGGTCCGCGTGCAGGGTCAGGCATATGTCGAAGATCCGCGCAGACTCCTCGTCGGCTTTCTCTCCCTTCAACATCCAGAGGAAGTTGGCGGCCTGCGAGAGGCCTGGGTCCGAAGGGATCACCTCCTGGCCCTTGCGCATCCGGTCGTAGTACGCGACGAGAGAGGGAAAGACCGCCACGAGCCGGATCGCCTTGCGATAGTTGGCTTCCTCGGAGGTGTCCCAGCCGTCGGGATCGTCCGCCGAGGACGCGGAGACGGCGGTCCGTAGCAGCGACATGGGCGAGGAGCGCTCCGCGAGGTGGGGGAGCAGACGCATCACGAAGGCGTTCGGCTCCCGCTCGAGAGCGAGCTGGGTCTTGAGGTCGTCGAGCTGCTCGGAGTTCGGCAGTTCGAGATGGTGCAGGAGATAGACGACCTCTTCGAAGGTCGCGTTGGGAGCAAGGTCGTGGATGTCGTATCCGACGTAGGAGAGGATCCCTTCGCGACCGTCGATGTCGCTGATCGCGGTCTCGGCTGCAACGACGCCTTCGAGGCCTTTGCCGGGAGCTGCCATCCGTACCTCATCTTTCAGATCCGGCGCCGCCCTGCGCCTCCCTCTGCCCGAGCGCGGAAGGCTATCAGGTAGGTTGGAACGCTCCGTAGCGTTGTCGGCCGGTTACCCACGACAGGAGCCTCGATGGCACAGACGGTTCATCGCGTCACGTTGATCCCCGGAGACGGCACCGGGCCCGAGATCGCCGACGCCACCCGCAGGGTCCTCGAGGGCACCGGCGTCAGGTTCGACTGGGACGTGCAACACGCCGGTACCGACGTCATGGAGCGGGCGGGCACGCCCCTACCCGACGAGGTGCTCGATTCGATCCGGGCGAACAAGGTCGCGATCAAGGGTCCCATCACGACCCCGGTCGGGACCGGGTTCCGCAGCGTGAACGTCGCGCTGCGCAAGGAGCTCGACCTCTACATGTGCCTGCGCCCGTGCAAGTCCTATCCGGGCGTGCGCTCCCGCTACGAGAACATCGACCTCGTCGTGGTTCGGGAGAACCACGAGGACCTCTACGCCGGCATCGAGTTCGAGCAGGGCTCGACGGAGGCCGGGAAGCTCATCGATTTCATGGCCGATCTGGGGACGCGCCGGATCCGGGAGGACTCCGGCATCTCGATCAAGCCGATATCGGTGACGGGGACGCGGCGCATCGTGCGTGCCGGCTTCGAGTATGCGATCCGGAACGGCCGCAAGAAGATCACGATCGTCCACAAGGCGAACATAATGAAGTTCTCCGACGGGCTGTTCCTCAAGACCGGCCGCGAGGTCGCCCAGGAGTACGCCGACTCGGGCATCGAGTTCGAGGATCGCATCGTGGACAACATGTCCATGCAGCTCGTGCAGAAGCCGGAGCTGTACGACGTGCTCGTCCTGCCGAACCTGTACGGGGACATCATCTCCGACCTCGGGGCGGGCCTGATCGGCGGTCTCGGCCTCGCGCCGGGCGGGAACATCGGCGACGACGTGGCGGTGTTCGAGCCGACGCACGGCTCCGCCCCCAAGTACGCAGGCCAGAACAAGGTCAACCCCATGGCGATGATGCTGTCGGGGGTCCTCATGCTGCGGCATCTCGGCGAGGTCGGCGCGGCCGACCGTCTCGAGCATGCGATCGCGGCCGTGATAGCGGAGGGCCGTGACGTGACCTACGACATGAAGCCGTCGCGCGACGACCCGACGGCGGTTGGGACCTCGGAGGTCGCCGACGGCATCATCGCGAAGCTGGGCGAGGGCGCGCTCTAGGAAGGGGTCTCGAACGATGGCTGGGAGCGTCAAGAAGGTCACTGTGGTGGGCGCCGGGAACGTGGGATCGAACACCGCGCGCCGCGTCGCCGAGAAGGACCTCGCCGACGAGGTCGTGATGATCGACATCGTCGAGGGCCTTCCCCAGGGCCTCGCGCTCGACATCAACCAGTCCGCTCCGGTAGAGGGTTTCGAGGCGCGCGCGATCGGGACCAACGACTACGCGGACACCGCAGGCTCGGATGTCGTGGTGATCACCGCGGGGCTGCCGCGCAAGCCGGGGATGAGCCGGATGGACCTGCTCGACGCCAACTCCGAGATCGTCGGGGGCGTGGCAGGCGAGGTCGCGGAGCATTCTCCAGACGCGGTCGTGATCGTGGTCTCGAACCCGCTCGACGAGATGACTTATCTCACCGCGCTCGTAACCGGGTTCCCGAAGGAGCGCGTCATGGGGATGGCCGGGGTCCTCGACTCGGCCCGCCTGCGGTTCTTCATCGCCGAGAAGCTGGGCGTGCCGCCCGCCTCGGTGGAAGCCATCACGCTCGGCTCTCACGGCGACCAGATGGTCGCCCTCCCTCGCCACGCGACCGTCCAGGGCAAGCCCCTGCCCGAGCTGGTCGACGACGACACGCTCGGCGAGCTCTTCGCGCGTACCAAAGACGCCGGCGCCGAGATCGTGCGCTATCTGGGAAAGGGCAGCGCGTTCTACGCGCCGTCGTCCTCGACCGCCCAGATGGTCGGCGCGATCCTCACCGACTCGAACGAGGCCTATCCGACGTGCGCGTGGACGACCGGGCAGTACGGGATATCGGACGTCTACCTCGGCGTCTCGGCGCGCCTCGGTGCCGCCGGCGTGACCGAGATCGTCGAGCTCGAGCTCAACCCCGACGAGCGCGCGCAGCTCGCCGAGGCCGCGGAGGCGATCCGCGCCAAGTGCGACGAGCTGGCGGCGCGCCGCACCTGAGATCCCTCGGCCGCGTCGGCCCACGGTTCAGATGACGGAACGCCACAGGGCGTCGCGCGGGGGCGAGGAGATCCCGCTCGGTCCCGCCGCCGAGGGCGTGCGCCCGCCGTGGTCTGCCGTCCCCGCCGAGGTCGTCGCCGACATCGAGGAGCGGCTCGGCGCTCCGATCGCGGAGGTCGTCCCCCGGCGGGCGGGGTTCTCCCCGGCGGTTGCGGCCGCCGTGACCAGCACGCGCGGCGACCGGGTCTTTGTGAAGATCGCGGGTCCGGACCCCAACCCGACGACGCCCGAGCTCTACCGGCAGGAGGCGGTCATCGCCGCGGCCCTGCCGGCCTCGATCCCGGCGCCGCGGCTCCTGTGGACGTACGACGCGGGTGGCTGGGTCGCTCTGGCGTTCGAGCTCGTCGACGGCAACAACCCGACCGTCCCGTGGCACCCCGAGGAGCTGACGCGGGTGATGGACGCGGTGGGGGCCCTTGCGATGGCGGGAACGCCGAGCCCGGTGACCGCCCCTCCGTTCCGGTCGTCCGTCACGCATTTCGAGCTCATCGGCTGGCGCTCGCTCCACGCCGGCGACGGTCCTGTCGAACGGCTCGATCCGTGGGCACGGGCCAACCTCGGTGCGCTGGCTGAGCTCGAGAGCGGGGTCGGGGCGGCGGCGTCCGGCGAGACCCTCCTGCATGCGGACCTCCGCGCCGACAACATCCTGATCACACGCGACCGGGTGGTGTTCGTGGACTGGCCGTGGGCCTGCGTCGGAGCGGCCTGGGTCGACCTTCTCGCCATGCTGCCGAGCGTGGCGATGCAGGGCGGTCCGGCCCCGGAGACCCTGTTCGATGTCCACCCCGTCTCCCGCGGTGCCCCGCCGGCGGATGTCGACGCCGTGCTCGCGGCACTCGCCGGGTTCTTCGTCTTCAAGGGCCTGCAACCGGACGCCCCGGGGCTTCCGACGCTGCGGGCCTTCCAGCGGGCGCAAGGCAAGGTCGCAGTGGCGTGGCTGCGACGCCGTCTGACCGGCAGCTGAACGGCCGGGTGGTTGCTACCGGCGCGGTGCGGTCAGCCCGCGCGCGATCGGAGGGCAGTAGTCCGGCCCGGCTCCGGCCCACGGTGTAGGAGCCGTCGGGACCGGGGAGTCGGTGTCGGGTTGGAAGGACATCCAGCGCGCGACCTCGCCGACCTGGCGGTAGTACCACGCCCCCTGGGCGAGGGCGACGAGAGGGAACAGCCAGAACCCTCCCCGTTGCGCGGTGAGGCCCAGCGCGGCCAGCCCGTAGACGATCGTCAGGCCGGTCATGGCGGCGGCGGTGCGCGCGACCGATCGCACAACCTCGACGCGGGTCAAGGCTCGCATCCGCGGTTGCTCCGCGCGCGCTCGGGCGATCGTCTCCGGTCGTAGCACGACGAACGCGCCGTAGACGGCCTGGCCGACGGCCGCCAGCACCAGGAGCCGGTAGGCCCATCCGGCCTGAGCCTCGGTCAACGGCCTGCTCCGCTCGAGCTTTCCGAGGAGCAGAGCAGGGATCCTGAGCACGGCCAGGCACACGATCGCGGACGCGGCGCCGGCGACTACGAACGGCCCGGCGCGCCGGGCGATCACGGGCTCCATCGTGCCGATACTGACACCGCGGGCGGCGCGCCGTGCCCGGTGCGGGATCCGTGGAGCCGGCCGCTAGCATGCACGGCGATGGACGAGTCCGATGCCGCCCTTGCCGCGCGCCTCCTGCAGCGGGACGAGGGGGCCTTGAGAGAGGTCATCGCACGTCACGGCGGGGTCGTGCTCGGGATGGCGCGGCGGGTCGTTGCCGACGCATCCCTGGCCGAGGAGGTCGCGCAGGACACCTTCCTGGCGCTGTGGCGTCGGCCCGGCTCCTACGACCGGGGCCGGGGGACCCTGCGGGGGTTCCTGCTGGGGGTCGCCCGCAACAAGGCGATCGACCGCGTGCGGCGGGAAGAGTCGCTCCGGCGCGCCACCGACGCCTTGATCGCCGAGTCCGATCCGACATCCGGGGAAGCCTCCAGCACCGAACTCATGGACAGGATGGACGAGCGACAGATCATCACGCGCGCTCTAGGGACGCTGTCGGCCGTCCAACGGGAGGTGATCGTGCTCGCCTACTTCGGGGGCAGGACCTACCGCGAGGTGGCGTCCGAGCTCGGGATCCCCGAGGGCACCGCCAAGACCAGGATGAGAGACGGGCTGATCAAGCTTCGCCGAGTCATGGAAGGGACCGAGGGATGGACAGAGCGCACGACGAGCTGAAGGACCTGCTCGCGCCGTACGTGCTGGGCGCCGTTCCTTTAGAGGAGGAGCAAGAGGTGCGCGCCCACCTCCTCACCTGCGACGAGTGCCTGGAGGAGACCGAGAGCTACGCCGCGGTGACCTCGTCCCTGGCACTGGCGGTCCCGCCCGCGGATCTTCCTGCCGGCTTCGCCGACCGGGTCGGCGCCGCCATCGCCGAGGCCGCGCCGGCCGCGGCCGCGCCGGGCGCGCGCCGGTGGTGGCAGGTCGTGCTCGTCCCGGGCATGGCCGTGCTCTTGCTGGTTACGGCCGTCCTGTCGTTCGCGCTCTTCGATACCCGGCGCGATCTGTCCACGACCCAGGCCCTGATCGACGCGCTGCCCAACGAGGATCGGGGCTTCGAGCTGCAAGGCGCAGGCCAGGTGGCCGCCAAGCTGCTTCCCTCGGATGGAGGAGCCCTCTTGTGGGTCGCGGGGCTGGACCCCCCGCCAGAGGGCAAGGACTACCAGCTGTGGCTGATGGAGGGGCGCTGCGCCGCCGGTCAGGCCGGGCCCTGCGAGGTCACGAGCGCGGGGTTGATCCCCGTGTCCGGCGACGGGACCGGCATCCTCAGGACGGGCGCGTCGCTCGAGGATTACGACGCCGCCGCGGTCACGATCGAGCCCGACGGCGGCTCAGATCAGCCGACGAGCGAGCCGATCATGACCTCGTTCGGCTAGACGCGCGCCACCGACGAGGATGACCGTGCTGCTCGTCGCCAACCCCGCGGCCGGCGGCGCCGACGACG
>JBHENN010000106.1:0-10944 GCA_046262015.1 Actinomycetota bacterium | reverse complement strand
ATCCACGTGCGCCACGATCGCGACGTTGCGCAGATCGTCACGCGTAGACGTCGGCATGGAGCGCTCCTCTGGGGTCGGCGGCGTAGTCCCGGCACCACAGGCCGACGCATCGACGACGTTGGTGTCCAAGGTCACCGCCCCGTTGCGAGCCAGCAGACGACCTTGGACGGTGGTACCTGTCTGCGCCGTTATCGAGGTGAGCGCAAGGATGTTCCCCGCGAACGAGGTGCCGGTCCCGAGGGTCGCAGAGCTTCCGACCTGCCAGAAGACGTTGCACGCCGAGGCACCGTTGATGAGGTTCACGCTGCTGCCCGACGCGGTCGTGAGGGTGGAGCCGATCTGGAAGATGAACACCGCGCTCGGGTCGCCCTGAGCATCGAGCGTGACGGTGCCGGTGAGCTGCGCCGACGACGCGAAGCAATAGACGCCGGGGGTGAGGGTCATCCCGCCGAGGTCCGAACCGGTGAGGACGAAGTCACAGGCGCGGCCGGCGGCGCTGTTATAGGCGACGGTCAGGTCGGACTGTGCCTGAGCCGCGACCGCATCTCCCCGGTGGATCGTCCCGTTGACCTGCCCGGGCGGGAATCCCGTCACCGCAGTGCCGGGGCTCACCCCCAGGTCCCCGTCCACGCTGGTCGTCCCGGTGTTGGTCACGGTGGTCCCGGCCAGCACCGCGAAGCTGCCGGCGGTGCCGAGGTCGACCGGCGCGGGCTGCGCGACCGCCTCCACCATGAGCAACGAGACCAGCGCCAGCGCGCCCGCGACGGAAGCCAACCTTCCCAAAGATCGTCCTGGGCTAGTGATGGTGCACCTCCGGGCTCTTCTCTGAACCGGGTCGGACTCGCCATGGTGCACGGATGGGGCAGGAAGGCCGGTTACCGGATGTGTCTAACGTACCCACGCTAGCACGGGTCAGACTGGATTTAACCTACCGTTACATCGCTGTCCTTGCGCCGCGTGGGGTGGGCGGTACTGGGATCGAACCAGTGACCTCTTCGGTGTGAACGAAGCGCTCTCCCGCTGAGCTAACCGCCCCGCCGGGCGCAGTCTACCAACGGCCACACGGCGTCCACCTCCACGCGGAGCGCTCGGGATGACGTCCGCGCGTAACACCCGGGCGGCCGTGGGTTCTCCTGAGCGTGGCGCCCGGATGCGGAGTCTCGCTTAGCACGGCGCCCTGTGTGAGACTTCGTCCTACTGCGAGCGAGGATCTCGGGAGGGGGAGAGTGGCCGGCAGGATACGCGTCGTGGTCGCCGATGACCAGGAAGACTTCCGCCTCTTGATCAAGCTCGCCATCGGCGAAGACCCCAACATCGAGGTCGTCGGCGAGGCGCGCGACGGCGACGAAGCGGTCGCCCTCGCCCGGTCGGAGAACCCCGATGCGGTCCTTCTGGACCTCGCGATGCCCGGGACGGACGGGCTCAGGGCCCTCCCCTTGATCCGGGCGGTCGCCCCGACGGCCAAGGTCGTGGTCGTGTCCGCCTTCGAGGAGGACTACGGGATCGAGGCCGCCTTGAAGCTCGGGGCGGCCGACTACATCGTGAAGGGCGCAGCCACCGCCACCGAGGTCGTTCCCAAGCTCCTGGCCCTGTGTGGCGGCTCCTCGCTCCTGCGCTGAGCCGCGGCGCCGCTAGCTGGCGGCGCGCCGGCGCGTGGCTGCAGGACGCTCCTTCGTCAACGCCGCCGCCCGCTTGCGCGGCGCCTTCACCCTGGGCCGAGCCACGAGTGGGGCGAGGTACCGACCGGTATAGGACGCGGCCACCCCGGCAACGTCCTCGGGCGTGCCCGTCGCCACTACCTCTCCTCCCCCGGCGCCGCCCTCCGGCCCCAGATCGATGATCTGGTCGGCGGTCTTGATCACGTCGAGGTTGTGCTCGATCACGACGACCGTGTTACCGGCGTCGACCAGGCGATGCAGAACGCCGAGCAGCTTGGCCACGTCGTCGAAGTGGAGTCCCGTCGTGGGCTCGTCGAGGATGTACAAGGTCTTGCCGGTCGATCGCTTAGCGAGCTCGCTGGCGAGCTTGACCCGTTGGGCTTCGCCTCCCGACAGTGTGGGAGCCGGTTGGCCCAGCTTGATGTACCCGAGACCGACGTCCCGTAAGGTGTTCATGTGCCGGGCGATCGGCGGGATCGCGGAGAAGAACTCGCACGCTTCATCGACGCTCATCCGCAGGATCTCGGAGACGTTCTTTCCCTTGAAACGGACCTCGAGGGTCTCGCGGTTGTAGCGCTTCCCCTTGCACACCTCGCACGGCACGTACACGTCGGGCAAGAAATGCATCTCGATCTTGATCGTCCCGTCGCCGGCACAAGCCTCGCAGCGCCCACCTCTCACGTTGAACGAGAAGCGACCCTGCTGATAGCCCTTGCGCTTGGCGTCGGGGGTCTGCGCGAAGAGCTTGCGCACGTGGTCGAAGACGCCCGTGTAGGTCGCGGGGTTGGAGCGGGGGGTCCGTCCGATCGGCGACTGGTCGATCTCGATGACTTTGTCGACCAGGTCGAGCCCTTCGATCCGCTTGTGTCGGCCGGCGACGAGCCGTGCGTTGCGGTTCAGCCTCTGGTGCACCGCCCGGTAGAGGATCTCGTTGACCAACGTGGACTTGCCCGAACCCGAGACGCCCGTGACGGCGACGAAGCATCCGAGCGGGATCCGCACATCGATGTTCTTCAGGTTGTGCTGCCGTGCGCCGTGGACGACGATGTCGCCCTTGGCAGGAGGGCGGCGTTGCGCCGGGACGGGGATCGATCGGCGGCCGGAGAGGTAGTCGCCGGTGAGAGACGTCTCGTGATCGAGCAAACCTTCGAGCGGACCGTCGTAGACGATCTGCCCTCCGTGCTCACCGGCTCCCGGACCGATATCGACCACGTGGTCGGCGGTGCGGATCGTCTCCTCGTCGTGCTCGACAACGATCAGCGTGTTGCCGAGGTCGCGCAGCCGCACCAGCGTCTCGATCAACCTGCGGTTGTCGCGCTGGTGCAGGCCGATCGAGGGTTCGTCCAGGATGTAGAGCACGCCCACCAGACCTGAGCCGATCTGCGTGGCCAGCCGGATCCGCTGCGCCTCGCCCCCGGCCAAGGTGGCCGAGCCGCGCGCCAGAGTGAGGTAGTCGAGACCGACGTCGAGGAGGAACCCCAGGCGCGCGTGGATCTCCTTGAGCACCCGCTCCGCGATCGTCGACTCGCGATCGCCCAGCTCAAGGCTGCGCAAGAACGAGTCGATCTCGCCGATGCACGAGTTACAGACCTCGTGGATGTTCCTCCCCGATAGGGTGACCGCGAGTGACTCGGGACGGAGGCGCGCTCCCTTGCACGCCGGGCAGGGAACCTCTCTGAAGTACTGCTCGTAGCGTTCGCGCGCGTACTCGGAGTCGGTCTCGGCGCGCCGGCGCTCGAGCCACGTCACGGCACCTTCGAAGACCGTCCAGTAGGCGCGGATGCGGTTGTAGCGGTTCCGGTACCGGACGTGTATCTCGGTGTCCGGCGCGCCGTACAGGATGATCTCCTGCGCCTTCTTCGAGAGATTCTTGAAGGGCACGTCCGTCCTGAACCTGAACGCCTTCGCGGCGGAGTCGAGGAGGCGGTCGAAGTACTCCAGGCTCCGCCCGGACCACGGAGCGACCGCGCCTTCATCCAACGACAGGTCGGGATCGGGCACTACGAGGTCCGCGTCGACCTCGAGATGGGTGCCCAGCCCATCACAGCGCTCGCATGCCCCGTAGGGGGAGTTGAACGAGAAGTTGCGCGGCGCGAGCTCGTCGAACGAGATCCCGCACTCGAGACAAGCGAAGTGCTGGGAGAACATGATGTCCTCGGCGTCGTCGTCGACGAGGTCGATGGCGGCGGTTCCGTCCGCGAGCTCGAGGGCGGTCTCGATGGAGTCCGTGAGACGGCTCGCGATGTCGTCCTTGAGCACGAGCCGGTCGACCACCACGTCGATGTCGTGCTGGAAGTAACGGTCGAGCCGGATCTTGTCGGACAGGTCCCGCACCTCGCCGTCGACGCGGGCCCGAGCGAAGCCACGCCGGGCCAGGTCCTCGAACATCGTGGTGAACTCCCCCTTGCGCGCCCTGACCATCGGGGCGAGCACCTGGAAGCGGGTCCCCTCGGGGAGCTGCAGCACCTGGTCGACGATCTGCTCGGGCGTCTGCCGGGCCACGGCGCGCCCGCAGCTGTGGCAGTGCGGTCGGCCTATGCGAGCGAACAGCAGGCGGAGATAGTCGTAGATCTCGGTGATGGTCCCGACCGTGGACCGCGGGTTCTTGGGCGCCGACTTCTGGTCGATAGAGATGGCCGGCGAGAGTCCCTCGATGAAGTCGACCTCCGGCTTGTCCATCTGACCGAGGAACTGACGGGCGTACGCCGACAGGGACTCGACGTAGCGGCGCTGGCCCTCTGCATAGATCGTGTCGAACGCCAGCGACGACTTCCCCGAGCCGGAGATGCCGGTGAAGACGATCAAGGAGTCGCGCGGAAGCTCGAGGCTGACGTTCCTGAGGTTGTGCTCGCGCGCGCCGCGGATCAGCAGGGCGCCGGGCGCGCTCGGGGGTCTAGGGGCCACGGCACGAGATGGTAAACGACGCGGTTGTAACTCCCGGACCCCAGGAAGCTCCGGACGGAGAGACCGGGAGAGATCCCACGGGGCGGAGCGGCATCGGCGATGGGTCTTGATTCGGGGTGCCGCCGACCGCATACTGCCCCTATCGGCCACGAGGGGGCGAGCGCAGATCGAGGTCTCCGGCGGGACTCCTCGACGTGAGAAAGGGAGGTTGGAACATGTTGCGAGGGACCCGCTTCCGCAGACTGACCATCGTCGCGGCCGGACTGATCACGGCCGCCACCTTGTCGTCGTCGGCGGCCGCCGCACCGACCCGCGACGTCGACGTCATGGGCGACTTCATCGTGGTCATGGAGGACTCCGTAGCCGCGCCGGGCGCCGTCGCGGCCGACCACGTCCGCCGGGTCGGCGGCGACATCAGCTTCGTCTACCGCCATGCCATCAAGGGATACGCCGCGACCCTGCCCGTCCGGCTCGTGGGCACGCTGGCGGCGGACCCACGGGTCGTCCACATCGAGGAAGACGGGCAGATGAGCGCCTCGACGACCCAGACCAACGCCACCTGGGGCCTGGATCGGATCGACCAGACGGGAAAGACCCTGGACGGTAACTTCAACTACGTCGCCACCGGGACCGGGGTCACGGCCTACATCATCGACACCGGGATCCGCTTCAGCCACAGCCAGCTCACCGGCCGTGCCGTCTCGGGCTACGACGCCATCGATGGAGGCTCGGCGGACGATTGCAACGGCCACGGGACGCACGTCTCGGGAACCGTCGGCGGGACCACGCATGGGGTCGCCAAGGCCGTCAAGCTCGTGGGCGTGCGGGTGCTCGACTGCGCCGGGAGCGGATCGACCTCCGGGGTCATCAAGGGGGTCGACTGGGTGACCGGGAACCATGCCGCCGGTGCCCCGGCGGTGGCCAACATGAGCCTCGGCGGCGGGGCCAGCTCGTCGCTCGACACGGCGGTCAAGAACTCGATCGCCGACGGCGTCAGCTACGCGGTGGCGGCCGGGAACGGCAACCTCCTCGGGTGGGCACAGAACGCGTGCAACTACTCTCCGGCCCGGGTGGCCGAGGCGATGACGATCGGAGCCACCGACAAGGCAGACAAGAAGGCGTCGTGGTCCAACTACGGCAACTGCGTCGACTGGTTCGCCCCGGGCGTGAGCATCACGTCCGCGTGGCACACGAGCGACACCGCCACGAACACCATCAGCGGCACGTCGATGGCGACGCCGCACGTGGCGGGAGTTGCCGCCCTCTACCTTCAGGGCAACCCGGCGGCGTCACCGGCTGCGGTGCGCACGGCGCTGTACAACCTGACCACCAAGGGCATCGTCACGTCGTCTAGCTCGGTCAACAACCACCTCCTGTTCACCAACCTCTAGTCACCCCTTTCGGCTGCCACACGAGCCGGCCGTCGTGCCGGCGGGGGTGGGGGTGAGCGAGGTCAGCCGAACCGGGCCTTCAGGGCCTGCACGTTGTCGGCGTAGTGGCGCTGGCCCGGGCTCAGGCGGCGGCCGACGTTGCCCGGCCCGGCGTAGTAAGCCGCCAGGGCTCGGCGCTCGGATCGCATCATCCCGAGGAGGTGATGGAGGTACATCACGCCGAGATGGACGTTGTCGTCCATCGTGCGGATGTCGAGGTGTCCCCCACCGAGGACCTGGTTGACGTAGCGGGCCGTCGCGGGCATCACCTGCATCACACCGACCGCGCCGGCCGACGAGACCGCCCTCTGGTTCCACCCGCTCTCTTGCCACGCGAGCGCCTTGACCAGGGCGACGCTGACGCCGTGGACCCGCGCCTGGCGCTCGAGCGACGCCCCCACGGACGTCCTGCCGGGTGAGGGTGCGCGCTGCGCGGGAGCGCCGCCTCCTCCGGAGCCAGGGACCCTCAGCCGCTGGCCGACCACGATGTGGTTGGGGTCCCGCAGGCGGTTGCGCCGGGCCAACGCAGCAGCCGACGTCCCGTGGTGGGCGGCGATCCCGGACAGGGTCTCCCCGGCCCGCACCACGTGGACGCGGGCTACCGACCGGCCCTTGCCGGGGACCCGGAGGCGCTGGCCGACCACGATCAGGTTCGGGTTCGCCACGCGGTTGACCCGGACGAGCCGGGTAACCGAGATCTTGTACCGGTGCGCGATCGCGGACAGGGTCTGGCCCTGCCGCACGACGTGGACGCCGGCTCGGGCGCTGCCGGCAAGCGGGCCCGACAACGACAGCGACGCCGCGGTCGCGACGACCACAGGCCCCCGCCGTCGGGGCCGCATCCTCAGGTGTCTTCCCCGGTACCTTCGCCTCATCAGCATCACTTATTAACAGACCACAACAGCAAGCACAAGCCGCGCCCCGGGTGCGGCGCGCGGCCGAGGCCCCTGCGAGGAGCGGGGCGGCCGACGTCGAGCGGGACGATTTACGCTCCGGCCATGCGCGACCTCGCCTCCTACCGCCGTGAGTTCCCCGTGGTCGAGCGGCGTACGTACCTGATCTCGGCGTCGCTCGGCCCGCTCGCTCGGCGAAGTCGCCGGCTGGCCGAGGAGCACCTGGACCTGTGGGAGCACCTGGGGCCCGAAGAGCTCTGGTTCGGGCACGCCCTCCCCCGCCTCGCCGAGTGTCGGGAGCGCTTCGCCGCTCTGATCGGCGCCGACGTCGACGAGGTGGCCGTCATCCCGTCGGTGTCGATCGGCCTGTCCTCGATCGCATCGTGCCTGGACTTCGGGACGCGGCCCGGAGTGGTCCTGAGCGAGATGGACTTCCCGACCAACCACTACGTGTGGCGCGCTCAGGAACGCCGCGGCGCCAAGCTCCACGTGGTGCCGTCACCCGACAAGGTGCGCATCGAGACCGACGACGTCGTCGCCCGGATCGACGAGGCCACCGTGGTCGTCAACGCCAACCGCGTCCTCTTCGAGTCCTCGTGGATCCTCGACCTTCCGGCCATCGTCGAGGCGGCCCATGCGCACGGGGCGTATGTCGTCGTCGACGACTTCCATGGGAGCGGCATCGTGCCGATCGACGTGCACGAGCTCGGGATCGACTTCCTTCTCAGCGGCGCCCTCAAATGGCTGTGCGGTGGTCAGGGCATCGCGTTCCTCTACTGCCGCAGGGACCTGATCCCGGCGATGGAGCCGACCGTCGTGGGATGGTTCGGCACCCAAGGATTCTTCGATTTCGACCGCAGCTCGCTTCGTCTCCGGGACGACGCCCGCCGGTTCGAAACGGGCACCTTCGCCGTGCCCCAGGCGTTCACCGCGGCGGGCGGGCTGGACATCATCCTCGAGGTAGGGGTCGAACGCATCCGGGGGCGCAACCACGAGCTCACGCGCCGCGCGATCGAGCTCGCCGACGAGCGCGGGATCGAAGTGCTCACCCCGCGCGACGATGCGCGCCGCGGGGGGTTGGTGCGCGTCCGCGTGCCCGGTGGGCGCGACCGCGCGAAGGCGGTCCTGCATGCGTTGCTGGAGCGGGACGTGGTGCTCGACAGTCGCGCCGACACGCTCCGGATCTCACCGCACTTCTTCAACGACGAGAGCGACCTCGACCGCTGCTTCACCGAGCTCGCCGCGCTGATCTGACGCGCTGATCTGGATCGATCCGCTCTAGCCGACCTCGCGCAGCTCCCTGCGGAGGTCGGCGATCTCATCGCGGATACGCGCGGCGTACTCGAACCGGAGGTCCTCCGCGGCGCCGTGCATCTCCTCCTCGAGCTGCAGGATCAAACGGCGCAGCTCGTCGGGGCTCCCCCCGATCGGGTCCTTGCGGCGGCTCTTGGACCGTCCGGGCACCGGCGTCCCGCCCCGGCGTCCCATCCCCTCGATCAGGATGTCGCTGACGGCCTTGCGGATCGAACGCGGGTCGATCCCGTGCCGTTCGTTGTACTCGAGCTGGATCTTCCGGCGCCGCTGGGTCTCGGATATCGCTTGGCGCATCGACCCGGTGACCTCGTCCGCGTACATGAGGACCTGGCCCTCGACGTGGCGTGCGGCGCGCCCGATCGTCTGGATCAGCGATGTCTGCGACCGTAGGTAGCCCTCTTTGTCGGCGTCCAGGATCGCGACGAGCGAGACCTCGGGAAGGTCGAGGCCCTCGCGCAGCAGGTTGATACCCACGAGGACGTCGAATTCGCCGAGCCTCAGGTCCCGCAGTATCTCCATGCGTTGGACCGTGTCGATGTCCGCATGCAGATAGCGCACGCGGATCCCGGACTCGAGGAGGTAATCGGTCAGGTCCTCGGCCATCTTCTTGGTGAGGGTCGTGACCAGCACCCGCTGCTCGGCCTCGGTCCGCTTGCGGATCTCCTCCATGAGGTCGTCGATCTGGCCCTTGGTGGGCTTGATGATCACCTCGGGATCGATCAATCCGGTCGGCCGAACGATCTGCTCGACCAGCGGAGGCGTGGACATCCGCAGCTCGAACGGGCCCGGGGTCGCGCTCATGAAGACGATCTGGTCCACCCGATCGATGAACTCGTCGAATTTGAGCGGCCGGTTGTCCATCGCGCTCGGCAGCCGGAAGCCGTGCTCGACGAGCACGCGCTTGCGGCTCATGTCGCCCTCGTACATCGCGTGCAGTTGGGGGACCGCCACATGCGACTCGTCGATGACCACCAGCATGTCGGCGGGGAAATAGTCGATGAGCGTGTTGGGCTTGGAGCCCGGCTCGCGGCCTTCGATGTGGCGGGCGTAGTTCTCGATCCCCGAGCAGAACCCGACCTCCTTCATCATCTCCAGGTCGTACTGCGTCCGCATCCGCAATCGCTGCGCCTCGAGGAGCTTGCCCTGGCCCTCGAGCACCGTGAGCCGGTCCTTCAGCTCGGCCTGGATCTGCACGATCGCCCGGTCCATCCGCTCGCGCGAGGCGACGTAGTGGGACGCGGGATAGATCGTTACGTGGTCCAGCTCGCGGGTGATCTCGCCGGTGAGGGGATCGAGCTCGATGATGCGGTCGACCTCCTCCCCGAACAGCTCGATACGCAGCGCGCGCTCCTCGTACGCGGGGAACACCTCGATCGTGTCGCCTCGCACGCGGAACTTGCCCCGGATGAAGTTGATGTCGTTGCGTTCGTACTGGATGTCTACGAGCTTCTGCAGGATGAAGTCCCGATCGGCGGTTCCGCCTCGGGCGACGCTGACGACCTGGTTGAGGTACTCCTCGGGGGAGCCGAGGCCGAAGATGCACGACACGCTCGCCACGATGAGCACATCCTTCCGCTGCAGCAGAGCGCTGGTGGCCGAGTGGCGCAGACGCTCGATCTCGTCGTTGATGGACGAGTCCTTCTCGATGTAGGTGTCGCTCGACGGCACGTAGGCCTCGGGCTGGTAATAGTCGTAGTAGGAGACGAAGTACTCCACCGCATTGCGCGGGAAGAAGCGCTTGAACTCGTTGCACAGCTGGGCGCCGAGCGACTTGTTGGGAGCTATCACCAGCGTGGGCCTCTGGATCTCCTCGAGAGCCCACGCGATCGTGGCCGTCTTGCCGGTGCCGGTGGCGCCCAGAAGGGTGGTGTACGCGTCGCCCCGCAGCACGCGCTCGGCCAGGCCGGCGATGGCCTCGGGTTGGTCGCCTGCGGGCGCGAAGTCGGCCTCGACCTTGAACGGGGGCATGGCTCCGAGTCTAGCGACGCCCCTCCCCGATCCCCCCAGGCGCGCCGCCCCCCTCCGCTTCGCCCCCACCGTTGGACCACCAGTGACCGCGCGCACAGACTCCTGGGGCTCGGTTGGGGTTCGGTGTTGCCATGGGCAGCGCATATCGAGGCAGGTGGCGCGAGGGAACCGCCGACGCTGAGTGCAGACGTGTCGCCGAGAGTCAACACGGCGCTATCGGTCGCGCCCAGGTGCTGGCGGCTGGCCACTCGCGACACGCGCTCGATCGGCGGCTCGCCAACGGGACCCTCGTCCGTCTTCTGCCGCGCGTCTATCGGTTCGCCGGGACCGTAGAGACATGGCACCAGAAGGTCATGGCCGCCTGTCTCTGGGGAAGTCCGGACGCTATCGCCTCTCACCGATCGGCGGGGAGGTTGTGGGGCCTCGAAGGGTTCCTCCAAGAGGGCATCGAGATAACCGTTCCCCGAGCGACGCGCTCACGGTCCAAGCTCCTCACGGTCCACAGAACGCTGGAGCTGATCCGTTGGGACGTGGCGCGCCGCGAACGGATCCCCGTGACGGGTGTGAATCGGACGCTGATCGATCTGGGCGCCGTGCTGGACCCGGAGGAGCTCGAGGCCGCGCTGGACTCGGCGCTCAGACAGCGGCTGACGACGGTCCGATGGCTCCACTGGGAGCTCACGCAACACACGGTGGCGAGTAGGGGTCCGATCAAGCTCAGCGGGCGCGGCAAGGCAGGACTCGCTGGCTTGCGAGCTGGCGTCGAGGCGCGCCGGT
>JBHENN010000105.1:0-16653 GCA_046262015.1 Actinomycetota bacterium | reverse complement strand
ACTGGAGTCCAACTACCAGATAGGACTCCCACCGGTCGAAGGCGTCCACCAGCTGTTCGCGCAATCTCTCGTCGCGGTCGGCCATCTCGGCCGCTAGCGAACCGATGGGGCATCCACCAACAAGCTTTCGACCCTCGTGCTGATCAACCAGCGCTTCCAACCAGTCGGAGATGCCTTTCCACGAGGCCAGGTTCTCGATGAACGGTTGCTGTGCCGCGATATAGCGCTCAAGTTGGAACCGCAGCACCTCATGGATGAGCTCGTCCTTGCTTTCGAAGTAGTAGTAGAACTGGCTCTTGCCAGTACCACTCGCCTTGAGGATGTCGTCGATGGAAGTGCCGGCGACCCCTCGTAGGTGGATGAGGTCCGCGGCCGCAGCGATAATGGCGTCCTTGCTCGAACCTCTTCTCCCAGCCATATCCTGGTCCTACCCTGTCCTGTCGCGTCCCAACGGGCTGCGACCCGAGTCCCGCGTTCATGTGCCTACGGGTGAGGCCCTGTACCGGGAGGTACAGAGATTCCGATTCGCGGTTATCGTCCGATTCGTGTCACCGCCGGGAAGCGACTCTGGACAGGAGAAATCGTTTGTCTGAAGCCCATTCGACGATCAATGTCTCCTACTGGGTCGATTCGACCTCCTCGATAGAGCATCCCCTCCTCCAGGGCGACGTAGAGGCAGACGTCGCGGTCATCGGAGCGGGGATCGTGGGTCTCACGGCCGGCTGGCTCCTGAAACGGGCCGGCAAGAGCGTCGCGGTCGTCGAGATGGATCGGCTGGCAAGGGGCGTCAGCGGCTACACCACTGCCAAGATCACCGCGGGTCACGGACTGATCTACCAAGAACTCGAGCGCAAGCACGGCGCGGAGGCCGCGAGGCAGTACGCACGGGCGAATCAACTCGCGGTCAAGCTGATCACGGAGCGGATCTCGGAGGCCGGGATCGATTGCGACCTCGAGCGACGGTCGAACTATGTGTACTGCGAGAGCCCCGATGCGGGGGACAAGATCAAACAGGAGGTCGAAGCCGCCAAGAGAGCCGGGTTGGACGTTTCGTTCACCACGGAGCTGGACCTCCCGTACCCGGTCGCCGCTGCGATCCGCCTCGACGACCAAGCGCAGTTTCATCCACGCAAGTACCTGCTAGGTCTCGCGAAGGACATCCCCGGTGAGGGCAGCCACATCTTCGAGAACTCGCGCGTCACCGAGCTGAACGAAGGCGAACCGTGCGAGGTATCGACCGAACACGGACGTGTCGTCGCTCGTGACGTCATCATCGCGACCCACTATCCCTTCTGGGACCGAGGGCTCTTCTTCCCTCGGGTCCACCCGAAACGCTCCTATGCCTTATGCGCCCCGATCGAGAGTTCCGCCGAATCCAGCGGGATGTACATCTCGAGCGAGCAGCCGACGCGTTCGATCAGAACCATCGCCGATGGCGAGCGGAGGTTGTTGCTCGTGGGCGGCAACGGCCATGCGGTCGGCCAGAAGTACGACACCGAAGCCGACTATCGAGACTTGGAGAGCTGGACCAGGGAGCGTTTCGGTGTCGAAGAGATCACCCATCGCTGGTCGACACAGGATGGCGCGACGGTCGACATGCTGCCCTACGCGGGGACTGCGCGACGTTCATCCCAACACGTCTACACCGCAACGGGCTTCGGCAAGTGGGGCATGACGAACGGCACGATAGGAGCGACGGTCGTGAGCGACGCGATCCTGGGCGAGGCCAACGAGTTCGCCTCCCTGTTCGACCCTCACAGGGCCACCGTGAAGGCCTCGGCCAAGAAGTTCACGGTCGAGAACTCGAAGGTCGCGCGCCACTGGATCGGAGACCGCGTCACGCATCCCCAGGGGGGTGCGTTCGACGAGCTCCAACCGGGTGAGGCGGCGGTGAAGCACGTCGGCCTGAGCCAGGTCGCCGGATACCGCGACGACGACGGGACCCTCCATGCAGTTTCGGCCGTGTGCACGCACCTGGCCTGCATCGTGTGCTGGAACCCTGCGGAGAAGAGCTGGGACTGCCCGTGTCACGGATCGCGCTTCGACACCGAGGGACGTGTCCTGCATGGTCCCGCCGTCAAGGACCTCGAACAGAAAGACATGTAATGAAGAATCGAATCGTCGAAGGGAGAGGACATGGCACAGAGCAGAACGGATAGTCCCGCAAGGTTGTACGCCAAGGTGGTCGGTATCGCCCTGCTGCTCATCGCGGTCGTGGGTTTCATCGCAGGCGATCCGGAGGACGGGATACTCGGGCTCCTGAACGTGGACATCGTCGAGGACCTCGTACACCTGGGGACGGGTGGCCTGCTGGCATACGTCGGCTTCGCGGGAGCCAACAGCGCCGTCAAGACGGTGGTAGGAGGATTGGGGGCGGTCTACATACTCGTCGGCATCATCGGTTTCATCGAGCCGGAACTGTTCGGCTTGATCCCACATGAGTACAACGTCGCCGACAACATCGTGCACCTAGTCTTGGGCGCGTTGGCCCTAGTGGCGGTGTCGGGCAATGCGGCGAAAGAGAAGATGGGGAGCCCAAGCGCCACCTAGCATTTAGAACCTGAACGTCGGAGCCCGGCCGAAACCACCTGCGGCACTGTCCGAAGCAACCACCAGCCTCTCCAAGATCTGCTTCGCGCACGCGATGGCACGCTCCGTGGTCTCCTCTACGGGCAACGTCGAGGGAGGCCGAGCCTCGTCAGTCAACCGGATGTAGGGCGGGGTGCACTTCGACCACGCCCTCGCCGTAGCGCCGGGCGAGTTCGGCTTCGAACTCCAGGGTACTGACGATCACGCCGATCATCACCGTGCCGATCGTGATGTCCCTATCCGAGAAGGTCGTTTCGATCCCCATCTCCGCGATCCACGGTTCGTCGAGGTCGCTCTGGATCGACGCGAGCTCTGCCTCCGTGCGGTCGTGGATCCAGATGCAGAGCGCGCCGCCCCAATGCTGGCGCGCTTCGGCCTCGTGGCGCTCGGCGTCCCCGGTGAAGGCAAGGACGAGCACGATGTTCACGCCCCACGGCTGCATCTCTTCCTCGTCGGTTGGCTGGGCGATGTAGTCGATCCACGCGCCGGCGTAGTCGGGCTGGGCCTCGGCGGCTCGGGTAGCGGATAGGCGATCCTCCTCTCTCGTTCGCTCGGGATCGGGGATCCCCCATCCGTCGGCGGGCTGGGGACAGGGCGCAGTGATGGCGTCGTCACCGTCGTCCACATACGGTTCCGGTTCCTCCGGCTCGCCCTTCACCGTGAACACGCCATCGATGTACGTACCTCGGAGCGTGAACGAGCCCCATCTGGTCCCCCCAGACTCATCGAAATCGAGCCCGGCCCAACTCCAACCGCGGAGCCTCGGGCCTCCGCATTGAGGCGGCAACGATTCCTCGACGCCGCCGAGACAGAAGATAGGACCCTCACCTTTGGCTTCGTCGAGGACCAGACCGGTGCCTTCGTAGAGGTGGTCCTTCGGCAAGGAATTCGCAGACGGTGTAGGAGACGCGGACCGATTGTCTCGACGCGCCGGCGGCTCCTCGCCGCAAGCGGCACCGAGCAACATGACTATCGCTAAGAGAACGGTGAGCGATTTCACGTCGTTAAGAGGGCCCTCGGTGACTTTTCCGCCTAGTCGCTCTCGAGGTGGTAGGGGACGCTCACCGCGACGACCCCGCGCTCGAACAGGAGACGGCGCTTGACCAACAACGCGGTCTGGTTGTGCAGGATCTGGTGGCGGGCCTTGTCGACCACGAACTCCGGCAGGATCACGGTGACGACCCGATCGAGACCGTCGGGGCGGAGGCGCCGGACGTAGTCCACGACGGAGAGGCCGATGTCCCGGAAGGGCGAGTCCTCGATCTCGAGGGGGTGCGGGATCTCGGCGCGTAACCAGTCGTCCCCCAAGCGCGCCGTCTGCTCCGCGTCGTAGCTGATGCACAGCGCACGGATGTCGGTCGCACGCAGCGTTTCGGCATACTCGATCGCCTGCAGCGTCGCGTTGTGGACGCCCGAGACGAGCACGATCGTGTAGTTCCGGCCCGGCTCGTGGTCCTGGTCGAGGCTTGGGTCGATGTCTGCGCGGACGACGGGGATGTCGAGCACCTGGACACCCGGCTCTTGTAGCAACAGCGCCTTGAGACGATGGAGCCGGGGGTGTCTCAGGATCTCCAGCAGACTCCTGTTCTCGAGGACCTCGGGGACCACCAGCGTGAGGAAGTCCTGCTCGGTGAGCGAGGTCCGGCGGCGGCGCAGGTTGTGCCGGAGGCGCTTCGTCCGGCTGCCTCTCCCGTGCAACGTCTCGATAGCCATCCCCGGCGCGAGCCGCTTCCAGGGGCCGACGTTCGCCTCGTCGAACGTCACCGCTGATATGTCCGCAGCCCGGGTCGAGTGGGCGTAGCCGATCGCGCGCGCCGTAGCGACGGTCACACGGTCAACCAGGATCACCAGGTGCTGGTTGCCCGGCCGTACTTGGGGAGGGCGCCGCTCGGGCGTGCTGAGCTCCTCGGCCACGGATTCGTAGTGCCTGTGGATCGACCGCATCAGGAAGACGACGACGGGGATGGCCGCGAGGACGAGCCATGCGCCGTGAGTGAACTTGGTCGTTATGACCACACCGAGCACTACGCCGGTCGTGGTCCCACCGAACCCGTTGATCGCCGCGCTTCGGCGCCACCCTGGTGTTCTCAGCTTGCGCCAGCGCATCACCATGCCCCATTGGGAGAACGTGAACGAGATGAACACCCCGACGAGGTAGAGCTGGATGAGGCGGTTCAGGTCGGCGTCGAACCGGACGATCAGCAGGCATGCCAGCACCGACAAGATCACGATGCCGTTCGAGAACACCAGGCGGTCGCCTCGGTTCATGAACTGACGCGGCATGAAGCGGTCGGTCGCGAGGATCGACGACAGCCGGGGGAAGTCCTGGTACGCGGTGTTGGCCGCCAGGATCAGGATCGCGGCCGACATCACCTGGACGAGATAGAAGAGCGGCCCGCCCCCGAACACCGCCAGGGCTATCTGGGCGACGACCGTCGGATGCTCGTGGCCGTGCGCGAACACGACGTCGGTCTGGTCGGCGAGCCACGAGATCCCGAGGAACATCGAGATCGAGAAGACCCCCATGATGGCGAGGGTGGTGGCCGCGTTCTTCGACTGCGGGTAGCGGAACGCGGGGACGCCGTCGGAGATCGCCTCGACGCCGGTCAGCGCGGTGGTCCCTGCAGAGAACGCGCGCAGGATCAGCAGCACGCTGAGCGAGGCCTCCGCTTTGAGGGTGCTAGCCAGCTCGGCCGACTCCGCGATGGGGCACCCGCCGAGGCATCTCACGAACCCCGTCGCGAGCAGCAGGTAGATCGACGCGAGGAACCCGTACGTGGGGATCGCGAAGAACACCCCGGACTCCTTGACCCCCCGCAGGTTCATCAGAGCGACGAAGATCACGAAGCCGATCGCGATCTCGACCTGATAGGCGTCGATCCCGGTTGCTGCCGAGGCGATCGCGTCGACCCCTGCGACCACCGAGACCGCCACCGTGAGGACGTAGTCGATCAAGAGCGCGGCGGCCGCGACCAGGCCGGAGTACATGCCGAGGTTCTCGCGGGCCACTCGGTAGGCGCCACCGCCGGTCGGGTAGGCGCGCACGGTCTGCCGGTAGGAGGTGATGACGATCGCCAGCAGCGCCGCGACCGCGAACGAGATCGGCATCACCAGTGAGAGCGCTCCGGCGCCGGCAAGGCTCAGCACCAGGAGGATCTCCTGGGTCGCGTAGGTCACCGACGACAGCGGGTCGGACGAGAAGACCGGCAGGGCGATCGCCTTCGGGAGGAGCGTGTGCTCGAGCTCGCCCGAGGACATGGGACGACCGAGGAAGATCCGCTTCAGAGCGGCCGGGGCGTTGCTCACCTGCCCTAGCCGTGCTCCGGCGCAAGGATCAGCTCGTACTCGGGATTCAGGATGACCAGCTCGTCGTCGTCTCCTGCGGCCGCGATGCCTTCCATCACGAGCCCTACTCCCAGCTTGACCCCGGACAACGACGACCTGCCGAGCCACCGGGCCACGAGCGTGCCGGTCCCATCGGTCACCGTCGCCTCGATGAAGCCCTGGCCTTCACGCGGATCGATCCGGATGTTTCGCACGACGCCGGCGACGCGGGCACGCTGGCGCGGTTCCATGTCCGCCAGAGCGACGGCGCCGGGGATGGAAGAAGCCCATTCGCGCAAGTGCTCCGCGCGGATCTCCTCGGGCGGTTTCGCGAGGCGTCCCAGGAGGCCGCGGAGCGCCGACATGGAACGAGAGTATGGCAGGATGCCTCGACCGCCTGAGGCTTGGAGGCTTCCGCAAGTGCACGTGATTATCGCCGGCTGTGGACGGGTCGGTTCCGAGCTTGCTTCGAGCTTGGAACGCCTCGGCCACTCGGTCGCCGTCGTGGACAAGGACGCGAAAGCGTTCGAGCGGTTGAAGCCGAACTTCGAGGGCCGGCAGGTCATCGGGTTCGCGTTCGACCAGGAGGTGCTCGAAGAGGCGGGGATCGCAGACGCAGCCGGGTTCGCGTCCGTGACCAGCGGCGACAACTCGAACATCGTCTCCGCGCGCGTGGCCAAGGAGCATTACCGGGTCCCTGCCGTGGTCGCCCGCATCTACGATCCCCGGCGCGCCCAGATCTACCAGCGCCTCGGCATCCAGACGGTCGCAACGGTGCGATGGACGACCGATCAGGTTCTGCGAGCGATGCTGCCCGAGGAGGTCCCGGTCGAGTACACGGTGGACAACGGCGAGGTCGTCATCACTGCGCTCCCGGCCCCGGTGGAGGCGCTGGGCAAGAGCTCGCTCGATCTCGATCTGGATGGGCGCCGGCGCGTGATCGCGGTCAGCAGGTTCGGCGTCCCGCGGGTCCCGGACAAGGGTCTGACCCTTCAGGACGGCGACATCCTTCACGTGTCGGTGGTGCGGCAGGAGGCGGCCTCGTTGGGCGAGGACCTCAAGAAGGTCGGCCGGCCCGAATGACGAGCGGGCGCTTCCGCATCGCGATCGCCGGTGCGGGCAACGTGGGCCAGTACGTGGCCAAGGACCTGATGTCCAAGGGGCATCACGTGACCTTGATCGAGCAGAACAAGGCCCTGGTGCAGACGCTGAGGCGGGAGTTGGAGGTGAACTGGGTCGAGGGCGACGCGTGCGAGCTCCATACCCTCGACGCCGCCGTGCTGTCGTCGTGCGACGTCGTCGTCGCCGCCACCGGCGACGACGAGGACAACCTCGTCATCTCGCTGCTGGCCAAGCAAGAGTTCGCCGTCCCGCGCGTCGTGGCGCGCGTCAACCATCCCGACAACAGCTGGCTCTTCACCGAGTCCTGGGGCGTCGACGTCGCGGTGAGCACGCCTCATCTCCTCACCTCATTGGTGGAGGAGGCGGTGTCGGTCGGGGATCTCGTCCGACTCATGAGCCTCCGCGCCGGGGAAGCCGCGTTGCTCGAGGTCACGCTCGCCGAAGGCTCGCCCGCCGTTGCCAAGACGTGCGCGGACCTCAAGCTACCGCCCGATTGCACCCTCGTGGCGATCGTCCGGGACCGCCACGTGATCACGCCGAGCGCCGACACGCCGCTCGAGCTCGGTGACGAGGTCCTCGCGATCGCCGCGCCCGAGGCGGAGGCCGATCTGCAGCGCATCCTCACCGGCGACTAGCGCGCAGTGGACCGGACCGACGCGCTCGCGCTCGTTCGCAAGTATTCCGAGAAGGACATCACCTACCGGCATCTCATCTCGGTCGAGGGGGTGATGCGCGCTCTCGCCCGCCGCTTCGGCGAGGACGAGGATCGCTGGGGGCTCACCGGCCTGTTCCACGACCTCGACTACGACCGAACCGAGCACGATCTCGACCGCCACGGTCATCAAACCGTGGAGTGGCTGCGCGCCGAGGGCTTCGACGACGAAGCCGTCCTGAACGCGATCCTGGGCCACCGCTTCGAGGAGCACCGGACCGACCTGATGTCCAAGGCGATAGTCCACGCCGACGCGGTCGCCGGCCTGGTGGTGGCGGCGGCGCTCGTCCGCCCCGAGAAGGCGCACGGGATGAAGGTCTCGTCGGTCAAGAAGAAGCTGAAGGAGAAGTCGTTCGCGCCGGGGGTGGAGCGAGAGGAGATCCACGGGGTCGAGGCCTCGATCGGACTGCCGCTGGACGAGTTCCTCGCCGTCTCGATCGAAGGTCTGGGGCTGGTCGCCGGCGACATCGGCCTCACCTAGCCTGCAGGCACTGTTCTAGGGATCAGTCCCTGGGCGCGGCCCGCACCCTGCTCGCCCTACTCTGCGGGCCTCTCGGCGGCCGCGCCTCTCCTCTTGCGATGGATGACGATCCAGGCGACGACCGCACCCACGACCGCCGTCCCGATGACCAAGGTGGGGATGTCGAAGTACTCGATGACCTTGCGCCAGTTGTCCTCGACGAGCACGCCGAGGTAGGTGAGCCCGAAGGTCCACGGGATGACGCCGAGGAACGTGTAGAGCGTGAACTTGCCGAAGGGCATGCGCGCTATCCCCGCGGGCAGCGAGATGAAGGTGCGGATCACCGGCAGGAGCCTGCCTATGAAGGTCGCGGCGTCCCCCCGCTTGTCCCACCACTTCTCGGCGCGATCGATCTCGTGGCGGCGGATGAAGACGTAGCGGCCGTAGCGGTCGAGGAGCGCACGCCCGGTGACCCGCCCCAGCACGTAGGCCGCCCACGAGCCGACGAGATTGCCGAGGACGCCGGCCGTCCCGACCCAGAAGAAGCTGAGGGAGCCATCAGCGCTGTACCAGCCGCCCACCAGCATCGTGACCTCGCTGGGGAAGGGGATCAGGGCGGATTCCGCGGTCATGAGCAGGAAGATCGCGATGTAGCCGTAGTCCCGGACCCATCCCTCCATGACCTCCATCAGGGCTTCCACGGCGCCCGATGCTAGCCGTCTACGGGGGGCGCCCGGGGCTCCTGGGAATGCCCCGATCCGAGAGGCGTTGGTTGACAGGACGCCCGGATAGGTGAGATAAGCCCTATCTCCGAGGTCTTCAACCTCCCGCCGGGAGCGTTGCCCGAGCCTCTAGCCTCACCCCGTGCCCAGCGAAGGAGTCGCGTGCCCAAGCCCCTGGTGATCGTCGAGTCGCCCGCCAAGGCCAAGACGATCGCGTCCATCCTCGGCAAGGACTTCGTGGTGGAGTCCTCGATCGGGCACATCCGCGACCTGCCTCCTACTGCCGCCGACATCCCGGCGGCCTACAAGGGCGAGCCCTGGGCCCGCCTCGGCGTCGACGTCGACAACGACTTCAAGCCCCTTTACGTGGTCCCGGCCAAGAAGAAGCAGCAGGTCAAGAAGCTCAAGGACCTGCTGAAGCACGCGAGCGAGCTGTACCTCGCGACCGATGAGGACCGCGAGGGGGAGTCGATCGCGTGGCACCTGCTCGAGGTCCTGTCCCCCCAGGTGCCGGTGAAGCGCATGGTCTTCCACGAGATCACGCGGGGGGCGATCGAGGCGGCGGTGCGGAACCCCCGCGACCTCGACCGCCGTCTGGTCGACGCCCAGGAGGCCAGACGGATCCTGGATCGGCTGTTCGGCTACGAGGTCTCGCCGGTGTTGTGGAAGAAGGTGCTGCCGAAGCTGTCCGCGGGGCGCGTGCAGAGCGTGGCGACCAAGATCCTCGTCGAGCGCGAGCGGGCACGCATCCGCTTCCGCTCGGCCGGCTATTGGGATCTGGAAGCTCGTTTCGCGGCGCGCGAGGCGGTCGACCCTGGCGGCGCGCCGGGCTTCCCGGCGACCCTGGTCAACCTCGACGGGCGGCGCGTCGCGACCGGCAAGGACTTCCGTGCCGATGGCACGCTGGCCACCGAGGACGTCGTCGTCCTCGACGGCGATGCTGCTGGAGCGCTGGCCGATCGGCTCCGACCTGCCACGTTCGCGGTCCGGTCGATAGACGAGAAGCCGTTCAAGCGATCGCCCTATCCGCCGTTCATCACGTCGACGCTCCAACAGGAAGCCGCGCGCAAGTTGCGGTTCAGCTCCAGACGGACGATGGATGTTGCTCAGAGCCTCTACAACAAGGGCTACCTCACCTACATGCGAACGGACAGCACGACGCTCTCGGAGACCGCTATCGACGCGGCGCGCCGCAACGTGCGAGACCTGTACGGACCCGACTACCTCCCTGCCGAGCCGCGCCGCTACAAGCGCAAGGTGAAGAACGCGCAGGAGGCACACGAGGCGATCAGGCCGGCCGGAGATGCCTTCCGATCGCCGAAGCAGGTAGCCCCCGAGGTTTCGGGCGAGGAAGCGCGTCTCTACGAGCTCGTATGGCAGCGCACGATGGCGTCGCAGATGAGCGATGCGCGCGGACAGAGCGTCCAGGTGCGGATCGGGGGTGTCTCCTCCGACGGCGAAGACGCTGAGTTCGCGGCCGGCGGGAAGGTGATCACCTTCCCCGGTTTCCTGCGCGCGTACGTCGAGGGAGCCGACGATCCCGACGCCGAGCTCGAGGACCGGGAGGTGCATCTTCCCGAGCTGAGGGAGGGACAAGAGCTCGCCGTGACCGAGCTGGAGGCCAAGGCCCATGCGACCCAGCCACCGGCGCGGTTCACCGAAGCATCGCTGATCAAGAAGCTGGAGGAGATCGGGGTCGGACGACCGTCGACCTATGCCAGCATCGTCTCGACGATCCTGGATCGCGGATACGTCTGGAAGAAGGGGACCGCCCTTGTCCCCTCGTTCACCGCGTTCGCCGTGGTCGATCTGCTCGAGAAGCATTTCGAGCAGCTCGTCGACTACGGCTTCACCGCCCGCATGGAAGACGATCTCGACGAGATCGCGTCCGGGAAGGAGGAGGCGGTGCCGTGGCTCGGCCGGTTCTTCTTCGGCAACGGACGACCCGGGCTGAAGACGATGGTCTCGGAACGCTTGGACGAGATCGATCCGCGTGCGATCAACTCCTTCACCGTAGGGTCGGGCGACGATGGCCGCCCGATAGTCCTCCGTGTGGGGCGCTTCGGCCCCTACCTCGAGCGAGGCGAGGACCGCGCCTCGGTGCCCGAGGATGTCGCGCCGGATGAGCTGACCCTCGAGAAGGCGAACGAGCTCCTGGATGCTCCCAGCGGCGATCGGGTGCTGGGGGCGGATCCGGTGTCGTCCAAGCCGGTGGTGCTGAAGAACGGGCGGTACGGGGCGTACGTGCAGCTCGGAGAGGCTGAGGAGGGGTCCAAGGACAAACCTCCGACCGCGTCCCTGCTGAAGTCGATGCAGCCCGAGACGGTCACGCTGGACGATGCGCTGAAGCTGTTGTCGTTGCCTCGCTCGCTCGGAGCCGACGCCGACGGCATTGAGATCCTCGTGATGAACGGACGCTACGGCCCCTACCTCAAGCGCGGCGCCGACACGCGCACGCTCGGGTCGGAGGAGCTGCTCTTCACGCTGACCCGCGAGGAGGCTCTCGCTCTGCTTGCCCAGCCGAAGCAGGGACGCGGACGCGGGGCAGCCCCCCTGCGAGAGCTGGGCGCCGATCCCGCGACCGGTGCGGCGCTGTTGCTGAAGGACGGACGCTTCGGCCCCTACGTCACCGACGGCACGACCAACGCGTCGCTGCCTTCGAGCGACACGATCGAGGGCTTGACCCTGGAGCGCGCCGCGGAGCTGCTCGCCGAGAAGCGCGTCAAGGCGCCGGCACGCAAGACGAAGAGCAAACCCCGGTCCAAGCGCACGAGCAAGCCGAAGAGGTGAGCCTTCGGTGCGCCCTCGCAGGACCTCTTCTAGGATGGGTTCCGAGCACCGGAGCGACGAGGAGGAGCTGATCCAGCCAGCCAGCGCGCGCCCGGACCTCAAGGTCCTGGATACGCAGGAGGAGGTCGGCTACGGGACTCTGCTGCGCAACCGCAACTATCGCAGGCTGTTCTTCGCGCAGTTCGTCTCGAGCCTCGGGGACTGGGTCGGCGTGTTCGCGATCGCGGCCTTCGCGGAACGACTCGGAGGACCCGCCGGGGTCGGGACCGTCCTTACCGCGCGCGTTCTCCCCGGCTTCGTCGTGGGTCCGCTTGCCGGGGTCATCGCCGACCGTTGGGATCGCAAGCGGACGATGGTCGTGGCGGACCTGGCGCGCGCTGCGATCATCTTCTCGCTGCCGTTCTTCCCCAGTCTGATCTACCTCGTGCTCGCGTCGGTCTTGCTCGAGGGCCTCACCCTCGTGTGGGCCCCTGCCAAGGACGCGTCGCTGCCGCACTTCGTCCCCCCGGCCCACCTCACCCACGCGAACTCGATGAACCTGATGGCGGTCTACGCGCCGTGGCCGGTCGCGTCGGTGGTCTTCGCCGTGCTGACGACGCTCGGCGCGTACCTCGGAGATCACGTCTCGGTCCTCGAGGGTCTCAAGGACAACAGCGCCGCGCTTCCTCTGTGGCTGGACTCGGGGACGTTCGTGGTCTCGGCTGTGCTCGTTTCGATGCTCACCATCCCCACCTCGGTCACGCGCGCGGTAAAGCTGAATTTCCGTCAGGTCAAGGACGATCTCGTCGAGGGTCTACGCTTCGTCGGGCTCCACAAGCAGGTGCGGCCGTGGATCCTGGGCATCGCGTTCACGTTCACCGCCGCCGGCGGTGTCTTCTCCCTGGGGCTCACCTTCGTCCGTCAGGTCCTCAACGGAGGCGAGCGCGGCTTCGCCTTCCTGGTCGGGTTCCTCGCAACCGGGATGATCATCGGGTTGCTCTCGGTGGGGCCGATCGCCAAGCGCCTCCAGAAGGACGTCTTGTTCTCGGCGTCGATCCTCCTGCTCGGCGCCGGGCTGATCGGTTTGGCGAGCATGAACGGGCTGAACTCCGCGATCGCGTTCGCGTCGGCCCTCGGGTTCTTCGGCGGCATCGCTTATTCGACCGGCTATTCGTTGATGCACGAGACGACGAGCGACGAGGTCCGCGGGCGCGCGTTCAGCGCGGCTTACACGGTGATCCGGATCGGCACGCTGGTCGGCCTGGGGTTGTTCCCGTTCGTCGCGACCGCGATCGGCCCCCAGAGGGGACTCCCGTTCGGGCTCGAGCTGCAGGGGACCCGGGCGACCTTGTGGCTCGCGGGCGTCGTGGCCATCGCGGGGGCGATCGTGTCGATGCGGGCGATCAACGCGCGCGCGGCGGCCCCGTTGCGCGCCGCCGCTCCCGCCGAGGTGCCGGGCCGCGGCTATCTCGTCGTCTTCGAGGGCGGGGACGGCGCCGGCAAGACGACGCAGATGAGGGCTCTGGTGGAGTGGTTGGAGGCTCGGGGGCAGGAGGTCGTCATGACGCGCGAGCCGGGCGGCACGCGCGTCGGGAAGCGGATCCGCGACGTGCTCCTCGACACGGAGTCCGAGGGGATGGACGCGCGCACAGAAGCCCTCCTGTACGCCGCGGACCGGGCCCAGCACGTGGCCGAGGTGGTGAAGCCGGCGCTCGACGCCGGCAAGGTCGTGATCTCCGACCGCTTCATCGACTCGTCCCTGGCGTACCAGGGACTGGCGCGTGGGCTGGGGCTCGAGGAGGTCGGCCGCATCAACGAGCTTGCCCTGGGAGAGGTGACCCCGGACCTCGTCTTCTATCTCGAGCTCGACGCCGCCTCCGGCCTGCAGCGGGTACCCGACGAGCCCGACCGGATTGAGAGCGAGCAGGGTGACTTCCACGAGCGGGTGGCTCGTGCTTACTCCGAGCTCGCGACGCGGCACCCCGACCGGTTCGTCGTCCTCGACGGGAGCTCGACGCAGGCCCAGCTGCACGACCAGATCGTGCGCGTCTTCCAGGAGCGAGCGACGGAGCACGAGACCTTCCAGCCGGTCAAAGGTCTCGGGCCTCCCGGCCCGCCGGTGCCCCGGTGACCGTGTGGGAGCGTCTCGGAGACTCGCGGGCCGTGGAACGCATGCGTGCGCGGGTCGGCGGCGGGCACGTCCCCCATGCCTGGTTGCTGGTCGGTCCTGCCGGAGCCGGCAAGCGTTCCGCGGCCCTCGCGATCGCGGCCGCGCTCGAGTGCTCCGAAGAGCCCTACGTTGGGTGCGGCCGCTGCTCGGCGTGCGCGCGCGTCGCGCGCCGGCGGTTTCCCGACGTCCAGCACATCGTTCCCGAGGGTCCGCTCATACCGGTTGACGTGATCCGGGAGAACGTCCTCCCGGAGGCGGCTCGGTCGACGTTCGAAGGCCGCTACAAGGTGTTCGTCATCGAAGAGGCGGACAAGATGAACGAGGCCGCGCAGAGCGCGTTGCTCAAGACGTTGGAGGAGCCCGTCCCCGGCGTCGTGTTCGTCCTCGTGACGGATCACCTCGAGGAGATCCTGGAGACCGTCACATCGCGCTGCCAGGTGGTGCACATGGAGCCGCTGTCCGAGGCTCGTGTCGTCGACGCCCTGGTGCGCGAAGGGGGATCGCCGGAGATGGCTCGTCTCGCGGCGCGCGTCTCGCAGGGGAACCTCGGCCGCGCCCGGGAGCTCGCCTTCGACGAGTCGATCCGCGCTCGCCGGCTCTTCTGGACCGGCATCCCTCGACGTCTCGCTTCGCCCGTGGACGCGCTCGACGCGGCCGCAGAGGTGATCGATCAGGTCGCCGAAGCGGTCACTGAGCGCGCCGCAGACCAGAAGGCGGAGGTTGCCGAGCTGGCCGACGCCATCGGCGACGGACGGGGCACGGCGACCCTTCGCAACTCACTCGCGCTGCGCCACAAGCGCGAGCTGCGACGGGTCGAGCAAGAGGTCCTCGGCGAGGCGTTCGCGACCCTCGCCAGCTTCTACCGCGACGTCCTAGCAGTCCGGGCAGGCGGGGGCGACGCGGTGACCAACCTCGACCTCTTCGACGAGATCGAGCTGTGGTCGCGCGCGGACGTGCCCGCCCGGGGTCTGGTGGCCGCGGTCGAGCGCTGTCTCGCGGCGCGCGCCTCGCTCGTGTTCAACGCCAACCATCTCCTCGCGACCGAGGTCGTGCTCCTCGAGGCGGCCCGCCTCGCGCCCGCTCCGGCGCGCGTGGGCGTCGGAGCGGAAGCCAACCGCTAGACTTCGCCTTCCCGCCGGGGTAGCTCAGACGGCAGAGCGATTCACTCGTAATGAATAGGTCAGGGGTTCGATTCCCCTCCCCGGCTCCACGAAAGGGCAGGTCAGCGCCCTAAGCTGCGAGTAGGTGCTGTCCGAGAAGGGCCGACTTCTACCCAAACTTCTACCCAACTGCCTCCGCGTACAACGCGCGCCGCAGGCACCTGGCCGACCTACGCCGCAAGCGCGTGATGCACTAGGGGAGAGCTGCGGCAGCTACACCGCGTGGGGTGCGCAGGCAGCGATCGCGCGCTGGCTCGGCGTGCACCGCAGCACCTCAGCCGCGACCTGCGAGCGCTGGGGTTGCTAGGCGAAACGGCACGCAGCCCTAGCAAGCCGCGAAAGCGCGGGGGAGCGCGGGGGTCTTGACGGTAGAGGCCCCCTGCGACACGTTTCGTCCATGGGCGAGCTACCCTACCGCCAGTGATCCTCAGCAAGGTAGCAAAGACCCTCGGCAAGGTCGTCGCCATCCTGATTACCGCGGCCTCGATCATCGCCGGGGACTACTTTGTCGAACCCCTGACCTCACCCGTGCGAGCAGTGCGGAGCCCATTCACGGAGGCTTACAGCCCTACACATCCGTAGCCATCTACGCAGGTCACGGTACTTTTTCCGATCACAGGTGCTCACATCCATTGCCATCTACATCCGCTGCTGATGTTGGGGATTTGTTGGGGTAAGACCCCGTAGTGGCTCCCCGCTACGCGCCTTCGGCTACTTTGTCTCCCGGCGCCAGTGGCCTCCCGATGAAGGGTCCCAGATGAATCACTCGAAGCCGGTGATCGTGATAGCCGACGACAACCCCGACATCCTCCGGCTGGTCCAGCTGAGACTGTCGAAGCGAGGTTACGAGGTCATGACGGCCGCAGACGGGCCCAGCGCCCTCGAGCTGGTCCGCTCTCATCTTCCCCAGGCAGTGGTACTGGACTGGCTGATGCCTGGGATGCAGGGCCCTGGGGTCTGCGCACAACTCAAGCAGGACGCTCTCACCGAAGCCATCCCGGTGGTGATGCTCACCGCCAAGGCGTCGGAATCCGACATCGTCAGCGGCTTCGAGCGGGGCGCCGACGAGTACCTGACAAAGCCCTTTGAGATCGAGGAGCTGGATCAGATACTCAAACGCCTGCTCGCGACCTGACGTGGCCCGGACCCTCATCGTCGACGACGACCTTGACGGCTCGGCTCTATTCAGAAGGTGGTTGGAGCGCCACGGGCACCAGGTGACGGAATCCGCTACAGGGGACGGGGCGCTTCGCACATTGGGAGAGGCCGCTCAAGGTCTGGTGTTGCTCGATGTCTTCCTTCCAGGCATCGCCGGATACGAGGTAGCGCGACGGATGGCCGAGGATCCCACCTTGGCTGAAGTGCCGGTCGTCATGATCTCTATCTCCGAGAAGGAGGACCGGCCCGTGACACCCAACATCAAAGAGTGGATGCTCAAGCCCTTCACTGCGGCCCAACTCAGCGACGTCGTGGCACGACACGCTGCGGGCGAGCGCGCAGATGGCTAGCCGTTTCAACCTGCGGGCGCGGAGGACGCATGCGGGCGAACCCCGCAGCTACAGACTAGCGAACTCGATCCGGTTGCCCTGGGGGCTCGGACTCATCGCTTTGCTGCTGCTCGCGGT
>JBHENN010000104.1:0-8334 GCA_046262015.1 Actinomycetota bacterium | reverse complement strand
CAAGAGCACCGGGCGCAAGAAGACGACCGGAGCCCGCAAGAGCACCGGGCGCAAGAAGACGACCGGAGCCCGCAAGAGCACCGGGCGCAAGAAGAGCACCGGGCGCAAGAAGAGCACCGGAGCCCGCAAGAGCACCGGGCGCAAGAAGAGCACCGGAGCCCGCAAGAAGAGCACCGGGCGCAAGAAGACGACCGGAGCCCGCAAGAGCACCGCTCGCAAGAAGACGACCGGAGCCCGCAAGAAGAGCACCGGGCGCAAGAAGACGACCGGAGCCCGCAAGAGCACCGCTCGCAAGGCCACATCGCGGACCAAGAGCACCGCTCGCAAGGCGACCCGGGGAGCGGCGTCCGGGGCCAAGACCGCGGCCCGAGGCGCGCGCAAGACCGCAGGCCGTGCGTCCGGGGCGGCCAAGTCGACCGCGCGGAACACGGGCCGGAAGAGCAGCGGGTCCCGGAAGAGCACTCGCTGACCGGCGGGGGGACGCTCTGGTCCGCGTCCTGTCTGACAGTCATCTGACAGCCGTCTGACGGGGATGCAGGGCCGCGGGGCGGTGCGCCGGACCTCTAGGGTGGGGTCCGGATGAAGGCTTACTCGATCTCCGGGCCTGTGTCGTTGGAGGGACGCGTCGCGGTAGCAGGCGCCAAGAACTCCGCGCTCAAGATCATGGCCGCGTCGCTGATGGTCCCGGGCGAGGTCCGGCTGGGGCGCGTGCCGAGGATCACGGACGTGTCCCTCATGGCGGATGTGCTGCGTCATCTTGGTGCCCGTGTCGAGCGGCACGAGGGAGGTCTCACGATCGACGCGTCCGGGGATCTCCAGGACGAGACGCCCTACGAGCTCGTCAGGAAGATGCGCGCCTCCATTCAGGTGCTCGGCCCGTTGTTGGCGCGGCTCGGGCGCGCCAGGGTCGCGCTGCCCGGCGGCGACGCCATCGGTTCGCGCCCCATAGACCTGCATCTCGACGGCCTCGAGAGGATGGGAGCGAAGCTCACCTCCCAGCATGGCTTCGTGGAGGGGGTCGTGGATCGATTCCGGGGGACGCGGGTCCTTCTCGAGTTCCCGTCCGTAGGCGCGACTGAGAACCTCTTGATGAGCGCGGTGACGGCGACGGGCACGACCACGATCGAGAACGCGGCGCGGGAACCCGAGATCCAGGACCTGGCGTCGTTCTTGAGCGCGTGCGGCGCGATCATCGACGGTGCGGGGACGCCGTCGATCACGATCCGAGGTGTCGACGAGCTGGTTCCCGTCTCGTACGAGATCCTCCCCGACCGTATCGAAGCAGGCACCTACGCGATCGGGGCGGCAGCCACGCGTGGGCGGGTAGCGATCGCCGGGATCGTACCGGCGCATCTCGAGCTCGTGCTTCAGAAGCTGCAGGACGCAGGCGCCGAGGTCGGGGTCGGAGACGAGGAGGTCGAGGTCTCGATGTCACGCCGGCCCGGCGCGCTGGACCTCGTCACGCTTCCCTATCCTGGCTTCCCCACTGACCTTCAGCCCATGATGATGGTGCTCCTCGCACAGGCGGGCGGGTCCTCGATCCTGACCGAGAATGTCTTCGAAGCGCGTTTCCTCTTCGTCGACGAGCTCAACCGCATGGGGAGCAACATCCTGGTCGAAGGGCACCACGCTGTGATCCGCGGGGTCGAGCGGCTCTCGGGAGCTCCGGTCAAGGCCCCCGACATCCGCGCCGGCGCAGGTCTCGTCCTGGGGGGTCTGTGCGCCGAGGGGGTCACGGACGTCTACGACGTGGGTCATATCGAACGTGGGTACGAGGACTTCGTCGACAAGATGAACGGTCTCGGCGCGGGCATCCGGCTCGTCGCTGCCTGACTCGCCGATCGGCGCGCCGGGCGCGCCGCATGCTCGAAGATGGGCCGATGCGCCGTCCTCGGAAGCGCCCCGGCGCCGTCCCCGCGGCGGCCGTGCTGATCTGCATCCTCGTCGCGTTACCCGGTGCGCCCGCGGTAGCGGAGCGGCCCCGCGCCGCTCGGATGGGCGCCCTTGCCACCCCCGTCAAGCTGGTGCCTGCCGATGGGAGACCGATCGCGATCGAGGGCCTCCACAGCTACTTCGGCACGATCCGACTCGGCTCTTTCTCCGATGGGATCGCGGTGGTCGACCGCCTTCCGCTCGAGCGCTACCTCCTCGGGCTCAACGAGGTACCGGTGAGCTGGCCCGCGGAGGCGCTCAAGGCGCAAGCGGTCGCGGCGCGCACCTACGCTCGCTGGACCCTGGAGCAGGGGCCTGCCGGCGTCGCCGCCGCTTACGGCTTCGACATCTGCGCGTCCGATCAGTGCCAGGTGTTCTCCGGGGCCGACGTCGTGTTCTCGTTGGGCGGGTTCCGCTGGGCGGACGCGGTCGCCGACACCACCGGGGAGACGCTCCTCTACCGCGACCGGCCGATCCTCGCGCGCTACAGCTCGACCTCGGGGGGCCGCACCCTCGACAATCCGCAGGCATTCCCGGGCGAGACCGACTATCCGTACCTGCAAGGGGTACCCAGCCCGACCGAACGGAGCGCTCCCCTGTGGCGATGGACCGTGTCGTTCCCGTTGCGGCGCTTGCAGACGATCGTCGAGCACGCCGGTTGGTGGAACGCCGGGCGGTTGCAGGACGTGAGGTCCATCTCGTCGCGCGCCGGATCTCACTATCCCGACATCTCGCTGGGCGGCACCCGCGGCCGGCTCCGCGTGACCGCCGAGGAGCTGCGCGACCTTGTGCGCGACCTTGCCCCCGCGCTGTTCCCGTCCGACTACCCGGCTCCCGCGCTGACCACCAGCGGCCGCATGCCCGAGACCTTCCCGTCCAACCGGCTCCGGGCGCGCACCCGCGGGAGCATCGTTCGGTTCGTGGGACGAGGATGGGGGCACGGCGTGGGCATGTCGCAGTGGGGGGCCTACGGGCTCGCCGCTCGAGGCGAGACCTATCGCGACATCCTCACCCACTACTACTCCGGCGTGGAGGTCGGTCGCCTCCACGACCCGGGCCCCATCGACGTCGGCGTCGCGCTGGCGCAGAGCACGGTCGCCGCGACCGGTTCGTTCAGCATCGTCGATGGACGCGGGGCCACGGTTGTGCGCCACGCGCTGGGCCGGTGGACGTTCCGCTACGCGGGGCCCGGCGCGGTGCAGGTCGAGCCGCCCCGGGGCTACGGGCTCCCGTTGCGGGTCAGCATCGTGGATGCGCCCGCGTCGGTGGATCCGGGAGCGACCCGCCAGCTCAAGATCGCGCTCTCACGTCCGGCCACGGTCGTGGCCTCCGGAGCCGGCCGGGGTCGGCCCCCCGCGATCGAGCACGCCGGGGTGAGCGTGGTCCCATGGACCGCACCGGCGCGCCCGGGGCGTTACGAGGTGCGGGTCCACGCCTCGACGGGGGGGCTCGACCGCGCCAGCGCCCCGGTCGAGGTCGTCGTCCGGGGGCCCACGAGGGCGGTTCCCCCCGACGCTGATGACGGCCGCGGGGGCCGCGGGTCCGTCCTCCTTGCGCTGGTTCTCGCCGCGCTCGCGGCGCTCGCCCTGTGCGTCGTGGGCCTGAAGGTCCTTCCCGGTAGGATCGGGGCGTGAACCAGGCTCCAACGGTCGAGGACCAGGTGCGCGAGGCGCTCGAGCTGATCCGTCCGGCGATCCAGATGGACGGAGGCGACATCAAGCTCCAGAGCGTCAGCGAGGGCACCGTGGTCGTGCAGTTCTTCGGCACGTGCGAGTCGTGCCCGATCTCTCCGGTGACGCTCAAACAAGGGGTCGAGAGGATCCTACGGGAGCGCGTCCCGGGCATCACCCAGGTCATCGCGCTCGAGGTCTGACCTGGATCCGGACGAGCTCGTCCGGCGCGCGCTGGCGGGGGACCGGCGCGCGACCGCGCGTCTGATCTCTCTCGTCGAAGACGGCGACGGCGACCTCGGACGCGTGATGAAGGCGCTGTACCCGCACACGGGCCGCTCCTATTCGATCGGGATAACCGGCGCGCCGGGAGCCGGCAAGTCCACCTTGACGGAGCGCCTCGTGGCGCGTGCCCGGTCCGAGGAGCGGACCGTCGCGGTGCTCGCGATCGATCCGTCGAGCCCGTTCTCGGGGGGAGCGCTGCTCGGCGACCGGGTACGGATGCAGAGCCATGCCACCGATGCCGGGGTGTTCATACGGTCCATGGCGACCCGGGGGCACCTGGGCGGCCTGTCGCTCGCCGCACCCGAGGCCGTCAGGGTCCTGGAAGCGGTCGGCACCGACCTGATCGTGATCGAGACGGTGGGTGTCGGTCAGGCCGAGGTCGAGATCACCGACGCGTGCGACACCACGGTGGTCGTGGTCACGCCCGGGTGGGGCGACTCCGTGCAGGCGGCCAAGGCGGGGCTGTTAGAGATCGCGGACGTGTTCGTCGTGAACAAGGCGGACCGGCCGCAGTCCCGCGAGGCCGTCCGGGAGCTTCAGCAGATGCTCGAGCTGTCGACCGCCGAGTGGAAGCCCGAGGTGATCGAGACCGTGGCGGTGAAGGGCGAGGGGATCGACGACCTGTGGGACGCGGTGGCGCGCCATCGCGCCCATCAAGAGGAGAGAGGCATCCTCGACGCGCGCCGCCGCCGCCGCGTGCGCGCCGAGATCCGCGAGATCGTGGCCGAGCGTCTGCGCCGGCGCGTCGACCGGGAGGCGGATGACCTGCTCGGCGAGGTGACGGATGCGGTCGTAGAGCGCGCCCTGGACCCTTATCAGGCGGCCGACCGCATCATCGCCCGGCTGTAGTGAGGGCCCGGCGCGCCGGTAGACTCCGCTGATGGACGAGCCACGCCAGAGGTGGCGGGCGCGCTACGAGGGGTCCAAGCTGCGCACCGACGTCGACTTCGACACTCTCTCGAGCGTCGAGGTCGAGCCCCTGTACGGGCCCGATGAGGTCGACCCCCGGATCGGCGAACCCGGCGAGTACCCGTTCACGCGGGGGATCTATCCGACCGGTTACCGCGGGCGCTTGTGGACGATGCGCCAGTTCGCCGGGTTCGGCTCTGCCGCACAGACCAACCATCGCTTCAAGTTCCTCCTCGATCATGGTCAGACCGGCCTGTCGGTCGCGTTCGACATGCCGACCCTCATGGGCCGCGACTCGGACGACGTCCGTTCGGAGGGCGAGGTGGGGCGCTGCGGCGTAGCGATCGACTCCCTCGCCGACGTGGAGGTCCTGTTCCGCGATATCGATCTGGGGTCCGTGACCACCTCGATGACGATCTCGGGCCCGGCGCCGATGCTGTTCGCGATGTACATCGCGGCCGCGGACAAGCAGGGGGCCGACGTATCGAAGCTCGGCGGCACGTGTCAGACGGACATCCTGAAGGAATACATCGCGCAGAAAGAGTGGCTGTTCCCCCCCGAGCCTCACCTGCGGATGACGGCCGACATGATGGATTTCTGCATCGCGCGGGTGCCCAAGTACCACCCGCTGTCGATCTCCGGGTACCACATCCGCGAGGCGGGATCGACCGCGGTGCAAGAGCTTGCCTTCACGCTCGCGTCGGGTTTCGCCCACGTCGAGCTGGGCCTGCGCCGCGGGCTCGACATCGACGACTTCGCCCCCGGCCTGTCGTTCTTCTTCAACTCGCACGTGGACTTCTTCGAGGAGATCGCGAAGTTCCGCGCGGCGCGCCGGATATGGGCGCGCTGGATGAAGGAGCGCTACGGCGCCGCGAGGGAGCGTTCGTGGATGCTCAAGTTCCACACGCAGACCGCGGGCGTCTCGCTGACCGCGCCGCAGCCCTACAACAACGTGGTCCGGACCGCGACCGAGGCGCTCGCCGCCGTGCTCGGCGGTACCCAGTCGCTCCACACCAACTCGCTCGACGAGGTGCTCGCCCTGCCCAGCGACGAGGCGGTGGAGATCGCCCTGAGGACACAGCAGGTGATCGCCTACGAGACCGGCGCCGCCAACGTCATCGATCCGCTCGGGGGATCGTGGTTCGTGGAGGACCTCACCGATCGCACCGAAGCCGCCGCCGAGGCGTACCTCGCCCGCATAGACGACATGGGCCGGGGGTCGATCCTCGACGGGATGCTCGCCGGCATCGAGGAGGGCTACTTCCAGAAGGAGATCGCCGACGCGGCGTTCCGCTATCAGCAGCTCCTCGAGGAGGGCAAGAAGGTGATCGTCGGGGTGAACCGGTTCACGCGGTCGGTGCAGGAGACCCCGGAGGTCCTCCTGATCGGGCCCGAGATCGAGGAGCGCCAGAAGAAGGCGGTCGCCGAGGTGCGCGCCAACCGCGATGCCCGGCGCGCCGAGGACGCGATCGAGTCCCTGAAAGAGATGGCGCGCGACCCCGCGCAGAGCTCCATCCCGGTCCTCGTCGAGGCCGCCACCGCGTACGTCACCCTGGGCGAGATGGTCGATGCCTTGACGGGCGAATGGGGCTCCTACACCGAGCCCCCGATGTTCTAACCTGCGCCGAACCGATGGAAGGAGGAGCATGCGCTTTCTGTACCTAGCCGCAACCGGCCCGGGGGACGCGACGAGGGCCTCGTTGCCGTTCCATCTCGCCGCCAACGGCGCGCTCGAGGAGGGCCACGACGTGACGCTCGCCCTGGTCGGCGACGGCGTCGAGCTGGTCATCGGCGACAACCCCCAGACCGTGGAAGGTCTCGGCCTGCCCCCGCTGCGAGAGCTTCTCGAGAAGCTGAAGGGCCGGGCCGCGGTGTACGTCTGAAAGGGGTGCGCGGTCGCCCGTGGGGCGACCGAGGAGACGCTGGACGTCGTGCAGGGGAAGTGGTTGACCCCGCCCGATCTCGCCCGTCTGACCGCCGAGGCCGAGCGGGTGACGACGTTCTAGAGCCGCCCCGGGGGGGATGAGCGCGTGTTCGAGCGGTTCACCGACCGCGCCCGGAAGGTCGTGGTGCTCGCCCAGGAGGAGGCGAGGCTGCTCAACCACAACTACATCGGGACCGAGCACCTCCTTCTCGGGTTGATCCAGGAGGGCGAGGGGGTCGCGGCGCGCGCCCTGGGCGCGCTGGGGATCTCGCTCGAGGAGGTCCGCCGGCAGGTCGAGGCGATCGTCGGAGCCGGCACCCAGGCGCCTGGCCCGCACATGCCGTTCACCCCCCGTTCCAAGAAGGTCCTCGAGCTGTCGCTCCGGGAGGCGCAGGCCCTCGGCCACAACTACATCGGGACCGAGCACATCCTCCTCGGGCTCGTCGCCGTGGGGGAAGGCGTCGCCGGCCAGGTCCTCGGCAGGCTCGGCGCGGACTTCGGGAGCGTGCGCGCCGAGGTAGTGCGCCAGCTGAGCGGCTACCGGGGGCGTCGCCAGTTCGCGTCCGCCCCCGGGGCCACCGAAGAGCCGGTCACGTCTCCGCTCTGTCCCGGATGCGGCGCACCGCTCGACCGTTCCGTGGCGTACCGCGCCCTCGAGGTCCCCGAGCAGGGCGGGAGCGAGAGCGATGTGATCGTGTTCGTGTTCTGCCGCGCCTGCGGCACGACCTTCGGGACGGTAGCCCCCTTCTAGAGCAGGCTCCTTGCTCCGCCCCTTTTATCTAGAGCGCCGGTTCAACCAGTCGGCGGGGGAGCGGCTGCCGCGACCCGGTCGCCGACCCTCACCGTCCCGGAGGTGACGATCTCGGCGTTGAGTCCGCCGCGGTGGATCAACGCCTTGACCACGCGCTTGTCGCCGATCAGCTTGGCCACGTAGGAGCACGGCTCGCACAGCTTGACCCCCCGGAAGCGCGCCTCGCCGACCGCGAACTCGCGGCCCACGAGGTGGTTGAGCGCGACGTGCTCGGTCACGATGTTGCGGCGAGGGTCGCCCAGGGCGAGCACGACCCCGTGGTCGCGCGCCGCGGCTTCGATCGCTTCGCGCTCGATCAGGGTCACCTGGCGGCCGGGCGACGGGCGGTCGGACTTGTTGCCCCTGCCGACGAAGTAGCGATCGCCCTCGAGGCCGGCCCCGGCGACGGCGCGCACCTCGGCCACCGCGTCGAGCGGCCCGGCTTCCTCGGGGCCGATGTAGATCGCAGCGACGCGGCCGTCCGGCATGCGGCGACGATACCCGCACGCCGTGTGTGTCTAGAGCCCGCGGCCGCCCCGGATGATGCGATATCCGAGCACCGCGGCGGCGAGCGCGAGCACGATCGAGACGATCGCCCCGATGCTCTCGATGCTGGGGCCCCCGGGGCCGTCGAGCGGCGTCGGCGACGGGCTCGGCCGCGCGCCCTGCGCCAGGATGAGGAAGAGCATCACGGCGCGCCCCCCGGTGGGGTGAGCGCCGACCACGCGTCGGTCTCGGCGGGAGGTTCGATCAACCCGGCGCGCCCCAGCACGCTGAGGAAGGTGCGGATGACGTGCGCGGTGACGCCCCAGATCACGTGATCG
>JBHENN010000103.1:0-4509 GCA_046262015.1 Actinomycetota bacterium | reverse complement strand
CCGCCGCTCTATTGGAGCAACAAGGGATCCGGATCTTGACCGAAGAGGATCTCTGAAGCTCTCGGATCACACCATGAGCGTCTGGCCGCAGGAGCCGGCCGCCCACCGCCGAACCTCCTCTGTAGCTCATCACCTCTCAGTGAAAGGTCCGACGATGAAGAAGCTCCTGATGCTCGGCGTTATCGCTGCCCTGGTCGCATCTTCGCTTGCAGCGACTGCGGTGGCGGCCAAGAAGACCACCATCACCGAGACCAAGTTGTTCCTTCACGGCAAGGGTCCGGTCAAGCCCGTGCAAGAGGCGTACATCAACGAGAATTGGCTCGACGATGTTTGGATGACAATGGACGCGACGGAGCCGACCGCGGCCGAGCCGTCCTCCATCTTCGTCACCAATTACTTCCGCGGGCCTAACACGGATTGTGACGGCAACGGCCTGCTCCCCGTTTGGAAGGGCGACTTCGCCAGAAAGTTCAAAGGCAAAGTGAAAGTAACGCTGCACACGCTCGCGACCCCCGTCGCTCCGATGGTCGTCTCTCTGTATGCCGACCCCACCGGCACCTGCACCTCTGCTGGGACGCCCGCGACCCCTCCGAGCGAAGCGCCCAAGCCCGTCGCTCAGGCCCAGGTCGAGGTTGCACCCGGACACGCCCTAACCGAGATCACCTTCAAGAAGGTCAAGTTCAAGGCGATCGGGTCTCTGGCCCTGCAGCTCCACATCCCGACGCAAACCACCCCCGGTCAGGTGCGAGTGCTGTTCGACTCCTTCGACTACGCATCGAGCATCTCGCTGTTCTCCAAGTAACAGAGATCGGGAGATCGAAGCACGCCTCAAACGTCCGACCGCCAAGGGGGACTTGGGTTGTTTGTGATCGGACGCAGGAACCGTGCGGCATCGCCCGGCGGAGCGTGACGACTCTGCTGGAGGCATCGAGCGAGGGCGGTGGGAAAACGGTGGCTCCATAGGGGCTATGGGTCCCATCTGCCTCCCGTAAGCGCCGCCACGAGACGACGCAGCGCGCCGCCGAGACCGGCCCGCTACGCGACCACGTTCAAGGATGGGTCCGGGGCGCGGCGTGGGCGGGTGATGTCGAGCTTCGGAAGGGGGAGATCGGTCGGGATCGTGACGACCTGGACGGCTCGCCTGACGTAATCGAGATCGCGCCGGACCTTGCCCAGCACGGCGCTGTGGTCGGGCGCCGTAGCAGCTTCGAGGATGGCATCGAGCGTGCCGTAGCGCGCCACCAACGAGCTAGCCAGCTTCTCTCCGATACCTCGCACGCCGGGGAGACCGTCGGACGGGTCCCCTCGCAAGACCGCGAAGTCCCGGTATGCCCGTCCCGGGATCCCGTAGCGGGCCTCGATGTAAGCCTCGTTCACCTCATCGAGCTGACTGACGCCTCGCCGCGGGTACAGCACGACGATCTTGGGGTCGCGCACCAGCTGGAACAGGTCGCGGTCGCCCGAGACGATCTTGACGGGGCCAGGCGCGCGCTGGGCGAGCGTCCCGATGACATCCTCGGCCTCGCAGCCGGGGTATCCCATGGCCTGGACCCCGCACCCATCGAGGATCTCGAACAGGACTGGCATCTGCGGGGCGAGCAGGTCCTCTGCCGCCTCCTGAGCGCTGCCGGACTCGGCCCTGACGGACTTGTAGCCCTCGATCAGATCGACCCGCCACTGCGGGCGCCAATCCTCGTCGGTGGCGCAGCAGATGAAGTCCGGATCGTGATCGCCCAGGAGCCGGGCGAGCATCCCGAGGAACCCATGCGCCGCATTGATGGGCCTGCCGTCCGGCGCCGTCACCGAATCCGGGGTCGAGAACAGCGCGCGGTAGATCAGGCTCGGTGCATCGACGAGAAGCGTCAGCCCGGGCGGCACGCCCCCAGGCTAACGGAGCCCGCGTTCAGCTTCCCGTGTAGCGGAAGATCCAGAGGCCGTCGTCTCGGTCGCTCGCCGCGACGTACTCCTGTCCGGCGTGCGAGAACACTTCGACGCCCCAGAAGTTGCTTCCGCCGTCGGCGATGGAGGAAAGTCCTCCCGGGGACCCCAAATAGCGATCGCATCTACACGCGACCGCTCGTGCCCTGTGGCAACCTCAGCTCGACCAGGATGCGACGGTCCGGTCGAGCCGAGGAGGCGGAGCGTGCGGCGAACCAAGATCATCGCGACGCTCGGTCCGGCGTCCTACGACCCCGCGGTGATCGACTCGCTGATCGAAGCAGGTGCGGATGTCCTCCGCTTGAACTTCGCCCATGGAGACCCTGGGACGCACGCCGCCGTGGCGGATCTCGTGCGGGACTCAGCGCGTAGGAAGGAACGAGTGGTGAGCATCCTTGCCGACCTCCCCGGCCCCAAGATGAGAACGGGACCGGTGCACGACGGCGAGGTCCGTCTGGAGATAGGGCAGACCTTCGAGCTGCGAGACCACCAGAGGCCGGGAGACATGACCGGCGTCGGGACCACCGTGGACGTCGGCGACTTCCTTGCACCCGGCGATGAGGTCTTCCTGGCAGACGGTCAGATCGTCCTTGACGTGATGGAGGTACATGGGGAGACGGTCGCGACCCGGGTCCTTCGGGGAGGCGTCCTGCGCTCGGGGAAGGGCTTACACATCCCCGGTGCCGAGCGGAAGCTGCAAGCCTTCACGCCGGGCGACGAAGCCGCCCTCTGTCAGGCTCTCGAGATCGGCGTGGACCTCGTCGGCCTTTCATTCGTACGAAGCTCGGACGACGTGGCGCAAGTGAAGGAGAAGGTCGCCGAAGCCAGCGGGCACCCACCGTGGGTCGTCGCCAAGATCGAGACGCGTTCTGCGGTCGAAGACATCGACGACATCATCCAGGTCGCAGACGCTGTGATGGTCGCGCGGGGTGACCTCGGTATCCAACTCCCCTTCCGCGAGGTCCCGGCCCTCCAGAAGGACATCATCGCCGGATGCAACCAGACCGGCACGCCGGTGATCACGGCGACCCAGATGCTTGAATCGATGACCCACTCGCCGCTGCCTACGCGCGCCGAGGTCAACGATGGCGCCAACGCGGTGATGGACGGGACCGATGCCGTGATGCTGTCGGAAGAGACCGCCGTCGGCGACTACCCCGTCGATACGGTCACTGTGATGAGCGAGATCGCGCTCGAGGCTGAAGCGCGGAGACGGGTTCCTGCAGTGCGGGTCACGCCGGGGTGGGACGAACCGATCTCGTGGGCCATAGCGCGCGCCGCCGTCCAAGCATCGGAAGAGCTCGAGGTCGCGGTCATCTTGTGCCCGACCCGGACCGGTGCGACGGCGCGCCGGGTGGCGGCGTTCCGGCCTAGCATGCCGATCCTCGCGATCGACCACAGCATCGAGACCTTGCGACCATTGGCGCTGCTCTGGGGTGTGGTTCCCTTCCAGGTCCCGTACCTGTCCCCCGGCCAGCTGGGTGTGGGAGGTCTGAAGCGAGCGGTCGACGCGGCCCGCGCTTCGGGGCTGGCGCGCTCGGGTGAACGGGCAACCCTCGTCGCCGGCGGCTCGCTGCCGCGCGCCGCAAGCACGGACCTGGTACGGATCCTGACCCTGTGAGCTCTGGCCTCGGCGCGCCGGCAACACGTCTGGCCGTAGCTGCGCTCGTGAGCTGCATCGCGCTCGCCTCTTCCGCGTGCGCCCGCCGAGACGATGCCGAAGACAGACCGGCCGAGAGGGAAGTCGATCCGGGTGACGAGCTCTCGATACCGGACGGTCCTGCCGGGAAGCAGCTCCACTGGGTCGTGGATGTCCTTCGCTCCGGCGAGCCGATGTCTGTCGACGAGGTAAGCGCTCACTTCACCCCAGGATTCCTGCGGAAGGTCCCTCCGGCCGAGCTGATAGGGACGATGGAAGGCATCGCCCGGGAGATCAACCCATTCACTGTCTCGGGATTCCCCGGTCCAAGCTCGCCGGTGGAGATCGTGGCCCTTCTAACAAGTCCCCGAGGGGGCACGACCGAAGCCATCGTGCGGGTCGAGAGGGCAAGGCCGCACCGGATCGCGGGCCTGTTGTTCCGGCCCGCCGCGGAGATGGATCCCGATCCTCCCGATAGCTGGAACGAGCTCGACCGCCGGCTCGCGGGCTTGGCGCGTCGAGTGGGTTTCCTCGCCGCGCGGCTAGAGGGTGACCGCTGTGTTGCGCTCCACGAGATCGACGCTTCTGAGCCGCTGGCGATCGGCTCTGCCTTCAAGCTCTATGTGCTGGGCGAGCTTGGGCGCCAAGTCCAAGCGGGCGCCGTGTCGTGGGATGACAACCTCGCGATCAGAGACGAGTGGAAGTCCATCCCGTCAGGGGATATGCGCTTCGAGCCAGAGGGTCGAAGGTTCTCACTCGCGTACTACGCGCGCCAGATGATCTCGGTAAGCGATAACACCGCAACGGACCACCTCCTGCACCACCTGGGTCGAGCAGACGTCGAGCGCGCTCAGGAGATCATGGGGCATACGCGCCCGGACCTCAACGTGCCGTTCCTAGCGACGCGCGAGTTATCGATCCTGAAGTACGGG
>JBHENN010000102.1:0-4049 GCA_046262015.1 Actinomycetota bacterium | reverse complement strand
AGTTGACGTAGAGGAAGACCTCGTCCTTCTGCTGCCCGGTCACCCATGGGCGGTCGCCCGAGGACGCCACCGGGTTGGCGAACGGCCACGACTGACCGTCGTCCGGGCTGGAGAACACCGAGACGTTCGCCAGGTTGATCTCGACGTTGTAGATCGTCCCACCTGCGTCCATCGTGAGGTCCGGATCCGAGAAGCCCGATGAGGTGGCGCTGTGTGGACCCGCCGGCGCGCCGAACAACCCGACGTACTCCCACGTCTTTCCCCCGTCGGACGACCTCCAGTTGAGCGTCTGGTTGGCATAGCCCACCACGAAGTCGCCCGCGCCGGCGGCTCCCTGAGGGTCCTTGTACAGGTGAGTGGTCCCGGCGTGTGCGGAGACGATGATCGAGCCGTCCTGGGCGACGACGCTTACCGGCTCGCCGCCGGCTCGGGTCTTGTCGATGAATCTGGGCTTCCCGAAGCTCAGCTTGGGCGGTGCGACCGAGGGGCACGATGCGGTCGAAGATGCGGCGCGACCCGCGAGCGGCAAGGCCCCGACGAGCAGAGCGACCCCGAGCACCATCCTGACGTTCCGACGCAAGACCCTCGACCTCCTCAGCCCTCTGATCCCTCGAACGCCAGCACGATCCGGCCCGGTCGCCGCAAGCGCAGGGTCCCCACGTCAACTCGCTCGCCCCGGTCGACCGTGACGCCGATCGCCCGCAGGTCGCCGCCGGCATGAACCACGAGACGGAACGACTCCCGGCCACCTAGCGACTCGATGAAAGGCCTCGTGCTGGGGTTGACGTGCCACTCGAAGCGGCCTCGTCCGTCGGTCACCGTCTCCATGTGGAGATCGTCGGGATGGCGTTGTCTGCCACTAGGGTTGTCCTCCCACAGAGGCGTACGGACGCTCTTGAATATCTCGACGCGGGCCTTGACCGGCCGTCCGCGGCGATCGACCACGCGCCCGGCGATCACGGAGTGGGTAGCCGGATCGGTGGCGGCCCGAGCGCCGATCGTGAAGGCCTCGACCACGCCGCGCCACTCCTCTCCGACGGAGGTTGCGTAGGGAGGATGGAAGGCGTCGCCGTGCTCGAACGTGAACCCTAAGGCGCTGGTCGCCGCGTATGCCCAGTCGTCCGTCGTTCCGGTGGTCGCGTAGAGAGCGATGCCCTTGAGGTTGCTGTAGCCACCCATCGCGCGCGCCATCCGAGCGCCCAGCGGAGCCGCGAGGTCCTCGTCGGGGGAGTCTCTCTCGGTGTGTCCCCACGCCCTGAGCACGAGGTCCCCATAGGTGTGGTTGGTGATGACCCCGGTGATGAATCGGGACAGGAACAGAGCGCGTACGTTGCGGGTCTCGGGCTCCGAGAAGGGCGCCGGTCCCCGATAGGTCTGCATCAGCGGCTCCCCAGAAGAGCCGCCGATGTCGTCCCCCCATTCGTAGGCGTAGTTGCGGTTGGGGTCCACGCCGTAGGCGTCGGGGTTCCTCTTCGCCTCCGGCACGGTGACCCCGGTGAACGAGCGCCGGTTCTTGCGCCAGTAGGCCTCGATGCCGAGGAGCGAGGCCGGGATGGCGGTCACGTTGTCGACCGTCGCGTTCTGGGCCTGTACGGAGCCGCGCGAGTAGTCGAATCCGTCGGGGTTCACCAGCGGCACGATGACGACACGCACCCGCCGCAGCAGCGACCTGACATCCTGCGCGCGCTGGTAACGCTCCACGAGGTGGTGCGCGAAGATCATCGGGTACTCCCCCGCGGGCCACTCGCGCGCGTGGTGGACCCCGTCGACGTAGAAGGTCGGGCGTCCGTCCGAGCGACGCACACGGGCGGCTATCTCGACGCCGTAGACGTTCCTTCCTTCACGGGTCACGAACGGCATCTTCAGCAGCTTGACGAGACGCGGATGCTTGCGGGCCAGGTTCTTCATCTCGCGTACGTAGTCCGAGAGCGTCCGGTAGTCCGTGCGGTCGGGCCCGGGCAGGCGGACCAGGGAAGCCGGCGCGCTCTCCAGGGTCGATCGGTCCCGCTCGAGCAGGTCGGCGGCGAGGATCTCCACTTCCAGACCCGCGGCTGCGAGCTCGGCCTCATCTCCGGGCCACAGCACGACCTCGACATAGCCGGGGACGTGGTTGTGGGTCTCGTCGTAATGCGCGGCGACGAACCGGGCTTCCGCTGCGTTCGTAACCTTCACGCGCGCGAGCGCGGGAGCGGCCGTGTCGCTGCGTCCCACCGGAGCGAGCGCGGCGAGGAGAGAGACCGCGAGAGCTGCGACGACCGCACGGCGCATGCTGGTGCCTTACCCCGCTAGAAGCGGACGATGCCGAGGTCGAACCGCTCACCCTGGTCGAGGACGAACGTGAACGATCTCGTGCCGCGGCCGGCCACGGTGACCTTCAGCGTGTAAGCCTCGTCCGCCGCGGCCCGCGACACGTGCGGACGGGCGCTGGCCGGCAGGTGCCAGCGGAACGCGCCGGTGGCGGTCATCGAGGTGGCCAGCTTCTCGGCCCCACCCGTCTTGTCCCCCAGGGGGTTGTCGGGGTCGAGCGGGTTCAAGATCTTCTTGCTCACGGTCAAGGTACCGCGCAGGGGCGTCCCGTCTCGGTCGGCCAGCGTGCCCTGGAGGATGCCGTGGAGCTTCGGCTGGAGCGCGGCATCGGCGGCGATCAAGAACGCCTTCATCACCCCGCGCCACTGTTTGCCGACGCAGTCCGATGAGCAACCCGAGTACGGCGGGTGGAACGCGGTTCCGTGCTCGAACGTGTAGCTGGGTATCCCGAGCGCGCCGTAGCCCCAGTCCGACATGGTGCCGGTGGTGACGTAGAGCTGGCGGCCCTTGATGTTCTGATAGCCGCCCATCGCATCCGCCATCCGCTGGCCGAGGCGGAACAGGTAGGCCTCGTCGGAGGCGTCGCCGAAGGTGTCGCCCCACGGGCGCAGCACGAGACGCGAGTAGGTGTGATTCGTGATGATGCCGGTGACATTGTCCTCGAGGATCTTCCTGCGGACGTTGCGCGTCTCGGGCTCGGAGAAGGGAGCATCCCCCCGGTGAACCTGGCTCGTCTGGTTGGCCGACGACCCGTCGCCGCCCCAGTGGTAGCTGTAGTTCCGGTTCGGATCCACCCCGTAGGCATCCGGGTTCTTCTGGAGGCCCGGGACTGTCACGCCGGACAAGGAGCGGCGGTTCTTGCGCCAGTAGCTCTCGAGGCCACCAGCGCTGAGAGGGAGGGACACCGCCCGGTCGACGGTCATGTTCTGGCCGGTGACCGACTCGCGCGAGTAGTCGAAGCCATCGGGGTTGACGATGGGCACGATGACGACCCGCAGCTTCTTCAAGAGCCGGGTGATGCGGGCGTCCTTGCCGAAACCCTCCACCAGGTAGTGGGCGAAGATCATCGGGTACTCGGCAGCCGGCCACTCACGGGCGTGATGCACGCCGTCGACGTAGAAAGTGGGCCGGCCGTCGGCGGCCCCCACGTCGGCGGCGATCTCGACGCCGAAGACGGGCCTGCCCTCGAGCGTCGGCTCGGGGAGCTCGTACAGCTCGACCAGATCCTTGTTCTCGTCCGCCAGCGCCTTCATCTCGGCGTTGTAGTCCGGCAGCCGCCGGTAGTCGGAGCGGTCGGGCCCCGGCAGCGCCACGCGCGCCGGCGTCCTCTCCGCGAACAGGCGGGCGTCGCGCGCCGCGACGTCCGGCACCGTGATCTCGTAGTCGTAGCCGAGGGCGTCGAGCCGCGTCGCGTCGCCCGGCCATAGCAAGACCTCGACATGGCCCGGAACGTAGTTGTGGGTCTCGTCGAAGTAGGAGCTGACGTACGCCCGCTGAGCATCCCCCGGCGTGCGCACCAGCGCCAGACCGCCGGCGCGGTCGTCGGTGCGCCCCGCGGGCGCGAACGCGGCCACCAGGGCCGCGGCGAGGGCGAGAACGATGATCCGGCGCATCCCTCTGAAGTTCTCCGGCCGCGCCCTCATCCCTGTCGCGAGGTTCATGGTGGGCGCTCCCTCAGTTGTGGACGAAGACCGGCATCCCCACGGGGTTCCGGTAGTAGAACGCCTTGTGGACGAACATCG
>JBHENN010000101.1:0-8131 GCA_046262015.1 Actinomycetota bacterium | reverse complement strand
GGCTGGGGGCATCGTTCGCCGGGGCGGAATGGGGGGCGGGGACCATGTCCACCTTGCTCACCTGGGAGCCTCGCCGGTGGCGGGTGCTGACGAGCAAGGTAGTGGCCGGCGTCGTCTTCGTTATCGCCGGCACCGTCGTCGCCCAGGCGTTGATGGGCTTCGCGCTGGTTCCCGCCGCGATATTGCGAGGGACCACGGAGGGCGCCGGCAGCGTGTGGCTGTGGGACACGGTCCTGGTAGGGCTGCGCGGAGCGGGGGTCGCCGGTGTCGCCGCGGCCATCGGGTTCGCCGTCGCGTCCGTGGCGCGCAACACCGCGGCGGCGATAGTCGTCGGGTTCCTCTATCTATCGGTGATCGAGGGCCTCATCCGCGGCTTCCGCCCGCGCTGGCAGCCGTGGCTCCTCGGCGACAACGCCGCCCTCTTCGTGGTCGGCGAGCGCGAGTTCGCAGACCTCCACCACTCGGCCGGGGTCGCCGGCTTGATCCTGCTCGCGTACGCCCTGGGAGCGGTCGCGATCGCCCTCGGCGTGTTCCGCGCCCGGGACGTCACGTAGGGGACGCAGCCTCCATCACGGCGTGGCGAGAGCCTGCTCGGCCTCCTTCTTCCGCGCCTCCATCCGCTCGCCCATGGCAGCAAGCTCGTCCTTATCGAAGACACTGCGGGCCTTCTCGAACATCTCGCCCTCTTCTTCTTCGATGTGGTGCTCGACGTTCTCCTTCATGACCTTGAGCTTGGGTCCCCAGGTCTCGTCTTCGACCGGCAAGCCCTGCAGGTCGCCGAGCAACCGGTCGACCACATCATGCTCCTCGTATCCCTCGAGCACGATCTCTTTCGCCTTGGGATGCTCCTTCAGCGCCAGGTAGAGGATCTCTTCCTCGATGACCTCGTGCACCTGAAGCTCCGACTTCACCTTCTCGAACAGCCCGGTCCGGGTCTTGACCCCGCGTTCGGTGGTCGACTCCAGCTCCTCCAGGAGCTTCTTCACCTTGCGGTGGTCTTCCTTCAGCAGCTCGAGCGCGTTCATCCGCAAGCCTCCTCGCCGAGGGCGCTCCGACCGGCGCCGGTGCCGCTAGCCTTCCCCGTCACCGGCGCGCCATAACCCGCAGGTAGCGGTCGCCTCCGCTCTAATCGGGGCCTCCCCGGGTGCAAGCGATGGCGATCTGGAAATCGCCAGCGTCTCCTGGACAGATAGAACCCGGACGCTGGAAGCGAGCTTCATGCGCCATGCTCCAGACCGCGATCGTGCCGGTTCCGCAATCGATAGCACCTTTGCCCGCGGCGATCGGGTGCCCCTGGGGCAGATCGTCGGCTCTACGTTCGAGCGTGTATGCGACGTGCGCGAGATCCCTCGCTCCTTCGTATGCGACGTCGATCTCCAGAAGGCGGAGCTGTTCGTGCTGGCCGATCCGACGATCGAAGTAGGCGCCGAGCTTCTCAGCGTCGTACCCGTAAGTGACGAAGTGACGTTTATCGCCTCCAGGACGCCGTTCCGTAACCGAGTACCACTGCATATCGGGCGCGAAGAAACTCGAGACTTCGACGGACCCCTCGTTGATCGCGCCGAAGAACCCAACGACCAGTTCCCCGACCTCCTGCGGGCTGCAGGACGGTGGACCGTCCTGAGCGTCGCGAGTCACCCGAACCTGTTGGGTGCCGCCCGGAGACGCGGTCGACACGGCGGCGGAGTTCTTTACCGGCCGCGCCCGCTCGTCGCAGGCCGGATGTAGCGCCAGGGCAGCCACTATCAGGGCACCGAGCTGGAGATTCACGCAACCGGTACACCGCTTGCGGAGAAATGGTTCCTCCGGCGCCACACTACGGGTGGACGCGTTAAGCATCCAGGTTGGTTCGCTGAGCCACGTTCTCTGGCTGGGCTCGGAGAAGTCCAACGCCCAAGGTAATCATCCCCGCTACCAGGACGACGGCTCCGATGTAGGCGAGGTTGATGAGCGCGTTCGGTTCGGTGGCGTCGGCAGAAAGAACCGATAAGAAGAATGCGGCTGGGAGAAGGATCGCGGCGCTCGGGAATGCGTGGCGGGCGAAGGCGCGTGCGCGCTCCCCGAGCGCCGCCTCGTCGACATAGCGAAGCGCGACGAGAGAGAGGACCAGCAGCACCGCTGCATGCGCGTGGCCCGCGCGCCACAGGTCCTGGCGCAGCTCGTTCTCTTGGTAGCCGGGGTTGTCGATGAGCCGGAGCAAGCTGACCCCACCCAGCACCGCGGTCGGTAGCAGTATCAAGAGGATCCCGGCCAGGCGCCGCGACGCGTTGCTCATGTGAGTCCTCCTAGATCGCCCAGTGGACCACGTCGGAGGCAAAGGCTAAGCTCACCCTATGTCCGACCACATGGTGTGGCACTCAGGTCCAGAAGCGAAACCAGCGGATGTCAAGAGCTCGCGCACCGGTTGGTTGCCCACCTCGATCCAGGCGATAACACGCTCTACCCCTCGTCTCCGCTGCTGCTTGAGCTGTTCGATCAGTAGAGCACGGCCAATGCCACGGGTCCTGTGTCGCTGATCAACACCAAGCCACTCGATCGTCACCCATCTCGAATAGTCGGGTGATTCCGAAAAATGTGTGGGAGGGCGCCAGGCCTCACACTCTCCGACGTCGCGACCATCCACCTGCGCGACCACGGTTGACTCTCCCGTAGCGTCATCAACGAGCGTCTCGAAGGTTAGGGAATCATGGGGACGCACCCTCAGATCCCGCCCGGCTGCACTTGTGTCTCCCGTCATTATCGTCCAACGGTCCCTGAGCGCGAAGCCGGCGTCACGTAAGGCCATCATGACGTCTCGCCAAGTCGAGGGTATCCCCATCCAACCAACCCCCAGTGCGTTCCGCGTATTGAGAGCGATGTGTCGGGCGCCTCCGCTAGCCGCTTGGCGTCGAACCTCCTCCAGGAGGAGTCTGGCGGGTACTTGAGCGCCGGGAGCGACGGTGATCCAGGGGACGATGGAGGTGTCGTCGCCATCAGCCAGCACCCATTCGGCAGCCGCGACGAGGCGACCGCTATCGGATGCACAAACACATTCGCCCGCGGCCCAGGCCGGGTGGTCAGGGTAATGAGCCTTCCACAGGCGGTCGGTGTGACCGATGACACTGGAGAGCGTCGCCGGTGACATCGTCCAGGCCGGCGGAACTACGGTGAGGTGTGCGTTAACCAGGCCGGACAGCTGTGAAAGCAGCGGGGGATCCTGCAGACCGATGGAGATGGAGTTCAATGGCAGCCTCTGGGGATAGTGCGCAGCCCGGAAAGTCGATCCGTTCCTCTACCAGCATCGGCCTCCCTCAGAAAGGTGGCCCGCGTCTATCAGACCCGGACAGGATAGGCCACTACAGGTCACGCCAGCTTGTAGAGCTTCACCCGCCCGACCCCCTTGAGCCGGCGGGTCCCCACCGGTGAGGCATCGCGCTCGTCGTCCGGCAGCTCGGCGAAGACGTCCTCGGAGACCACGACCGTACCGGAGCGGGCGAAGGCCGTGATGCGCGCCGCGCGGTTGACCGGCGCGCCGAAGTAGTCCCCTCCGCGCGCGAGGACGTGGCCGACGTCCAGCCCGGCTCGGGCGGCAGGCAGATGGGGGTCATCCCGCGTCGTTCGAACGAGGGCGCGTGCCGTCTTCAGGGCGGTCTGGGCATCGCTCGAGATGAACATCGCCGCGTCTCCGAGCACCTTCACGAGGCGAACCATCGGATCGGCACAACTCTCGATGACGACCTCTTCGAAGCGGGCGATGAGCTCCGCGAACTCTCTCTCGTCCGAGCGCCGCGTGATGCGCGAGTAGTCCGCAAGGTCGGCGAAGGCGATCGTGAGGCGAGCGGCCCCCGCACCGCCCTCCGCGGTCAGGCGTTGGAGCGCGACCCCGAGGTGCCTGCGGTGCACGTAGTCGAGCTGGGAGGAGAGACGATCGAGCAAGAGCCGGACGGCGGGCTCCAACCGCTCCTCGACCTCGTCCTTGGACAGGCCCTGTTCCAGGAGAGGGCCGACGAAGCGCTGGTTGAAGATGCGCGTCTCCGCATCGGCGATGCGCGCCAGCGCCTGGCCGTACACCCGGGCGACCACGACCAGGTCGTCGGCAGGAACGCCCGAGCCGGCGATCTCTCGGAGCAGACCGAGAGCGGTCACGTCCTCGTCGTCGAGCTCGACCGCGTCGTCGTCCAGCTCGGGCAGCCCCAAAGCTCTCCAGAAGCGGCGCGCGATCTCGAGGTCGACGCCCGCCCGCGCCGCCGCCTCCGGAGGTGTCAGGAACGGCGCGTCGCGGAACCGGTAAGGATCGAGTGGGACCTCCGTCACGGCTGTGCATCCCCGATCTGGGCGTAGGTGGACGTCCCGCGCCAGCGTAGATGACGCCTGCCCCCGCAGGGTCCAAACTGGTCACGCGCATGGACGACCACCCCGACGACCAGCCCGCGGCCGGCGACCGGATAACGCATGAGAGCCGTCCGGCGCCGCACGACAACGACACCGCGCTCCGGCCGTGGTGGCGGCATAGATTCTGGCCCATCGCGGCGGTAGTGGCCCTCGTCGGCTCGTCCGTCGTCGTACTCCGTCCCGCTCCTCCCCGCGCCGGAGCGGAGCACGCGCACCTCCTTGCCCTAAGGCTCACCGACTTCGACGGCGAGCGCTTCTCGCTCGCCGAGTACGACGGGCGATCGCTCGTGGTGAATTTCTGGGCCTCGTGGTGCCCGCCGTGCGCGAGCGAGATGCCCGACCTCGAGAAGGTCCACCGCGCCCTGAAGGACAGGGTCGCCTTCGTCGGCATCAACCTGAAGGACGATCGCGATCTCGCCCGCGATCTCGCATCGACGACGGGGGTGACCTACCGCCTTGCCGCCGATCCGGGCGGACGTATGTACGAGGGGTTCGGCGCGCCGGGTATGCCGGCGACGCTCTTTATCGACCCGCACGGGGAGGTCGCCGACATCGTGGTCGGACAGCTCTCGCGCGCCCAGCTCGAGGGTCATATCGAGCGCAGCCTCGGGATCACGCCCGACGGTCGCGGCTCCCTGCAGGTCCCGTCCGAAGAGCCCAAGCCGTTGATCGACCCCGGGGACATCGCGTCGGGAGGCGTGCCGCAGGACGGCATCCCTCCGCTAGACGACCCTTCCTTCGAGGCGGTCGAGGAGGTGGGGTGGCTCTCCGACCGGGAGCCCGTGATCGCGCTGGAGGTCGACGGCGACGCACGCGCCTATCCCCTTCAGATCATGACCTGGCACGAGATCGTCAACGACACCGTCGGAGGTGTCCCCGCAAGCATCACGTTCTGTCCGTTGTGCAATACCGCATACGCGTTCGTGCGGCCCGCGGTCGAGGGCGAGGTGACGACCTTCGGGACCTCCGGCCGTCTCTACAACTCGAACCTCTTGATGTACGACCGCGCCACGGAGTCGCTGTGGGTGCAGGCGCTCGGAGAGGCGGTCGTGGGGCCGTTGACCGGGGCGGTGCTCGAGCGCCTGCCGGCGCGCATCACCTCGTGGGCGTCGTTCGCCCGCGCCTTCCCCGACGGGCGCGTCCTGTCGCGTGCCACCGGACACGATCGCCGCTACGGGGACAATCCGTATCCCGGATACGACGACGTGGGCAACCAGCCGTTCCTCTTTACCGGTGAGGTCGATGGCCGCCTGGCGGCGGTCGAGCGGGTCCTGGGGGTCGAGACCGAAGCCGAGATCGTGGCGTACCCCTATTTCCGGCTCGAGGCGGCCGCACCGGCGGGCCGCGTCGCGGCGATCAACGACACGGTCGGAGGCGAGCCGGCGCTCGTCGTATGGGAGGCGGGGACGGTGTCGGCGCTCGACCAGGCCGAGATCGCGCGCTCGCGTGACGTCGGCGCCGCGGCCGCGTATTCCCGGCGCCTGGGGCGGCGGGTGCTGAGGTTCGTCGTCGACCGTCACCGCATCCAGGACGTGCAGACGTCGAGCAGGTGGGACCTGTTCGGCCGGGCGCTCCGGGGTCCTCTCCGAGGCCGCCGGCTGGCGCCCCTGGACCACCACGACTCCTTCTGGTTCGATTGGGCCGCGTTCCACCCCGAGACCGTGGTGTGGGGCGAGCGGCGAGATGAGCGGCGGCCCGGGCAGTGAGGAGAACCGGGACGCGCCCGCAGGACCCAGATACGGTTAGGCCCGCACGGACGACCGCTCGGACCCCGCGTCCTCGTCGAAAGGAGGGACCGTGAACATACCGATCTGGATCTGGGTTCTGCTCGGCATCATCCTGATCATCGTGATCGCCCGGATGGTGTAAGGGCTCCCCTCCCGCGGCGGCGCCGAGGACCCGCGGACCGTATCCGGCGCCGAGCGGGGCGGGCGACATAGGCTACGGCCGTGCGTCGAGCCAAGGACCCCCGCATCCGGGTCGTGACCGAGAAAGCGTTCGGGTTCGCCGAAGAGCTCCTGTACGTGCTCATCGCAGGATCGCTGGCGCTCGCGGGGTTCCTGTACTTCGGCTACGTGGTCTACGACTTCGTCGCCAAGGCGAGCGGCGACCAGGTGTCGACCCAGATCCTCGCGTTGCTCGACGGGTTGCTGCTGGTGTTCATCATCACCGAGATCATCCACACGATCCGCGCGGTCATCGTCGAGAAGGAGCTGGTCAGCGAGCCGTTCCTGGTGGTGGGGATCGTCGCCGCGATCCGCAGGCTCGTGGTCGTGAGCGCCGAGGCCAAGGAGCTGTTCGGCACGCCCGATTTCGGGGACGCCATGCTGGAGATCGGCATGCTTACCGCCGCCGTCTTCTTCCTGGGAGCGACGATCTTCATGCTGCGGCACACCGAGCACAGCGAGCCGCGGCCAGCCCACGAGCCGACCACGTGACACGTCAGAGGCGCTAAGCCTGCTCGATCTCGCCCGCCCGCCGCCACGCGCCCACCGCCAGCACCCCGGCGACGACCAACGACGCGACGCCCGGCACCGTGTGCCACAACGCGGTCGACATGGCAACGCCCCCCTCGTTCGCCTGGACGAGCAGCGGAACATGGGTCGCGGTCATCCAGAACCCGGCGAGCACGGCCGCGAGGGCAGCAGCAAGGGCGAGTCCGCCCGTGAGCAGCACGCCCACCGCTATCGCGATCACGACGATGCCGGGGACGACGTGGTCGACCACCTCGACCGAAGGACGGGTGTTGACCTCGAACCCCAGGGCGCGGCCGGCATAGGGCGCCGCTACGGACCACAGACCTAAGAGCAGCAGAGCCGCTCCGGCGCCAACCGCCGCCGGGCGCGGCGAAGACGCGGGTGGACCGACGCTCAACGTGCCGCGGTCTGGAGCTCGCCCAGCCGCGCCGCCAGCCGCTGCACGGCTGCGACCGCGGGTGAGTCCGGGGCGGCGTCCAGCGGGGAGCGCCCGTCGCGGTCGGCGCGCCACACGGCTACGTCATCGGGGACGGCGACCACCTCCGCGCCGCCCAGCTCGGCGGCAACCCGGTCGGCATCGTCGTCGCTCTCGCACCGGTTCGCAACCACCACGACCTGATCGAGCTGGAGCTCCTCCGCGACCGACAGCGCGCGGCGCGCAACCTCGATCGATTTCCGATACGGCTCGGTCACGACCAGCAGGATGTCGCCGGGCTTCGGATATGCCCAGATCAGGTCGTTGATGCCGGCCTCGAGGTCGGCGATGATCGTGCGCCCGGTCGCGTCGAGGTCGTTGAAGACGATGCGCGTGGTCGCATGCGATCCACAGCACATGCACCCCTCCGCGGGACGCTCGATCGTGCCGGTCTGGACCAGCCGCACCCCGTCCGGAGCGACCACGGCCATCTCCTCGACGAGTTGATCGGGGCCCTTGTGCTCGTGGGCATGACCGTCGCCGTGATCGTGGCCGTGAGCCTGCGCCTCGCGCATGACCCGGTTGGCGATCGCCTCGAGCTGCGCCGTCTCCTCCACGCCGAGGCCGAGAGCGATCCCGAGGTTGGGGTTCGGATCCGCATCCACGGCCACCACGTCGTGGCCCGACCGGGCCAGGGAGCGCGCGAGGATGCCCGCCACCGTCGTCTTGCCCGTACCGCCCTTGCCGCTGATGGCGATCTTCACTGCACCCCCACCTTCCGCTCGAGACGTGCGTCGACCCGGTCCACGAGATCTCGCACGGCCCCCAGCGCCGGGCTTGACTCCGGCAGCGCCGCCAGAGATCCCAA
>JBHENN010000100.1:0-23540 GCA_046262015.1 Actinomycetota bacterium | reverse complement strand
ATCGAGAAGGGCGACCTCGTCCTGCTCGACTTCGGATGCCGGGTCGAAGGCTATTGCTCGGACCTGACGCGCACGGTGGTGATCGGGCCTGCGTCGAACGAGCACCACGAGAGGTATGACCTCGTCCTCGTCGCACAGCGGGCCGGCATCGAAGCTCTCCGGACCGGCGCGCCGGCGAGTGAGGTCGACGCCGCGGCTCGATCGGTGCTCGACACGCACGACATCGGGCGGAGCTTCGGGCACGGACTCGGCCACGGCGTGGGGCTCGACATCCACGAAGCGCCGCGGCTCAATCGGGACTCGTCCGACACGCTCGTGGACGGCGACGTGGTAACCATCGAACCGGGTATCTATGACATCGGATGGGGCGGGATCCGGACCGAGGACTGCGCGACGGTGACGAGCGCCGGAGTCGAGGTCCTGGGAGCGGCGCCCAAGGACCGCCTCATCGAGCTCTGAGGAGAACCTGTGATCTCGACGAACGACATGCGCCCGGGCCAGACGCTCGACATCGACGGCACCCTCTTCACGATCCTCGGCTACCAGCACGTGAAGCCGGGGAAGGGCCAGGCGTTCGTCAAGACCAAGCTGCGGAACCTCACCACGGGTGCGGTCGCCGACCGTACCTTCCGCGCCGACGAGAAGGTCAATCTCGCGGTGCTGGACAAGCGCGAGATGCAATACCTCTACAGCGACGACGCCGGCCTGGTGTTCATGGACAACGAGACCTACGAGCAGATCCACGTGGACCCCGACATGCTGGGCGATGCCCGTCGGTTCCTGAAGGACGGGACGTTGTGCATGGTCCCGGTCTACGAAGGCACTCCGGTTGGGGCCGAGATGCCGCTGAACCTCGTGCTCGAGGTCACCGAGACCGAGCCGGGGCACAAGGGAGATCGCGTCTCGGGTGCGCTCAAGCCTGCGGTCGTGGAGACCGGCGCGGTCGTGCAGGTGCCCCTGTTCGTAGAGCAAGGCGACAGGATCAAGGTCGACACCCGCAGCGGTGAGTACATCGCGCGTGCGTGACCGGGGCGCAACGGAGCCGTCGTGAAAGGCCGGCGCACGGCGCGCCGCATCGCTCTCGACGTGCTGTACGAAGCCGAGATCCGGGGTTCGAGCCCGCTGGAGGCCTTCCGTGGTCACGCCGAAGCCGGCTGGGTCGTGGCCGGCGCGGGAGACGACCCATCCGGCCGGGCGGCCCCGCAACCCGGCCCGGACGCGCTCGACTACGCGCTCACGTTGGTCCAGGGCGTGACCGCGAACCGAGCACGCCTCGACGAGCTGATCGCCGCGTACGCCGAGAGCTGGACCATCGATCGCATGCCGCTGATCGACCGCAACCTGGTCCGGATCGCGCTGTACGAGCTGTTGTGGCGCGACGACATCCCGGTGGCGGTGGCCATCAACGAGGCGGTCGAGCTGGGGAAATCGCTCTCCACCGACGACTCCGGCCGCTTCATCAACGGGCTGTTGGGACGCATCGTCGAACGGGAGCGCGCCACCCCCTGACCCCCCGGCCGTGCATTGTCGGTCGTGCCCGCGTGGGGTAGGGTCTCTACCGACCATCCTTTAAGCCGGCCCGGTGAGGTCGGGAAGGAGACGACCAGGTGCACCCACGCGCGCATGCGATCCCGCCCTCGGGCCGGGATCTTTTTTTCGCCCTCGACACCGGCGCGCCGAGCCGGTGACGGCCCAGGCCGAGGAGCGCAGCTTCGCCCTCAAGTCACGGGTGATGGAGCCCGAGGACGTCCGCCGGGCGCTCACCCGGATATCCCACGAGATCGTCGAGCGCAACAAGGGCACCGAGGACCTCGTCGTGGTCGGCATCCGCACCCGGGGGGCACCTCTCGCCGAGCGGATCGCCGCGGAGATCGCCGGGTTCGAAGGGGTGCACCTCCCTTCGGGCGCCCTCGACGTCACCCTCTACCGGGACGACGTCGCCCTCAAAGGGCCGCGGAGCCTGGAGGCGACCACGATCCCCGGCGACATCGACGGCCGCGTCGTGGTCCTGATCGACGACGTGCTCTACACCGGCAGGACGATCCGGGCCGCGTTCGATGCGGTGCTCGATCTCGGCAGGCCACGCGCGATCCGTCTGGCGGTCCTGGTCGACCGCGGGCATCGGGAGCTGCCGATCCGCGCCGACCACGTCGGCAAGAACCTGCCCACCTCGGCCGAGGAGGTCGTCAAGGTGCACGTCAGAGAGATCGACGGTGACGACGCCGTCCTGATCGGGGAGTACCGATGATCAAGCACCTGCTGTCCATGGACCAGCTCTCCGCCGAGGACATCACCACCATCCTCGACACCGCCGAGTCGCTCCGGCAGGTGACCGACAGGCCGATCAAGAAGCTGCCCACCCTGCGAGGCCGAACGGTGTGCAACCTGTTCTTCGAGGCCTCGACGCGGACGCGTATCTCGTTCGAGCTCGCGGCGAAACGGCTCTCCGCCGACGTGATCAACTTCTCCGCCGACGCTCGCTCCGCCGTTGCGAAGGGGGAGTCCTTCAAGGACACGGCGTGGACGCTCGAGGCGATGGGCGTCGACGCGATCATCGTCCGCCACGGGTCGTCCGGCGCGCCGCTGCAGCTGTCGCGCTGGGTCCAGGCGAGCGTCATCAACGCGGGCGACGGCGCCCACGAGCATCCGACCCAGGCCCTGCTCGACCTGTTCTCGATACGCGAGCACTTCAAGGACTTCGACGGCCTCAAGGTCGGGATCGTCGGCGACATCCTCCACTCGCGGGTAGCGCGCTCCAACGTCAAGGGGTTGGTGACGATGGGAGCGGACGTCACCCTGGTGGGGCCTCCGACTCTGGTCCCGCCGGGGCCTGAGGCGTGGGGAGCGAAGGTCGTGCACGACCTCGACGCCGTCATCGACGAGCTCGACGTCTGCTACATGCTGCGGGTGCAGCAGGAGCGCCAGTCGGAGCAGCTCTTCCCCAGCCTGCGCGAGTACGCCGCGCTATGGGGGCTCGACGCCCGGCGCGCCGCGCGCATGCGGCCCGAGTCGCTGATCATGCATCCGGGCCCGATGAACCGGGGGGTGGAGATCGCGGCGGATGTCTCCGAGCTGCCTCGCTCGATCATCCTCGGGCAGGTCGCCAACGGTCTCGCGGTTCGCATGAGCCTGCTCTACCTGATGCTCGGCGGTCATCACGGCGCTCCCCTCGAGGGGGCGTTCGAATGAGCCGGATGGTGATCGCGGGGGGGCGGATCCTCGACCCCGGGAGCGGGCTCGACACCGCCGCCGACCTCGCTATCGAGGACGGGCGCATCACCGCGATCGAGCCGGGGATCGCGCCGGGTGAGGGCGTGGTCGTCGACGCGACCGGGGCCGTGGTGGCGCCGGGCTTCGTGGACCTCCATACGCACGTGCGCGAACCGGGACGGGAGGACGAAGAGGACATCGCCAGCGCGTCCGCGGCCGCGGCCGCGGGCGGCTACACGGCGGTGTGCGCGATGCCGAACACCGACCCGGTGGCCGACACGGCCGCGATCGTGGAGAAGGTGTGGGCGTTAGGACGCGAGACCGGTCTGGTCGACGTGGTGCCGGCGGGCGCTCTGAGCAAGGGGCTCGAAGGCCGCCAGATGGCCGATCTCGGCGAGATGTTCCGGTCCCCGGCGCGGGTCAGGATGTTCACCGACGACGGCCACGGCGTGCAGGACGCGCTGTTCGTCCGGCGCGCGATGGAGTACCTCACGACCTTCGACGGCATCTACGCCGAGCACTGCGAGGATGCCGCGCTGGCCGCGGGCGGGCAGATGCACGAGGGCGAACGGTCGATGCGGCTCGGGCTCCGAGGCATCCCGGCGGAGGCCGAGGAGCTGATGGCGGCGCGCGACATCGCCCTCGCCCGGTTGACCGGATGCCGCCTGCACCTCCTTCACATATCCACGGCCGGGACGGTCGAGCTCGTCCGGCGCGCCAAGGCCGCCGGTGGGCGGGTCACCGCGGAGGCAACCCCGCACCACTTCACTTTGACGGACGCCGCGCTCGAGGGCTACGACCCCAACGCCAAGGTCAACCCCCCGTTGCGGACCGAGGCCGACCGCGCCGCCGTGATCGAGGGCCTCGCCGACGGCACGATCGATGCGATCGCCACCGACCACGCGCCCCACGCGCTCGAGGAGAAAGACCAGGAGCTCGCTTATGCCCCTCCCGGGATGGTCGGTCTGGAGACGGCCTTCGCCTTGACCGTGACCGAGCTCGTGGAGCCCGGCCATCTGAGCCTCCCCGCGGCCCTCCGGCTGCTGTCGACCACCCCGGCGCGCCTGCTGGGGCTGGCCGACCAGGGGTCGCTGCGCGTCGGCGGGCCGGCCAACGTGGTCGTACTCGACACCGCCGCCGCGTGGACGGTCGACCCGGCCCGGTTCCACAGCAAGGCCGGCAACACCCCGTTCGGCGGCCGCGCCCTGCGCGGACGCGTCCTCCACACCTTCTTTCGCGGGAGGCAGACGGTGCGGGACGGAGAGCTCGTGCACGAGGCCCTCGTATGACCCGCGCGGACGCCCGCCCGGGCCTCTTGTGCCTCGAAGACGGCACCGTGTTCGCCGGGACCGGCTTCGGCGCGCCGGGCCGGGTGACCGGAGAGGTCTGCTTCAACACGGGGATGACCGGTTATCAGGAGGTCCTGACCGACCCGTCGTACCACGGCCAGATCGTCGCGATGACCGCGCCGCAGATCGGCAATACCGGGGTCAACGCGCACGACGACCAGTCCGCCCGGCCGTGGGTCAGAGGGTTCGTGGTCCGCGACCTCACCCACGCGTTCTCTTCGTGGCGAGCCACCGGGTCGCTCGATGACTACCTGACGCGCGCCGGCATCCCCGGGCTGACCGACGTGGACACCCTCCGCCTCACCCGCCACCTCAGGTCGCGCGGCGCGCTTCGGGGGGCGCTATCTAGTGCGCCGGCCGATCCCGACGAGCTGGTCGAAGCCGCCCGGGCGACTCCCTCGCTGGTCGGGTTGGACCTGACGCTCGAGGTGACCACCTCGAGCGCGTATGAGTGGAACGAAGAGACCCTGGCGGCTCGCAGCGGACCCGGTTACGCGGCCGGCGCCGAGTCGGCGTTCGCGACCGCGGCCCTCGATGTGGCGCCCTCCGGCGCGCCGCGTCACCGCGTGGCAGCCATCGACTTCGGGATGAAGCGGAACATCCTCGATCTGCTCGTGGCCCGGGGCTTCGACGTAACGGTCCTTCCGGCCACGGCCGGCGCGGACGAGCTCCTCACCGGCGGCTACGCCGGGGTGTTCCTGTCCAACGGCCCCGGGGACCCGGCCGCCGTGGAACGCGGGATCGCCACCGTCGGCGCGCTGCTCGGACGGGTGCCCATCTTCGGGATCTGCCTGGGCCACCAGATCCTGGCGCTCGCGGCCGGGGCGAGGACCTTCAAGCTGCCGTTCGGGCACCGCGGGTCGAACCACCCGGTGAAGCGACTCGACGCCGACCGGATCGAGATCACCTGCCAGAACCACGGGTTCGCGGTCGACCCTGCCTCGCTCCCTGCCACCGCCGCGCGCCTGACCCACGTCAACCTCAACGACGGGACCGTCGAGGGGCTCGAGGTGCCGGGGCTGGCATACAGCGTCCAGTACCACCCCGAGGCCGGGCCCGGCCCGCACGACTCGCGCTATCTGTTCGTAGCTTTCAGGAAGCTGATAGAGCAGTTCCAACCGGAACGCTCGCGACGGGAGGTGAACGTCTGATGGGACGGGGAGATCGCAAGCCCACCCGCTGGAAGAGGGACCGGCAGCGCAAGAAGCGGGAACGAGAGAAGCGCAAGGCCGAGGCAAAGGGTGCCACGCGCCGGTGATGCGGCCGTGAGCTTCACCATCCTGGGGGTCGACCACGTCATGGTGACGACCCCCGAGGAGCTCGAGGACGACGTGGTCGAGTGGTACGAGCGCGGGCTGGGCCTGCAGCGGATCCCCAAGCCCGATGGGACCCGTCCCGGTGCGGGCGCGTGGTTCCGCGTCGGGGACCAGGAGGTGCACGTCTCGATAGAGGACCACAACCCCGACCGCACCGCCCACTTCGGGCTCGTGGTTGACGACTTCGGCGCGATCGTGCAGCGGATCCGCGAGCTCGGATGCCACATCGAGCAAGCCCCCACGATCCCCGGCCGGAAGCGCTGCTTCACCCACGACCCCGCGGGTAACCGGGTCGAGATCCTCAGCTTCGAGGAGACGGACGCCCGCTGATGCCGAAGCGAGCCGATATCCACAAGATCCTGCTGATCGGATCGGGTCCGATCGTCATCGGTCAGGCGTGCGAGTTCGACTACTCCGGTGTCCAGGCGTGCAAGGTCCTGCGCGACGAGGGCTACGAGGTCGTGCTGGTCAACTCGAACCCCGCGACGATCATGACCGATCCCGCGTTCGCCGACGCGACCTACGTCGAACCGATCACCCCGGAGTACGTCGCCAAGATCATCGAGCGGGAACGCCCCGACGCGTGCCTCCCGACCCTCGGCGGCCAGACCGGCCTGAACGTAGCCATGGCGCTGTCGTCCTCGGGCGTGCTCGACGCCTACGGGGTCGAGCTGATCGGGGCGGGGACCGAGTCGATCCGGCGCGCCGAGGACCGCCGGCTGTTCAAGCAGACGATGCTCGAGGCGGGTCTCGACCTGCCGCGCTCGGCGTTCGCCTACTCGATCGACGAGGCGCTGGCCGCGGCCGCGGGGCTGACCTACCCGGTCGTGATCCGTCCCTCCTACGTCCTTGGGGGCGGCGGGTCGGGCGTCGTGCGCGACGCGGACGAGCTCCGCACCGTCGTGACGGAGGGTCTGCGCCTGTCGAGCATCGGCGAGGTCCTGGTCGAGGAGTCGATCTTCGGGTGGAAGGAGTTCGAGCTCGAGCTGATGCGCGACCGCAACGACAACGTCGTGGTGGTGTGCTCGATCGAGAACGTCGACCCTCTCGGGGTGCACACCGGCGACTCCATCACCGTGGCACCGGCGATGACCCTGACGGACGTCGAGCTACAAGGGATGCGCGACGACGGCGCCCGCGTGATGCGGGCGATCGGGGTCGAGACCGGCGGATCCAACGTGCAGTTCGCCGTGCATCCCGAGACGGGCCGGCGGGTTGTCATCGAGATGAACCCGCGCGTGTCCCGGTCGAGCGCCCTCGCCTCCAAGGCGACCGGCTTCCCGATCGCCAAGATCGCCGCCAAGCTGGCGGTCGGCTACTCGCTCGACGAGATCGACAACGACATCACGAAGAAGACACCGGCGTCGTTCGAGCCGTCGATCGACTACGTCGTCGTCAAGATCCCCCGTTGGTCGTTCGAGAAGTTCCCCGGCGCCGACCAGACCCTGGGGACGAAGATGAAGTCCGTCGGTGAGGTGATGGCGATCGGGCGGACGTTCGCAGAGGCTCTCCAGAAGGGGTTCCGCTCGCTCGAGCGCGACCTCCACGGGTTCGCCGGGAGCACCGCAGCGGTGCTGCCCGAAGAGCTCGACGACGCGCTGGCGGTACCGACCGAGGTGCGCCTGCAGGTCCTGGAGCAAGCCCTGTACGACGGGCTCGACCCCGACGAGGCCGCACGCGTGAGCCGCATCGATCCGTGGTTCGTGCACCAGATCGCGCACCTCGCCCGCCTCCGCCGCACCCTCGAAGAGCTTCCCCCCGGGACCACCGATGCAGCCACGCTGCGCGCCGCCAAGCGCGCGGGCTTCTCCGACCGCCAGATCGCCGACCTGGCCAGGACGACCGAGGATGCGGTGCGCACGGTGCGCGCCGGGCTCGGGATCCTGCCGACCTACAAGACGGTCGACACTTGCGCAGCCGAGTTCGAGGCCGTGACCCCGTACCACTATTCGACGTACGAGGACGAAGACGAGGTCCTCGACAGCGACCGCCGGAAGGTGCTGATCCTGGGGTCCGGCCCCAACCGCATCGGCCAGGGGATCGAGTTCGACTACTGCTGCGTGCACGCTTCGTTCGCCCTCAAGGAAGCGGGCTTCGAGACGATCATGCTCAACTGCAACCCCGAGACCGTGTCGACCGACTACGACACGTCCGATCGCCTCTATTTCGAGCCGCTCACGTACGAAGACGTCATGAACGTCGTCGAGCGGGAGCGACCGGAGGGCGTGATCGTCCAGCTCGGCGGCCAGACCCCGTTGAAGCTCGCCCGGCGGCTCGCGGCGGCCGGGGTGGCCATCCTGGGCACCTCGCCCGATGCGATCGACCGCGCCGAGGACCGCGAGCGCTTCGGCGACCTCCTCGCCGACCTCGGTCTTCCCCATCCGCCGAACGGCCTGGCTCGGTCGGTCGAGGCCGCTCGGTCGGTCGCCGCGTCGATCGGATACCCGGTCCTGGTTCGCCCGTCGTACGTGCTCGGCGGACGGGCGATGGAGATCGTGTACGAGGAGTCGACGCTTCGGCGCTACATGACCACCGCGGCCGACGTGTCGCCCGAGCACCCAGTCCTGATCGACCGTTTCCTGGAGGGCGCGATCGAGGTCGACTGCGATGCGTTGTTCGACGGCACCGAGCTCTACGTCGGCGGGGTCCTCGAGCACATCGAGGAGGCCGGCATCCACTCAGGGGACTCGGCGTGCGCCCTTCCACCGTTCACGCTCGGCGAGGACCAGATCGACCAGGTGATCTCGCACACCGACGCGATCGCGCGCGCCCTCGACGTGCGCGGCCTCCTCAACATCCAGTTCGCGGTCAAGGACGAGCAGGTGTTCGTGCTCGAGGCGAACCCACGCGCGTCCCGGACCGTGCCGTTCACCTCGAAGACGACCGGGGTCCCACTGGCGAAGGCGGCCGCTCGAATCATGGCCGGCTCGACGATCGCCAACCTGCGGACGGAGGGCCTCGTCCCGGCCCGGAGCCGGGGGCACGACGGCCTCGGGCACGTCGCCGTGAAGGAAGCCGTGATGCCGTTCGAGAGGTTCCCCGGCTTCGACATCGTCCTCGGTCCCGAGATGCGGTCGACCGGAGAGGTGATGGGGATCGACTCGAACTTCGGCCTCGCGTTCGCCAAGGCCGAGACCGCCGCCGGCGTGCGCCTGCCCGTCAAGGGAAGCGTCTTTCTATCGGTGTCCAACCGCGACAAGCGGGCGATCATCTTCCCCGCGAAGAGGCTGCAGGACCTCGGCTTCGAGCTGCTGGCCACCACCGGCACCGCGCAGGTGCTCCGTCGGGCGGGGGTGGAGGTTGAGGTCGTGCCCAAGGTGTCCGAGGGCCACGCCCGCAACCTGGTGGATCGCATCAGCGCCGGCGAGGTCGACCTCGTGTTCAACACGCCGTTCGGGCGCGGGGCGCGCTCCGACGGCTACTTCATCCGTACCGCGACCGTGGCCGCGGGGGTCCCGTGCATCACGACGCTGGCCGGCATGGCGGCGTGCGTACAGGGGATCGAAGCGTTGATCGGCGGCGAGGTCGGCGTTCGCTCGTTGCAGTCGTTCCTCTCCGCCGACGGCCGGTCCCTACCCGGGGAGGCCGCCGCGTGCTGATGGCGAGCGGCGAGGTGCTGTCGCACAAGAAGTACGGGGAGTACTACCACTCGCTGACGATCGTCGCCCCGGAGATCGGCGCGCGCATCCGTCCCGGCCAGTTCGTCAACATCCAGTGCGGCGAGGACCGCGCGCACATCCTGCGCCGGCCCTTCTCGGTCTACCGCGTGAACAAACGGGGAGGTTGGGCCTCGACGATCGAGATCGTCTTCGACGTCCGGGGCCCGGGGTCGCACTACCTGTCCCAGCTGCGCGGTCACGCGAGCGTGGACCTGATCGGCCCGCTCGGGCGAGGCTTCCTGCTCCCCAAGTCGCGCGCCCACTGCCTGTTGGTCGGGGGTGGGATCGGCGCCACGCCGCTGTTCTTCCTCGCCGACGAGCTGCGTAACGAGGGCCACCGCGTGGATGTGATCCTCGGCGCCCGAAGCGTGGGATTGCTCCTGAACCAGATCGAGGCGCGCCGGGTCGCGTCGGTGTGCCGGATAACGACCGAAGACGGGAGCGCCGGCGACAAGGGCCGCGTGACCGACGTCCTCGGCGAGATGATCGAGAAGGGGGGGACCGAGATCGTTTACACGTGCGGTCCCCACGCGATGCTGGCCGCGGTCGCGCGGGACTGCGTCGCCCGCAAGATCCCCGTCCAGGTGGCGGTCGAGGAGCTGATGGCCTGTGGCTACGGCGTGTGTATGACGTGCGTGATGCCGGTACGGCGAACGGCCAAGCGGTCGGACCCGACCGACGACCCGGTCGTGTACGCGCGCTCGTGCACCGAGGGACCGGTGTTCAACGGAGGAAGCGTGATCTGGGACGCCGCGCTCGAACCCCTGTCCACCGACGGCGCCGAGCTGGCGCCCGCGGGCGTCCCGGTGCGCCAGACGGCTCTCCTCGGGGCCGCCGGGGAACACGCTCCTCCGGGCAACTGATGGCGCCGCAACTCGGGATCACGCTCGCCGGGGTCGAACTCGCCAACCCCGTGCTGGTCGCGTCGGGCACGTTCGGTGCGGGACGGGAGGGTAGTGCGTTCGTCGACCTGTCCAAGCTTGGTGGGGTCATCGTGAAGTCCATGACGATCACGCCGTGGAAGGGCAAGCCGACCCCCCGGATGTGCGAGACGCCATCGGGGATGCTGAACGCGATCGGCATCCAGAACAAGGGCGTCGACCACTTCATGGCCGAGGACCTTCCGTGGCTCCTGAAGCGCGGGGCGAAGGTGTTCGCCTCGATCGCGGGAAACACGGTCGAGGACTTCGTCCGGGTGTCGAACAAGCTGCGGACCGGAGCGCGGGGGATCGCCGGCGTCGAGGTCAACATCTCGTGCCCGAACCTCGAAGACCGCAACAACATGTTCGCTCACTCGGCGGCGTCCACCGCCGAGGTGATGGAGGGCGTCAAGGGCGCGCTCAAACGTGTCCCCGTGTACGCCAAGCTCTCGCCCAACGTCACGTCCCTCACCGACATCGCCGACGCCGCGCTCGGTGCCGGGGCCGACGGTCTGTCGCTCGTCAACACGGTCTTCGGGATGGCGATCGACATCGAGGCACGCAAGCCGCGGCTCGCCGGCACGGTCGGCGGCCTGTCCGGCCCCGCCATACGGCCGATCGCCGTACGCGCCGTGCACGAGGTCCACCGCGCCTTCCCCCACGTCCCGCTGATCGGCCAGGGAGGGATCGCGACCGCGGGGGATGCCCTCGAGCTCATCCTGGCCGGAGCCTCGGCGGTCGCGGTGGGAACCGCCAACTTCGCCAACCCGCGGGCCGCGATGGAGGTCGCTGCGGGGATCCACCGCTATATGGCCCGTCACGGCGTCGAGCAGATCGGCGACCTCGTCGGCGCTCTCAAGCTGGAGGGATAGTGAACCCACTCGCCGTCGCGCTGGACACGGACGATCGTGCCGAGATCGACCGGTTGGTCGACGCGCTCGAGCCGGTGACCGGCATGTTCAAGATCGGGCTCACCGCGTTCACGAGCCTCGGACCCGAGGTGGTGCCCGCGGTGTCGGCGCGCCGGCCGGTGTTCCTCGACCTCAAGCTCCACGACATCCCCGCGCAGGTGACCGGGGCCGTGGACGCGGCGGGACGCCTCGGTGCCGGCTACATCACGGTCCATGCCTCGGGTGGACCCGAGATGCTGGCGGCCGCCGCGGCCGCCGCGGCCGAGCACCTCACCGTGCTCGCGGTCACGATCCTCACCAGCCTCGACGACGCGGCGCTGGCCCGGGTGGGGTTCGCACTGCCGCCCGAGAAGGCGGTGCTCCAACTCGCCGACCTCGCGGTCGAGGCAGGGCTCCGGGGCCTGGTGTGCTCGCCACTGGACGTCGCCGCCGTCAGGGGCCGTTTCGGGAGTGTGGCCGACGGCGGCCCCCTCCTAGTCGTGCCGGGGATCCGTCCGGGCGCTCCGGGCGACGACCAGAGGAGGACCTCGACGGCGAGGGCGGCGCTCGAAGCCGGCGCCGACATCCTGGTGGTAGGCAGGCCTATCACCCGCGCCGCCGATCCAGCCGAGGCGGCGCGCCGACTGCTGGCCGACCTGCGCCGGTGAACCCGGCGGAGATCGAGGACGTCCTCGTCCGCAAGGGCGCCATCCTGGGGGGTCACTTCCGCTTGTCCTCCGGGCGCCACTCGGATCTGTTCGTCCAGAAGTTCCGGGCGCTCGAGGACCCGCGTCTCGCGCAGAGGTTCGGCGAGACGATCGCCCAGCGCTTCGACGGCGGATTCGACGTCGTCGCAAGTCCCGCGGTCGGCGCGGTGGTCCTCGGTTTCGCGACCGCACTCGCGGCCGAGGCTCGCATGATCTTCGCGGAACGCGAGCGAGACGCGTTGGTCCTGCGGCGCGGCTTCCAGATCGCGCCTCACGAACGCGTGCTCGTGGTCGAGGACGTCGTTACCACGGGAGGGTCGGCGCGCGCGGTCGTAGACCTGGCCACAGCCGCCGGCGCGCGCGTGGTGGGTGTCGGTGCGCTGATCGACCGCGGGGACCCGGCTCGCCCGGTGGATCTCGGCGCGCCGCTGCGTGCGCTCCTCAAGCTGCACGTGGCGTCGTGGCCGGAGGATGCGTGCCCGTTGTGCGACGCGAACCAACCTCTGGACGACCCGGGCAGCCGAAGGCTCACAGCGTAGGGGACCGCGCACAAAAAGGGGCGCATCCGCGACCTGCCGGGAGCGCGACCGCTGGCGGCGCCGGGGGCCCCTGCCTATAATCCGCTCCGTCTCGTGGACGAGGGCTGGTGCCTCCATCCACGCCACTCGATGCCCATCCGCAGAGTCGCCGCGTAACGAGAAGGGGGACCCGTCCCATGCCTCTACCTCCGCCACTGTCCGAAGAGCAACGACGCGATGCGCTGGTGAAGGCCGCGGTCGCGCGGCGGAAGCGAGCCGACCTCAAGGGGCAGCTGAAGAGCGGACGGACTAACCTCAAGGAGCTGATCGAACGCACCGGCGACGAGATCGTCGGGAAGATGAAGGTGTCCACCGTGCTCGAGTCGCTACCGGGGGTCGGGCGGGTGCGGGCGCGCAAGCTGATGGAGAAGCTGGACATCTCCGAGTCGCGGCGGATGCGAGGCCTCGGCGCGAAGCAGAGGGAGAACCTGCTGGACGAGTTCGCCCGGAGGTAGGTCCGCTCCCGATGGGCCGCGACCGCCCCGCGGAGGGGCGTCTGTTCGTCATCTCGGGGCCGTCGGGCGCCGGCAAGGGCACCGTTGTCCGGGAGCTGCTGCACCGGCGGCCCGATCTGATCCTCTCGATCTCGGCGACGACACGCCCGGCGCGCCCGGGGGAACGCAGCGGCATCGACTACCACTTCATCACACCGGGCGAGTTCGTCGGGATGCGCGACCGGGGCGAGTTCTTCGAGTCGGCCGAGGTCTACGGGAACCTCTACGGCACCCCCCGGAGACCGGTGGAGGACGCACTGTCGTCGGGGCGGGACGTCGTGTGCGAGCTCGATATCCAGGGGGCTTTGTCGATGAAGCACGCCCGGGGCGACGCGGTGCTCGTCTTCATCGAGCCGCCGTCCCTGGACGAGCTGTTCCTGCGCCTGCGGGGACGGGGCACCGAGGACCCACAGGCCCTCTCGGAGCGCCTGCGAGCCGCCTACGACGAGGTCAAGAGCAAGGGCTCCTACCACCACATCATCGTGAACGACGACGTGGAGGCGGCCGTAGGCGACCTGGTCCGTATACTGGAGGCACACCAGCGAGACCCGGACCAGGAAGGGACCCCTTCGTGATCGAGCCCCAGATCGAATCGCTCCTCGAGGACGTCGACTCCAAGTACACCCTCGTGATCCTGGCCGCCAAGCGGAGCCGCCAGGTCAACTCCTACTTCAACCAGCTCGGCGAGGGCACCGCCGAGTTCACGCCTCCGCAGATCCCCCTGCGGGCCGACCGGGCGCCCAAGTCGCTCTCGATCGCCCTTCAGGAGATCGCCGAGGGCAAGGTCGGCTACGAGCGGACCGTCGACGGGATCAAGTAGCCCCGGTTCCATGGACGCCGACGGCCCGTCGCTCCAGGGGCGCACCGTCGTGCTGTGCGTCACCGGTGGGATAGCGGCATACAAGGTCGCCTACGTGGCACGCGACCTCGCGCAGGCCGGCGCCGACGTCCGCGTCGTGATGACCCGCTCCGCCGAGCACTTCGTCGGGGCCCAGACGTTCGCCGCGCTGACCGGCAACCCCGTCCACACCGAGCTGTTCGGGACCGCCCCCGAGGTCCCCCACGTCGAGATCGCGCGCGGGGCCGACGTCGTGGTGGTGGCCCCCGCGACCGCCAACGCGCTCGCGAAGATGGCCTTGGGCCTGGCCGACGACCTCTTCTCCGCGGTCGTGCTGACCGCCCGAGCTCCGATAGTGGTGGCCCCCGCGATGCACACCGAGATGTGGGAGCACCCCGCGACCCAGGAGCACGCAGCGACGCTGGCCGGGCGCGGCGTCCACATCGTGGGACCGGCGAGTGGACCGCTGTCGTCGGGCGACCGCGGCCCGGGCCGTATGGCCGAGCCCGACGAGATCACGGCGGCGGCGCACCGGGCGCTGGGGCGGGCGCTGTCGTTGACCGGTCGCAGGGTGCTGGTGACGGCCGGAGGCACGCAGGAGCCGATCGACCCGGTCCGCTACATCTCCAACCGGTCCTCGGGGCTGATGGGCTACACGATCGCGCGCGAGGCGCTCGAACGAGGAGCCAAGGTCACGCTCGTATCGGGCCCCACCACGCTCGAGCTCCCCTCGGGCATCGACGCGGTCTTCGTCAAGACCGCCGACGAGATGCGCGAGGCGGTCTTCGCGGTCGCCGCCGATGCCGACATCATCGTGAAGGCGGCGGCCGTCGCCGACTTCAAGCCGGTGACGAGCTCCACCAAGAAGCTCAAGAAGGCTCAGGGACCGCCCGAGGTCGTGCTGGCTCCCACCCCCGACATCCTGGCGGAGCTCGGGCACTCTCCCGACGCGCGCAAGCCCGGCGCCCTCCTGATCGGCTTCGCCGCCGAGACCGAGCCCAACCCCGGACGTCTCGCGGCCCTCGCCGAGCAGAAGCGCGTCGCCAAGGGCGCCGACGTGATCGTGGCCAACGACGTCGGGAGCGCGGACTCCGGCTTCGAGGTCCCCACGAACCGGGCGGTCATCGCTACGGCCCGCGGAGTGACCGACGTCGGCCTCGTCACCAAGGTTGCACTGGCCGAGGCCTTGCTCGACCAGGCCACCCGGCTCCTGGCGCAGCCGTAGCTCGTCTGGGGCGGCTTAGGATGCGCCGATGACCCCCTCCGGCGCTCTCAAGCCGTTCACGTCCGAGTCCGTCACCGAGGGCCACCCCGACAAGATGGCCGATCAGATCTCAGACGCGGTCCTCGACGAGATCCTCGCCGACGACCCTTTCGGGCGGGTCGCGTGCGAGACGCTTCTCACTACCGGACTCGTCGTGGTGGCCGGTGAGATCACCACCTCGACCTACGTCGACGTCCCTGCCGTGGTGCGCCGGACGATCACCGACATCGGCTACACAAGCTCGAAGGTGGGCTTCGACGGCGAGACCTGCGGCGTCGTGGTGGCGATCCAGGAGCAGTCGCCCGATATCGCGGTGGGCGTCGACGAGTCCCTCGAGGGCCGCACCGGGGAGGCGGCCGACGAGACCCTCGACACCCAGGGGGCGGGCGACCAGGGGATGATGTTCGGGTTCGCGTGCCGGGACAACGACGACCTGATGCCGATGCCGCTATGGCTCGCGCACCGTTTCGCCCAACGGCTCTCGGAGGTGCGCAAGGCGGGGATCCTTCCCTACCTCCGCCCCGACGGCAAGGTGCAGGTCACGATCGGATACGAGGGGATCCGTCCGGTCACCCTCGACACGGTCGTGTGTTCGACGCAGCACCAGCCCAACGTGGACATCGAGACCCTGCTGAAGCCCGACCTGATCCAGCACGTCATCGAGCCGCTGATCCCGCCGACCCTCGACGCCGACCATCTCAAGGTCCTGGTGAACCCGACCGGGGTGTTCGAGATAGGCGGGCCGCGCGCCGACACCGGCCTCACCGGACGCAAGATCATCATCGACTCTTACGGCGGGATGGCCCGCCATGGTGGCGGCGCGTTCTCGGGCAAGGACCCCACCAAGGTCGACCGCTCCGCGGCCTACGCCACCCGTCACGTCGCGAAGAACGTGGTCGCGGCGCGTCTGGCCGACCGCTTCGAGATGCAGATCGCCTACGCCATCGGCGTGGCGCGCCCGATCTCGATCTCGATCGAGACGTTCGGGACCGAGAAGGTCGCCCCCGACAAGATCCTCGCGGCGATAGACGAGTGCTTCGACCTGCGGCCGGCGGCCATCATCCGCGACCTCGACCTGCGCAGGCCGATCTACCAGAACACGGCGTCCTACGGGCACTTCGGCCGGTCGGACAAGGACTTCACGTGGGAGCGCACCGACCGCGCCGATGAGCTCCGGCAGCTCGCCGGCTGAACCTGCGGCGCCGCCCCCGACGGCTGCCCTCGCATCTCTGAGCGTCGCGTCGGTGGTCCCACTGGTGCCCGCGTGGCGGCTCGACCGGGCTTTCACCTACCTGATCCCGGCCGGCCTCGCCGGGCAGGTACAGGCCGGCTCGCTGGTGCGCGTGCCCTTCGGACACCGCTCGGTGCGAGGCATCGTGGTCGCGTTGGACAACCGCGCCGCCGACGGCGAGCTCGCCGAGGTGAAGGCGGTGGTCGGTCCCGCGCCGGTCGCGCCGCCGCCGATGCCCGACCTCCTTCGCTGGGTAGCGCGCCGGTACGCGGCGCCGCTGGGGCGGGCGTTCGAGCGCGCCGTCCCTCCGCGCGTACGTGTTGCGCTTCCCGCCCTCGCTTCGGTACCCGCGCGCCTGGAACCTCGCCTGGTCTCTCGCTACCGGGGAGGCACCGAGCTGCTCGCCGCGATCGCGCGCTCCGCGGGCGGACCGTGGTGCCTGCGCGCGGCCGCGGACGAGGATCGTGGCCGGGCGATCGCCGAGCTGGTGTCGGCGGCCGCCTCCACGGGGCGCGCCGCGCTCGTGTGCGTCCCCGAGGTCCACCACGGTTCCGCGGTCATCGCCGCGCTGCAGACCGCGTTCCCGTCGCTGGCCCGTCTCGACTCCGGGACCTCAGACCACCACAGGTCGGCGGGGTGGTTCCGCTTGGCCGGCGGCGAACTGGTCGGCGCGGGGGGACGCTCCGCGGTCTTCGCCCCGTCACCGCGGCTGGGCTTGCTCGTCGTCGACGAGGAGCACCACATCACCTACAAGGAGGACCGCGCTCCCCGCTACGACGCCCGCTGCGTCGCCGTGCGGCGAGCCGCCCTGCAGGACGCGGTCTGCGTCTTCGTCAGCGCGACCCCGTCGGTCGAGACCGGCGAGCGGGCGCGTTCCGGGGCGTTCGGCTCGGTCGAGCCGGCGCGCCAGACCGAGCGAGGCGCCCGCCCGATCGTCGAGCTGCTCGAGCATCCGCCCGACCGCGCGCTGTCACACGATCTCCACGTGCGCGTCCGTGACTGCCTCGCCGCCGGCGAGCGGGTCGCGCTCCTGGCACCGGCGCGCGGCTACGCGCGGTCGCTGTGGTGCACCGGCTGCCGGCGCTCCGTGCGGTGCGAGGTCTGCGAGGCCGGGATGTTCCTCGACCGTTCCCCGCGCCGCATGCGCTGTCCTCGGTGCGGCAACCAGGCCCCTCCGCCCGAGGCCTGCGCGCACTGCGGCTCCGCGGACTTCGCCTACATGGGAGCCGGCAGCGAACGGCTCGCCGAGCAGATCGCAGCGTCGTTCCCTCGTGCGGTCGTACGTCGGGCCGACGCGGCCCCCTCGGGTGGCCCCGTCGAGGACGGTGCTCCCGCGCCGGACATCTACGTCACTACCTGGATCGGCACCAAAGAGACGGTGCGTCCGGACGTCGCGCTCGTTGGGGTGCTCGATGCCGACGCGTTGATCAGACGTCCCGACTTCAGGGCGGCGGAGCGCGCCTACCAGGCGCTGGCGGAGATGGCCCGGTGGGCGGGGCCCGCGGACCGAGGAGGCCGTCTGTTGATCCAGACGGCCGAGCCCGGCCACCACGCGGTGCAGGCGGTCGCCAGGGCGGACTACGGCTACTTCCTCGACCGTGAGCTGGAGCAGAGGCGCGAGCTCTCCTACCCTCCCTACTCCGAGTTGGTGAAGGTCACCGCCTCGGGTCCGGCCGCGGCCGCGCTGGTCGAGGCCGCCACCGGCGCGGCCCGCTCCGAGGGCGGACGGGTCCTGGGGCCGATCGCCCTGCCCGCGCGTGCCGGCGTCCCGGCGTCGGAACGCGGCGCGCTGCAGATACTGGTCAAGTGCCACGCGGCCGAAGTGGTGGCCGCACGGCTCGGAGATATCCTGCCCCGGACGCCGGCAGGTAGCCGGCTGCGGGTGGACGTCGACCCCCGCTGAGACGACGAGGTCCTTCCGTGGCGATCTTGCCCATCCGAACCTTCGGGGACCCCGTGCTTCGCGAGCGAGCGAGGGAGGTGGGACGCGTCACCGACGTGCAGCGGCGTCTTGTCGTCGACATGCTCGAGACGATGCGCGCGGCTCCCGGCGTCGGTCTGGCAGGCCCGCAGGTCGGCGTGCTGGAGCGCGTGTTCGTGTGGGAGGTGGAGGAGCACTCCGGAGCGGTGATCGACCCGGTGATCAGCGGACGGTCCTCGGAGAAGGTGGAGTGGGAGGAAGGCTGCCTGTCCCTACCGGGGCTCTACTTCACGGTCGAGCGCCCGGCCGAGGTCCGCGTCGAGGGGATCGACGAGTACGGCCGTCCGGTCGCGATGGACGTCGCGGAGCTCCTCGCTCGGGTGGTCCAGCACGAGGTCGACCACCTGGACGGGGTCCTGTTCATCGACCACCTGGACGACGCCCGGCGCGCCGAGGCCTTGCGGACGCTGCGCGAGCAGGCGCTCGGTCTGGCTCCACCCCCGGCACCGCCGCCTTCGGGGGAGACCCTCTGAGAACCGTGTTCTTCGGGACGCCCGCATGGGCCGTCCCCAGCCTCGACGCGCTCCTCGCCTCGGACATCGAGGTCGCCGCGGTGGTCACCAACCCAGATCGTCCGGCCGGGCGGAACCTTAAGACACGCCCGGCCCCGGTCAAGGTGGCGGCGCTCGAGGCGGGGCTTGAGGTCCTGCAGCCCGAGAGCGCGCGCGACCCGGACCTCCACGACGAGCTACAGGCGCTGGCTCCCGACGTCGCCACGGTTGTCGCCTACGGGAAGATCCTCCCGGGCGCATTGCTGCGAGTGCCCGACCTCGGGTTCGTCAACCTGCACTTCTCGCTCCTGCCCGCCTACCGCGGCGCCGCTCCTGTGGCGCGTTGTCTGATGGACGGCTGCACGGAGACCGGGGTATCGGTCATGGTCCTCACCGAGGGCATGGACGAAGGACCCGTCCTCGCGACCCGCGCCGTCCCGGTCGCGCCCGACGACACGGCGGGCGAGCTCGGCGAGCGCCTCGCGCACCTCGGCGCACCGCTGCTGGTCGAGACACTCGCCGGGTACGCAGAGGGAGGCCTCGTGCCGATCGAGCAAGACCACGCCCGCGCAACCTACGCCCCGAAGATCTCGAGCGAGGAGAGGCGCATCGACTGGTCGCAGCCGGCGGAGCGCATCGCCGATCTCGTGCGCGCCCTCGAGCCCGCGCCGGGCGCGTGGACGAGCTTGAGAGGCGGTCGCGTGAGGATCGCCCGGGCCGCAGCCGAGCCGGACGGCGGCCGCCTCGTGCCCGGGGAGATCGACGCCACCTCCGGCCTGCGGGTCGGGACCGGACGGGGTGTGCTGCGGGTGCTGGAGGTGCAGCCCGCGGGGCGGCGTCGCATGGGAGGCGACGAGGCCGCACGGGGCCTGCGCCCGACACCGGGCGAACGCTTCGACTGATCCGGAGGCGGCCTGCGCCTATACTCGGTGCAGGCCTCTTCGGGGCAGGGTGAGATACCCGACCGGCGGTGACAGTCCGCGAGCCTCCTCGGGCGAAGGCAACGCTCGAGGCGGTTGACCCGGTGCGATCCCGGGACCGACGGTGAACGGCTGCGAGCCGCACAGTCCGGATGGGAGAAGAGGCGGGTACCGGCGCGCCGCGGACCGTTCGCGGCCTTGCCGGGCACGCGTGCCCCCGGAGGACCTGGACTGGAGGTCCGCGTGCACGGCGAGGACGAGCGCTACATACGAGAGGCGATCGCGCTCGCCCGATCCGCGCCGTTCAGCTCTCCCAACCCGCAGGTCGGCGCCGTGCTCGTGCGCGCCGGCGAGGTGGTGGCGAGGGCCGCCCACCGGGGCGCGGGGACCGACCACGCCGAACGGGCCGCCCTGGCGGGGGCCGATGCCCGGGGCGCCACCCTGTACGTGAACCTGGAGCCGTGCGCCCATCATGGTCGCACCCCGCCGTGCGCCCCCGCGGTGGCCGACGCGGGGGTCGTGCGGGTGGTCAGCGCGCTCGAGGACCCCGACCCGCGCGTCGCCGGCCGGGGCCACGCGTTACTGCGCCGGCGAGGCGTAGAGGTCACCACGGGCGTGCTCGAAGACGAGGCGCGCCGGATCAACGCTCCCTACCTCCACCACCGAGCCACCGGCCGGCCGCTGGTCACCCTCAAGCTCGCTCTCACGCTCGACGGCTACGCGGCCGCACCACCGGGTGCCAACCGGCGGATCACCGGGCCCGAGGCGCTGCGCGACGTCCACGGCCGGCGTGCCCGGGTTGACGCGATCCTGGTGGGCGCCGGGACCGTCCTCGCCGACGACCCCCGGCTCACGGCGCGCGGCGTCGATACGACGCGCCAACCGGCGCGCGTCTTCGTCGACGCGTCGGGCCGCGTGCCTGCGACCCGCGCTCTGTTCGCGCCCGGGACGGTCATAGCCGCATCGGTCCCGACGGTCCCGCACGAACCGCAGATCGCATGGAAGGAGGCCGGCGCCGAGGTCCTGCTCTTGCCGGTCGCCTCCGAAGGGGTCGACCTCGGCTGCCTCCTCGACGCGCTGGGCGACCGCGGGTTCCTCGAGGTCTACTGCGAAGGCGGCCCCGCGCTGGCGACGTCGCTGCTCCGCGCCGCGCTCGTCGACCGTCTCGAGCTGTACTACGGCCCGGTCCTCGCCGGCGGGGGAGCGGAGGCCGCCGGCCGCATCGGCGATCTCGGGATCGACTCGCTCGCCGGGGCTCGCCGCTGGGTGACGCTCGACTCGGTCCGGCTCGGCGACGACGTCAAGATCGTGCTGGGGCGGCCCTGATGTTCACGGGCATCGTCGCCGCGAGCGGTGAGGTCACGGCGGCCCGCACGCGCCGCGGGGTGATGAAGCTGACGATCAAGGCCCCCGCGGTCGCACGGGCGCTCAAGCGGGGGGACTCGGTCTCGGTCGACGGCGTGTGCCTGACCGCGCGCACTGCCCGCCGCCGGAGCTTCGAAGCGGACGTCATGGACGAGACCTTGTCGCGGACCACGCTCGGGCGGCTGCGGCGCGGGCGCCGGGTCAACCTCGAGCTGCCCGCCCGGCTCGCGGATCGGATCGGGGGGCATCTCGTCCAGGGCCACGTCGACGCGACCGCCGAGGTCGTCGCCGTGGACGACGAGGGCGGGACGCGGCGGATGTGGCTGGCCGCTCCCCGGCATGCGCTTCGGTACCTCGTCCCGCAAGGCTCCGTGGCCGTGAACGGGTCCTCGCTGACCATCGTGGAGGTGAGCTCGGACGGCTTCCAGGTGGCTCTGATCCCGCACACCCTGGAGGTCACCAATCTGGGCGAGCTCGGGGTCGGTTCCACCGTCAACATCGAGGTCGACGTCGTAGGCAAGTACATCGAGAGACTCATGGAAGGGAGCTGACATGCCCCTGTCGAGCATCGAGGACGCCGTCGCCGACATCCGCGCCGGCAAGATGGTGATCGTCGTCGACGACGAGGACCGGGAGAACGAAGGTGACCTGGTCCTGGCGGCCGAGAAGGTGACCGCCGAGCACGTCGGCTTCATGGTCCGCCATTGCTCGGGCATCATCTGCGTGCCGATGGAGGCGGAGCGCCTCGCCGCGCTCAACCTGCCGCTGATGGCGCCGGACAACTCCGAGTCGATGGGGACCGCCTTCACGATCAGCGTCGACGCGCGAGCCGGCACGACGACCGGCATCTCGGCCTCGGATCGTGCGGCCACGATCGCGGCGCTGATAGATCAGGCGACCAAGCCTCACGACCTCGCCCGGCCGGGACACATCTTCCCGCTGCGGTACCTCGAAGGCGGCGTGCTCCGGCGCGCCGGTCACACCGAGGCGTCGGTCGACCTCGCTCGCCTCGCCGGTCTCTACCCGGCCGGCGTTCTGTGCGAGGTTGTGAACGAGGACGGCACGATGGCCCGGCTGACCGACCTCGAGACATTCGCGAAGCGTCACCAACTGCGGATCGTGTCGATCGCCGACCTGATCGCTTACCGACGCCGCTACGAGAAGCTGGTGCACCGCGTCACCGAGGCCCGCATCCCGACCGCGTTCGGGACCTTCCGCGCGATCGCGTACGAGTCGCACGACGGCCGCATGCACATGGCCTTGGTGAAGGGCGAGCCTGCCGGCAAGGACGAGGTGCTCGTGCGCGTCCACTCCGAGTGCTTCACCGGCGACGTCCTCGGCAGTCTGCGCTGCGACTGTGGGTCCCAGATGAAAGAAGCCCTGCAGAGGATCGATGCGGCGGGCTCCGGCGTCCTGGTGTACATCCGCGGGCACGAGGGACGAGGGATCGGGCTCCGCCACAAGCTCGAGGCGTACGCGCTTCAGGACGGGGGGCTCGACACGGTGGAGGCCAACCTCGAGCTCGGCTTCTCGCCGGATGCGCGCGACTACGGCGTAGGGGCGCAGATACTCGCCGACCTCGGGGTGTCGACCATGCGCCTTCTGACGAACAATCCGACGAAGCGGGCCGGTCTCGAGGGCTACGGCCTCAAGATCGTGGAGCGGGTCCCGCTCGAGAGCGCCCCCAACGAGGAGAACCTGCGCTACCTCCAGACCAAGCAGGAGAAGCTCGGCCATATCCTGGGCGCACTGGCCGAGGCGGTCGAGCTCGAGGAGCAGCTCGAGGGACAGCTGGATGGCCGGCTGGAAGCTGTTGAACAGCTCGAAGGGGAGGAAGCCCGATGACGCGCGTGAACGAAGGACGGCTGGCCGGGCGCCACCTGCGTGTGGCCGTGGTCGCGAGCCGGTTCAACGAGACGATCAGCAAGCGCCTCGTAGACGGCGCGCTCGACTGTCTCCTGCGCCACGAGGTCGCCGACGACGACATCTCGGTCACGTGGGTCCCGGGAGCCTTCGAGCTCCCCCTCGCGGCGGCCCGCCACGCCGCATCCGGCGAGGTAGACGCGGTGGTGTGCCTCGGCGCGGTCATCCGCGGCGAGACCCCGCACTTCGACCACGTCGCCGGCCAGGCCGCTCAGGGCATCCTGCGGGCGAGCCTCGATACCGGGATCCCGATCGCGTTCGGCGTCCTCACGACCGAGGATGCCGCCCAGGCGGCCGACCGCGCCGGGGGCAAGCTCGGGAACAAGGGTTTCGAGGCGGCTCAGGTCGCGATCGAGATGGCGAACCTGCTGTCGGCGCTGCCGAAACCACCGGTCGATCTCTAG
>JBHENN010000099.1:0-21405 GCA_046262015.1 Actinomycetota bacterium | reverse complement strand
CGCGGCCGCGGTGGGAGCCCGGCGCGCGAGCTCCACGAGGACCTGGTCCTTGACCACCCAGCCGCGCGGGATGTCTCGTCGCAAGGCGGTCTCTTCGCGCCAACGAGCGAGCTCGCGCAGGACCGACACCTGACGACCACTGAGCGATCCGCGTCCCGAGACCTTCCGCCAGACCTCGTTGACGTCGATCGAATAGGTCGCGGGATCCTCGAGCAACTTCATCTCCTCCCGGACCCAGTCCGTGCGCCCCATCTGCTCCAGGCGCGCCCCGAGGTGCTCTCTGGCCGGAAGGAGATAGCGAACATCGTCGGCGGCGTAGTCCAGTTGCGAGGGTGTCAAGGGACGCTTGCACCAGTCACTGTAGGACTCGCCCTTCTCCAGGGCGACGCCGGTGGCCGCCTGCACGAGCCGGCCATAGGGCAGCGACCCGCCGAGCCCGGCGAAGCCGGCGGCAACCTGGACGTCGAACACGTTGCGCGGGACGATCCCCCAGCCGACGTAGAACAGCTCGAAGTCCTGGCGGCCCGCATGCACCACCACCTCGACCGCCGGGTCGGAGATGAGGTCCCCCACCTCCCGGAGGTCGAGCCCGGCGAGAGGATCGACGAGATAGATGGCGCGCCGGGTGGCCAGCTGCAAGAGACAGAGCTTGGCCTTGTAGGTCTTCTCCCTGAGGAATTCCGTGTCGAGACCGACGCTCCCTCCGGCGCGCGCCTCGGCGACGGCTTCCTCGAGCTCGCCGGGATCCGAGACGAGCAAGAGCGTCGCGGCGAGCTCGCTCAAGCGGACGGCAGACCGAGCTCGCGCGCGATCAGGATCCGCATCACCTCGGACGTCCCCTCGCCGATCTCGAGGATCTTCGAGTCGCGGAAGTGTCTGCACACCGGGAACTCTTCGATGTACCCATAGCCGCCATGGATCTGCACCGCGTCCCGTGCGACGTCGACGGCGATCTCCGAGGCGTACAGCTTGGCCATGGCCGATTCCTTCCGGTACGGGCGGCCCTGTTCCTTCAGCCACGCGGCCCGGTAGTAAGCCTGGCGAGCCAGCTCGACCTTGGTTGCCATATCGGCCAGCTTGAACTGCAGGGCCTGGAAGCTCCCGATCGGACGACCGAACGCCGTGCGCTCGTGCACGTAGGAGAGGCACTCGTCGACGCACCCCTGTGCCAGACCGGTTGCCAGCGCCGCGATCGCGATCCGCCCATCCTCGAGGATCCGCAGGAAGTTCTTGAAACCATTGCCGCGCTCCCCGAGGAGGTTCTCCTCGGGCACGCGGCAATCGGCGAACGACAGCTCGTGGGTGTCCGAGTGCCACCAGCCCATCTTGCGATAGGGCTTCCCCACCTCGAAACCTTTGGTGTCGGCGGGCACGATGATCGCCGACGTCTCGCGCTCCTCACCGGGATCGTTGGTGAGCGCCGTCACCGTCACGAACGATGTGATCGGCGTGCCGGAGTTGGTTATGAAGGACTTGGAGCCGTTCACGACCCAGGTCCCATCGTCCAGGCGCGCGGTGGTGCGCGCGGCGCCGGCGTCGGAGCCCCCGCCCGGTTCCGTGAGCCCGAAGCCCGCGAGCGCCTCGCCCGCGGCCAGGGGCGGCAACCACGTCCGCTTCTGCTCCTCCGATCCGAACCTGTAGACCGGCATCGCGCCGAGCCCGACCGCGGCCTCGAGCGTTATGGCCAAAGAGGAATCGACGCGCGCGATCTCCTCGATGGCGAGACAGAGCGTCAGGAAGTCCGCGCCGGATCCTCCGTACTCCTCCGGGAACGGCAACCCGAAGAGGCCCAGCTCCGCCATCTGCCTAACCGCGTCCATAGGGAGCTCGTGCTCCTCGTCCCATCGCTCCGCGTGGGGCCGGATCGCATCGTCGACGAACGCGCGGACGGTCTTGACGAACTCTTGCTGCTCGGGCGCGAGGTCGAGATCCATCTTGCCTGAGAGTAGTCCGCGCGTCAGTCGAACAGCTTCGGGAGCTTCGCCTTAGCGGCCAACGAGCCGTGCACCCGCAGCTTGCGCTTGACGAGCGCCCACGGGGGGTTCATCCGACCGACCGCGATCTTGGCGAAGTCGGCCGATGCTGCCTCCAACCGCAGGGCCGGAGCCCCCGCCCGTCCCGGCTTCGCCTCGACGTGCCCGTTCGTCACGACGAGATGCCACGATTCCGCGTCGGTGAAGTCCCATTCGATCGGCCCGTTGAGCGCGCGCGCCGACTCGATGTCCGTCAGCTGCGTCATTCCGTAGAAGAGGATCTCGAAACCCTCGCGCGACAGACGCGGCTCGCGCCGGTCGTCGCCGACCACCCCGTCGTCGATCAGCACCCACGCTTGGCGAGCGCGCTCCTCGTAGCTCGCGGTCCGGTCCTGCGACCTCAGCAGGCGGATCTCGACGGGGTCGACGCCGATCCGGCGCAGCTTGGTCTCGAACGAGCGCAGACCGAACGCGTAGATCTCCTCCATCGTGAAGTCGAAGCACCCGACGTAGGACCGGTCCCGTCCCGGCGGGATGAAGACACCGACGGCCCACGGCAGGACCCGGTCCCACAGCTCGATCGCGGCGGCGCGGCATTCAGGTGAGGAGCGGACCAGATCGCCCAGGAATCTGATCCCGAACGCGACGTGGCGGGACTCGTCCTTGGCCACCATCGCGATCCCCTCACCGAAGCCCGGAAGGATGCCGAGCTTGTCGATGTAGCGCTTGATGAAGTGCTGCCCGGGGATCGCGAGGACGCCTTCGACGATGAAGTGGTAGAGCGCGATGACCTGCGCGAGCAAGACCCTGTCCTTGGGCTTCTTGCGCAGCGCATCGGTCAGCCGGTCGAGCTCGCCGAACACCTGGCGGAAGCCCCACGTCAGATGGCGGTCCACCGCGCGCAGGGTCGACGCGGTGTCGGAGCCCTGGCTCGCGACCTCGCGCAGGAAGCGGTCGAAGAACACGTGGTGGCGCGCTTCGTCGACGATCTGCGTCGTGAGAAAGATGCTCTCGGGGAAGCCCTCGGCGGCGTCGAGCACGGGCGTCAGGGTGCGAGCGACGGACTCTTCGCCCACGAGGAACATCGCGTAGTTCCACAATGCGGCCTCACGCTGGTGTTCGTCGAAGCGGCTGAACCAATGCTGCCGGTCGACCGAGAGATCGATGCCGGTCGCCGACCACGGGTTGTCCTCCCACAGCCGGTAGAGGCGGTGGTAGGAGATCGTCTCTTCCTTCTCCAGCAGCTCGTCCGACACGATGCACGTCCTTTCGGGAAAGGTGGTCTATCCTTAGCCGAGAAAACTTGACTGTCGGGTCAAGTTACCCCGAGAAGGAGCGCACGTGGAATTCTCGCTGACGGAGGAGCAGCAGGAGCTCAGGAAGTGGGCGCACGAGTTCGCGGAGAAGGAGATCCGGCCCGTCGCGGCCCACTACGACGAGACCGAGGAGTTCCCCTGGCCGGTGCTGAAGAAGGCCGCCGAGGCGGGCCTCTACTCGCTCGACGTCTATATCCAGGCCCAGGCGGACCCCACGGGGCTGACCCTGCCGCTCGTGGCCGAGGAGATCTTCTGGGGCTGCGCCGGCATCGGGCTGTGCCTGATGGGTACCGGGCTGCCGCTCTCGGCGCTGGCCAGCGTGGGGACCCAGGAGCAGCTGATCGAGTGGGCGCCCCGCATGTTCGGCACCCCCGAGGACCCCAAGGTCGGCGCCTTCGCCGTCTCCGAACCGCAGGCCGGCTCGGACGTCCGCTCGCTCCGAACCCGGGCCGTTCGGGACGGCGACGAGTGGGTCCTGAACGGCACCAAGGTCTTCATCACGAACGGCGGGGTGGCCGACGTGTACATCGTCGTGGCGACGATCGACCCCAACCTCGGCCACCGCGGACAGGCGTCGTTCATCATCGAGCGCGCCGACGGCGGCATCCGCCCGGGGAAGAAAGAGAAGAAGCTCGGCATCCGCGCGTCGGACACCTCCGAGGTCATCCTCGAGGACTGCCGGATCCCTTTGGACCGCGTCCTCGGCGGCATGGAGAAGCTCGAGGGCAAGCTCGAGAAAGCGCGGCGCGGCGAGGCGACCGGGCGCTCATCGGCCGCGCTGCGGACCTTCGAGGTCACCCGTCCGACGGTGGCGATCCAGGCCGTCGGCATCGCCCGGGCGGCGCTGGAGTTCGCCGTCGACTACTCCAAGGACCGGGTCACCTTCGGCGTCCCCATCGGGCAGCACCAGTCGATAGCCAACCATCTCGCCGACATGGCCACCGAGATCGAGGCCGCGCGTCTGCTCGTCCACAAGGCCGCCTGGCTGGCAGCGAGCGGCCAGCCGTTCACGAAGGCGGAAGGCTCGATGTCCAAGCTGAAGTGCAGCGAGACCGCCGTCATGGTGACCGAGAAAGCGGTGCAGATCCTGGGCGGATACGGATACATCAAGGACTTCCCGGTCGAGAAGTGGTACCGCGACTCGAAGATCTACACGATCTTCGAAGGGACCTCGGAGATCCAGCGGATGGTCATCGCGCGAGCTCTGCTGGCATAACGGGGCGGACCAGCTCGACGAGCGCGAAGCGGCGCTCCTTGTAGGTCCCGCGTGCGAGCACGTCTGCGCCGTTTATCCACGCCTCGCCCACACGGACCCGAGGCACGGGCGCGCCGGGACCGTCGGGGACGACGACGTACTCGGCGGGGAAGCCTCCCGCTCGCGCGCGCTCGTCCCACGACCGAGCGAGGTCGGCGAAGCGGATGCGGAGATCGTTGCCGTCGAGCGCCGGGTCGTCGTAGCGTGCGATCCGCGCGCCCGACAGTTGGAAGAGGAGGAACGAGATCTCCTTGTCCCCCCACGCGCTGTCGACCAGGACGGTATCGTCCGGCCCCAGGTGCGCGGCCGCGGCGTGCACGAAACCTTCGGGCGCGAGAAAGTCGGCCCCGTAGACGAAGCCCGCGTCGCCGCGCGCCACCAGATCCCGCAGGTAGGTCGACGCCCCCCATAGCGAGAGACTGCCTGTCGCGATGACGCTCAGCGCCAAGACCCGTCCCACCACTGCCCGGGGTGCCGCCCATGCGCCCGCCAGGGCGACGCCGGCCAGGGCGGAGGCGGCGAGGTGGGCACCGGGCCACATGCGCCCCTGGTGAAGGAGGGTCGCGTTGCCGTTCAGATCCCACCCGAAGCGAGCGCGCGCGATCGCGAGCCCGATCAACAGCGCGCTCGAGGCGGCGATCGTGACGAGCAGCCGCCCCGCCACGCCCCGGCGCGCCGCGATCGATGCCCCTGCGAGTCCCGCCGGCAGGAGCAAGCCCCACGCTCCGAGCGAGGTCGGCAATGCCCATTCCTTGCCGAGCACGGGCGTTATGCCGACGAAGCCCCCGTACCGCATCACGTCCACCAGGACCGGGCTCGCCCACAACGCGAAGACCAAGCCTGCCGGGAGCAAGACGCTCGCCGCGAACGCTCTGCGGAAACCCCGAGGTGCGATCGCCGTCGCGCCGAGGGTCCACACGACCGCGGTCCCGAACAGCGGCACGCTGACCAGTCCGACCAACCCGGTCGCGACACCGGCAACCACCGCGGCCGGCCGGCTGCGCGCCCTCAGCGCGGCCATGGCCGCCAGGGCGGCCGCGCCGAGCAGCACGAGACCGAGCTCGCGCGGCAGCGCCGGTGGGAACAGCTCGTAGACCGCGTTGGGCGAGGCGACGACGAGGTCGGCGCCGTAGCGCGCCTCGGCCGGGCTCGTCACGAGGTCGGCTCTCTCCGCCCGCAACCAGCCGAAACCCGCGATCAGCGCGACCGCGGCCGCGGCGAAGTGGCCGGCGTCCCGTCGCACCCGGCGCGCCAGGCACGCCGCGGCCAGGGGGATCCCCGCGACGACCACGACGTGCAGCGACTCCAGCGCCACGAGAGGGTCGGTCCCCGGGGCCAGTCTCACCAACGCCGCCATCACCGCGTGCAGACCCCACGGGTACGCGTTGCGACCGAGGTCGGCAGCGGGCCCGGTGGGAACGGCCTCTCCCGCGAGGACCTGGGCGGTCCAGCCGAGGTGCCACCCCGGGTCTCCGATCCGGATCGACGACCCCGCGAGGGCCGGTCGCAGGTAGAGCCAGCCGAGGACGAGCGCCAGCACGCCCGCCGCGACGAGCCCGCCTCGGCCGGGACGAAGGAAGCGCCACCGCCGGGGGGCGGCGCGTAGCACCACGAGAACGGTGAGCGCGGGCAGCGCCCACGGCGTGCCGAAGACCGCTCCCCCCGAGACGATGTGGAGCACCATCGCCGCGCACGCGAACAGGACGAAGCCCGCGAGCGCGGCAAGCGCTCGCTCCGGGAGAGGGAGGGGCGCGGCAAGGGCTTCGGGGCCGGGGCCGGACGTCCGCAGGCGTTCCAGCCCGACCTCGGAGACCGCCCACCCCGCCACAGCGGCAGCGATCAGCTGGAAGGCGACGCCGGCGAGCGTGTCCCCGGTCACTCCACCACGGCGAGGGTCGCTCCGGCGGCGACGGTCTCGCCGGGGGCGATCAGGAGCCGCTTGACGGTCCCGGCGCGCACGGACACGACCGCCGTCTCCATCTTCATCGCCTCCAGCACCGCGATCGGGGCGCCGGCCTCGACCTCTTCTCCCTCGGCGACCAGGACGTCGACGACCGTCCCGTGCATCGGCGCGACGAGATCGCCGCCCGGCGGCGCGCCGCGACTGGCCGCGGAGGCGGATGGGGCCATCGCCGGATGCCACAGGCGCGCCGGGCGCCCCTGCACGAGGAGGACCTCCCCCTCACCCGCCACGGCGGGCGCGCCGGGGTCGAGCAGCGCGTCGAGGAGGCGCTCGGATGAGATCGTCGCGGTCGTGTGCGAGCCCGCGACGAACGCGTCGGTCTCGAGGAGCAGGCGGTTAGCCGGGATCGTCGTTGCAACGCCGTCGACCTGCATCTCCCCCAGAGCGCGCAGCATGCGGGCGCGTGCGTTCGGGCGCGTGTCGCCCGTGGTGATGACCTTCGCGATCAACGAGTCGTAGGCATCGGGGACCTCGTCACCCTCCTCGAAGCCCGAGTCCACGCGGACCCCCGGCCCTCCCGGCTCGACGTAGCGCGTGAGCCGGCCGGGGGTCGGAAGGAACGCGCGCGCCGGGTCCTCCGCGTTGATCCGGCATTCGATCGCGTGACCCCGCGCCACGAGGTCGGCCTGTCCGAACCCAAGCTGGTCCCCGGCGGCGATCTTGAGCTGGCATGCCACCAGATCGATCCCCAGCACCTCCTCGGTCACGGTGTGCTCGACCTGCAGCCGGGCGTTGACCTCGAGGAAGTAGAAACGACCGTCCGCATCCACGAGGAACTCGACGGTCCCCGCGCCTTCGTAGCCGCACGCGCGTGCGAGGGCGACCGCAGCCTCCCCCATCGCCGCCACCAGGCCGGCGTGACGGGGCGGCGGGGTCTCCTCGATGAGCTTCTGGTGCCGCCGCTGGAACGAGCAGTCGCGCACGCCGAGCCACAGAGGCGCGGCAGCCCGAGGAGCGAGGATCTGCACCTCGAGGTGCTTGGGCGCCTCGAGATACCTCTCGAGATACACGGTGTCGTCGTCGAAGTACGCGGCGGCCTCGCGGCGCGCCGCGGCGAGCGCATCTTCGATCTCGGCCTCGGCGCGGGCCACCTTCAGGCCGCGTCCGCCGCCGCCGCCGGCCGCCTTGATCGCGATCGGATAGCCGTGCGTGCGCGCGAAGTCCGCCGCCGCGGCCCGGTCGATCGGCGCGTCCTCCAGCCCGGGGACGACGGGCACCCCCGCGGAACGCGCGAGCCCTCGCGCCTCGACCTTGTCGCCAACCGCGCGCACGACCTCGGGTGGAGGACCGATCCAGACAAGCCCTGCGTCGCGCACCTTGGCCGCGAACCCATGGTTCTCGGCGAGGAAGCCGTAACCGGGATGGATCGCCTCCGCACCGGCGCGCCGGGCGGCGACGACGATGGCCTCCTGGTTCAGGTAGGTGTCTCCCGAGGCCGTCCCAGGAAGAGCGACGGCATCGTCGGCGAGACGCACGTGGCGAGCGCCGGCGTCGGGATCGGAGTGCACCGCGACCGTGTTCACGCCGAGGTCGCGGCAGGTGCGCGCTATGCGCACCGCTATCTCGCCCCGGTTGGCGATCAGGATCCTGGAGAACACGCGCGTCAGCCTTCCTCGGCCGGCGCGACCCGGGGCAGCCGTGGTCCGGCCTTGAGGAGCTTGCTCGGGAGCTCGCCGCGCACGAACCCCTGCGCGAGGCGCGCCGCGTCGAGCAGAGCATCGAGGTCTATCCCCGTCGCGATCCCCATGTCGTCGAGCATGTGGACCAGATCCTCCGTGACGAGGTTGCCCGTCGCTCCGTCCGCATAGGGGCTGCCCCCCATGCCTCCCACCGAAGCATCGAAGTAGTCGACGCCGAGCTGCAGCGCGATCAGCACGTTCGCCAGGGCCGTTCCACGGGTGTCGTGGAAGTGCATGTTGAGCTCGATCTCGGGGAGAGTGGTGTGAAGGTGATCGATGAGGTCGCCGACCCGGCGGGGCGTCGCCATCCCGGTCGTGTCCCCGAAAGAGATGGTCATGATGCCCTCGTCGCGCATGGCGCGCGCGACCTCGGCCACGCGTGCGGGCTGGACGTCACCCTCGTACGGGCACCCGAACGCGGTCGAGATCGTCCCCTCCACGGGGATGCCGGCGGCGCGGCCCACCTCTGCAACGTCGGCCACGTCGGTCAGCGAGTCGGTGACCGACCTTGAGAGGTTGCGCCGATTGTACGAATCGGTCGCCGCGACGAACACCTGGAGGCCGTCCACCCCGACCTCGACCCCGGTCTCCGCGCCCTTGCGGTTGGGGACGAGGGCGGAATAGAAGACGGCGGGGTCACGCTCGATCCCGGTCCACACCGCCCGCGCGTCGGCCATCTGGGGGATCGCCCGGGGCGAGACGAACGAGACCGCCTCGATGTAGCGGAGCCCGCTCCGCGCCAGCGCCTCGATCAAGCGGATCTTGTCGTGCGTAGACACCTCCGCCTTCTCGCTCTGGATGCCGTCGCGCGGTCCGACCTCACGGATACGCACCCGGTCGGGAAGCCTCACCGATTCTCCCAGCGTGGCGCGCGCTTCTCGGTGAACGCGGCGATCCCTTCGGCGCGGTCGCGGCTTGCGACGACGGTGCGCCACGCGGCATCCTCGACCTCGATGCCGTCGTCGAGCGGGATGCCTGGGGCCGCGTCGATCGAACGCTTGGCGGCGCCGACTGCGACCGGAGATGCCGTGCAGACCTCCTCGGCCAAAGACATCGTGCGATCCGCGAGGTCGGAGCGGGCACACACCTCCGTCACCAGCCCCAGGGCCAGCGCCTCGGCCGCGTCGATCCGGCGGCCTCGGAAGATCAGGTCCTTGGCGCGCCGCGGGCCGATCGCACGGGTCAGGAGCTGGGTGCCTCCGCCCGCAGGCAACAGCCCGACCCTCGCCTCGGGGAGGCCCAGCAGCGCGTCGTCGGCGGCCACGACGAGATCGCAGGACAGCGCCAGCTCGAAGCCGCCGCCCAGCACGAAGCCGAAGACGGAGGCGACGGTCGGCTGGGGGACCGCGCGGAGAGACGCGAATAGACCACGGATGCGGGCGCGGTTGTCGTAGAAGTCCTCCAGGGTGAACCCGGCTCTCTCTTTCAGGTCGGCGCCCACGCAGAAGGCCTTGTCCCCCTCGGCGCGCAGGACCACGATCCTGCAGTCGTCGCGGCCGCTCGCCTCCGCGAAGCAGGCGCCGAGCTCCTCGGCCATCGCGCCCGAGATCGCATTCAGTGCCTCGGGACGGCGAAGGGTTACGACCGCGGCGTCACCGGACCTCTCCAGCGAAACGAACGGCACGGTCAGACGGGAGGGACGCCGTGGCGGCGGGTCGAGAAGTGCCTGTCCTTCCGGGCGGCATGGGCGATCCGAGCGATCAGCTCGTCGCGCAACGAGGCAGGCTCTACCACGGCATCGACCACGTTCTCGGAGGCGAGGTGCACGATGTCGATGTCCTCCTCGTAGGCCTTGCGTTTCTCGGCGATGAACCGGGCGCGCTCCTCCGGATCGGAGATCTCCTGGATCTTGTTGTAGAACACCGCGTTCACCGCCGGCTCGGGCCCCATGACGGCGATCCGCGCGCTCGGCAGCGCGATCGTGGCATCGGGCTCGAAGCCGGGCCCCGCCATCGCGTAGAGGCCTGCGCCGTACGCCTTCCGCACCACCACGCAGATCTTGGGGACCGTGGCCTCGGACACCGCGGTGATCAGCTTGGCCCCATGGCGGATGATCCCCTGGCGTTCGACCGCGGTGCCGATCATGAATCCGGGCACATCGGCCAAGAAGACGAGAGGGATGTTGAACGCGTCGCACAGCCAGATGAAGCGGGCGGCCTTGTCCGAGGAGTCGACGAACAAGACGCCGCCCTTCTCGCGCGGCTGGTTGGCGACGATGCCCACGGCACGCCCGTCCAGACGCGCGAGGCCCGTGATCAGCTCCTTGGCGAAGTCGGGCTTGATCTCGAAGAAGGAGGCCTCATCGACCACCCCGGCGATGACGCCGTACATGTCGAAGGCCCGGCCCTCGTCGGCCGGGATCAGCGAGCCGATATCGCCCGTGAAGGACACCGGCCGCGCCTCGACCCGCGGCGGATCGTCCCTCCAGCTCTGTCCGAGATAGCCGAGGTAGGCCTTGGCTGCTTCGATCGCCGCCTTGTCGTCGGCCACGACCATGTCACCGAGCCCGGAGACCTCGCAGTGCATGCGCGCCCCGCCCATCTCCTCCAGCGTGACCTTCTCGCCGATCACCTCCTCGGCCATCCGGGGCGATCCCAGGTACATCGACGCATTGCCCTCCACCATGAACACGACGTCGCAGAAGGCGGGGATGTAGGCCCCTCCCGCGGCGGACGGGCCGAACAAGCAGCACAACTGCGGGACGCGGCCGGAGGCCTGCACCTGGTTGTAGAAGATCTTCCCGGCCCCGCGCCGACCGGGGAACAGGTCCACCTGGTCGGTGATGCGTGCACCGGCAGAGTCGACGAGGTAGATCAGAGGATGTTCGTTGCGCCGGGCGAGCTCGATGATCCTGATGATCTTCTCGACGGTGCGGGCGCCCCAGGACCCCGCCTTGACGGTCGCGTCGTTCGCCATCACCGCGACCGGGCGTCCCTCGATCGCGCCCACCCCCGTGACAACCCCATCCGCAGGGAGATCACCCGCGAGCGCGTTCACCAACAGACCGTCTTCGGCGAACCCATCGGCCGAGTCGAGCAACAACGACAGCCGGTCGCGCACGAACAGCTTGCCCTGCTGGGTCAGCTTCTCGTGATACCGGGGTGCGCCCCCCGACCGAGCGCGGTCGGTAAGTGAGGCCAGGTCGTCCCCGCCCCTTTTGGGGTCGGTCACGGGCGCGCGGGCCCGACGAGAACGGCGGACGCCTCCGGGACCCCTGCGCCTAACGCCGCGCGCGGAGATCGCCGCCGGCCGCCGGCGAAGCGGCTGCTCTTCATGCGCCCGAGCTGCGCGACGCGCAGCTTCTCCACCTGGCCTGCCACTCAGGCGAGATGCGAGACGTACGAGATCTGTACCACCACGGCCTCCGTTCGCTCGACCTGGACATCATCCTAATCAGGGCGCACCGCACGCAGCCCGGCCAGCGCGCGGGTGAGGTCGGGGAGCTGGTAGTGGGCGTTCAAGCCGCTGGGGTTGGGCAGCAGCCACACGCGCGCCCCGCCCAGAACATGATCCTGGGGTCCCACGACCGCATGCGGGCGCGCGAACGCGGCTCGGTACGCCCCGATCCCGAGGAACGCCACGCACCCGGGCCGGTAACGGACCACCTTGGCCTGGAGCGCGGTCCCGCCGGCGCGCAGCTCCTCGGGGGACAGCTCGGCCGCGGTGGCGGTCGTGCGCGCCACGAGGTTGGTCACCCCGATCCCGTACGCCAGCAAGGCGCGCTGCTCGTGCGGAGCGAGCAGGCGGTCGGTGTAGCCGCTCAGGTGCAGCGCCGGCCAGAAACGGTTACCCGGCCGTGCGAAGTGGTGACCGACGGCGCCCGAGTACAGACCCGGGTTGATGCCGCAGAACAACACTTGCAGCCCCGGAGCGATGACGTCTTCGATCGTCTTGCCGTGGGCGGCCCGCAGCTCGTTCTGGCTCGGTCGCCTGGGCGTCCTCGGTCCCGACCGGTGGTTCCGCGGCGCGCGCTCGCCGGTCACCGCGGGTCGAGCCGCGCGATCTCACCAACGGAGATCGCGCGCACCTCGCCATCCAGCTCGATCTGGAGCGCGCCCGAGGACGTGATGCCGACCGCAGTGGCTTCGAGCGAACGGCCGTCCGGATAAGCCACTACCACCCGCCGCCCGATCACCTCCGAGCGAGCGCAGGCGAGCTCGACGACGCTCTCGTCACGGCCGAGCGAGCCATAGAGGCTCTCGAAGCGGGCCAGGATCTCCGCCAGCATCTCGGCCCGCCGCGGCATCTCGGAGCTCCCCCGGCGATCCAGCTCGGCGCGCACGCTCGTGGCGCGCCCGGAAAGTGCGTGCGGGATCTCGCCGGCGCGCCAATGCACGTTGACCCCGAGGCCCGCGACCGCCCTCACCGGCGCGCTCTGTCCTCCGAGCACCGACTCGACGAGGATGCCGGCAAGCTTGAGGCCGCCGGCAGTGACGTCGTTCGGCCATCGCAGGTCGCACGCCAGGCCGGTCGCGGTCTCGATCCCGGCGGCACACGCCACACCCAACGCGGTCGTCAGCAAGCCGAGGCTCTCGGGGGCCAGCTGCGGTCGGAGCACCAGCGAGAACTGCAACAGCTTGCCGGGCTCCGACCACCACTCCCGGCCTCTCCTCCCCCGACCCCCCGTCTGGTGGTCGGCGACCACGAGCGCGCCCTCGGGAACGTCGTCCTCGAGCAGCCGGCGCATGGCCAGGTCGTTGGTCGAAGGGAGCACGTCGACGAACGTGAGCGGCGCGCCGAACCGGCCCCGCAGCGCCGCGCCTATCGAAGCCGCATCGAGATCGTCGGACATCGCCCTCGTAGGATACGGAGCGATGTTCGAGAAGCTCTTGATCGCCAACCGCGGCGAGATCGCGGTGCGGGTGATGCGCGCGTGCAGGGATCTCGGGATCGCCTCGGTGGCGGTCTACTCCGACCTCGACGCCGACGCCGTCCACACGAGCTACGCCGACGAGGCCTACAACATCGGACCCGGTCCGGCCGCCGACTCGTACCTGAAGATCCCGGCCATCCTCGAGGTAGCCCGGCGCGCCGGAGCCGAGGCGGTGCATCCCGGATACGGGTTCCTCGCCGAGAACGCCGGCTTCGCCGCCGCAGTGATCGACGCCGGCCTGACGTGGGTCGGGCCTGCGCCGGAGACGATCGACGCGATGGGAGACAAGACCGCGGCCCGGCGTGCCGCGGCTGATGCCGCGGTGCCCACGGTTCCCGGCACGCCCGATCCGGTCACGACCGCCGCCGAGGTTGAGGCGTTCGCGGCCACGCACGGCCTGCCGCTCGCCATCAAGGCGGTCGCGGGAGGGGGCGGCAAGGGCTTCCGCGTGGTGACCGAGCAGAGCGACTTCGCCGAGGCTCTCGCGGGGGCGGCGCGTGAGGCCGAGGCGTACTTCTCGTCGCCCGAGGTCTACCTCGAGCGCTACCTCGAGCAGCCCCGGCACATCGAGGTCCAGGTGCTAGGCGACACGACCGGTGCGGTGCTCTCGTTCCCCGAGCGCGACTGCTCGTTGCAGCGACGTCACCAGAAGCTGATCGAGGAGTCCCCGTCGCCGGCGCTCGATCCGGCCGTACGCGAGGCGATCATGGAGGCGGCCGCCCGGGTTTCCAAGCAGGTCGGCTATCGCAACGCCGGTACGTGCGAGTTCCTGCTCGACGCCGACGGCCGGACCTTCTACTTCCTCGAGATGAACACCAGGCTCCAGGTCGAACACCCCGTGACCGAGCTCGTGACCGGGATCGATCTCGTCGCCGCCCAACTCCGGATCGCCGCCGGTGAACCGCTCGGTTTCTCGCAAGACGACATCGAGTTGCGCGGTCACGCGATCGAATGCCGCGTCAACGCAGAGAACCCGGCGAAGGGCTTCCTCCCGGCGCCGGGCACGATCGGCGACTACTCGGAACCGGGTGGTCCGGGGGTGCGGGTCGACTCCGGCGCCCGAACGCATGCGGCGGTCCCGCAGGCGTACGACCCCCTCGTGTCCAAGCTGATCTGTTACGGCCGCGACCGGGAGGAGGCGCGCACGCGGATGTTGCGCGCTCTGTCCGAGTACCGGATCGAGGGGATCAAGACGACCATCCCATTCCACCGGCTGATGCTGGCCGACGAGCGCTTCGTCGCGGGCCGCTACCACACCGGAACGGTGGAGCGCGAGATGGATCTCTCAGGCCTGCGCGATGGAACCGCCGAAGCCCGCCCGAGCGAACCCGCGGTAGCGCAGCGCAGGTTCGAGGTCGAGATCGGCGGCAAACGACTCAGTGTCCGGGTCCGAGAGCACCTCGACACCGGGGCGCGCCCGCGCAAGCCCGATCCGCCTACGCGTGCCGGGGCGGCCGGAGCCGGGACGGGCGAGACGCTTGTCGCTCCGATGCAGGGCACGATCGTCGAGGTCCTGGTGGAACCGGGCCAGGAAGTGAAGTCGGGCGACACCGTGTGCGTGCTGGAGGCCATGAAGATGGAGAACGCGATCGTGGCGCTGGCCGAGGGAAAGGTCGAGGAGGTCAATATCCAGCCTGGTCAGTCGGTCGAGGCGGGCGCCACGCTGATCGTCATCCGCTAGTGCGCACGCGAGTGAGCCGGTAACTCACGAGGGATGTCCGAAGATGGCCCACCTAGGCGGTTGATACGCCGAGCAAGCCAAAGGCATCTCAGTCCGGAAGGCCGGTGATCGCGATGCCTGCGCGATCGGTCTGATAGCGATGGTTGATGCCGATCAAGAGCGCGGTGATCGGCTCGATGATGCGGGCGTTCTCGAGTGGGCCTGCGTCGACGAAGCGAAGGTTAGGGATCGCTTCGGCGAGCGCCCGCACGGCCTTCTTGCCCTCTTTGGACCCGCATGCGAGCACGTCGCCTTCGAGGGCCTCGTCGAGCTCTGCCAACGCCGTCGCCGAGAGCGTGTGGAACGCGCCGCACATCTTCGTGCCTTTCGGAAGGAACGCGAGGGCGAGCTGCGCGGCCGAGCCCTCCCAGACGCCGAACACGTGGGTGGCCTTGCCGCCGAGAGACGCCTCGACCGGTACCGTGCCGTCGATCACGATCGAGTCGGGCGTCAGGTGGTCGGCGATGCTCTTGTAGATCGGGACCACCCCCGAGAAGGGGACCGTCACTACGAGTACCCGGCACGAGGCCGCCGCGGCGCCGTTCTCGAGACCGCTCACGCGGGCGTCGGGGACCAGAGCGCGGAGGCGGCCGGCGGCCTCGTCGGCCCGCCCGGCATCGCGCGATCCGATCACCACCTCGATCCCGGCCGAGGCCCACCGGCAGGACAGGCCGAAGCCTTCCTCACCGGTCCCGCCGATCACCGCGACGCGGTCGAGCGCCATCAGGCGACCTGGACCTGGTACTCGCCGAACACGCCGCGCAGGACATCGGACACCTCGCCGAGGGTGGCGTACGCCGCAAGGGCGTCGCGCATCGGATGAAGGAGGTTGTCGTCGCCGCGGGCGGCCTCCTCTAAAGACTTCAAGCCGGCCTCGACCGCAGCCTGGTCTCGCTCCGACCTGATCTTCTCGAGTCGGGCCTGCTGGCGAGCTGCCAGCTCGCGGTCGAGCTCGTACAGCTCGACCGGCTCCTCGTGGTCGATCGTGAAACGGTTGACGCCCACCACCACTCTCTCTGCCGCTTCCAGCGCGCTGTTGATGCTGAAGGCGGACTCCTCGATCTCCGCCTTCATCCAGCCCGACTCTATGGCCTCGATCGCTCCTCCCAGCGCGTCGATACGCGCGAGGTAGTCGCGCGCTCGCTCCTCTATCTCATCGGTCAGCGACTCCACGAACCACGATCCGCCGAGGGGGTCGGCGGTATCGGGCACGCCGCTCTCGAAGCCGATGATCTGTTGGGTGCGCAATGCGATGCGCGCGGCCTTCTCGCTCGGCAGCGCGAGAGCCTCGTCGAACGAGTTCGTGTGCAATGACTGGGTGCCTCCCAGCACCGCGGCCAGCGCCTCGATGGTGGTCCGCACGATGTTGTTCTCGGGCTGTTGGGCGGTGAGGGTCGCACCGCCGGTCTGGGTGTGGAAGCGCAGCATCAGCGAGCGCGGGTTGCGGGCGTCGAAGCGCTCCTTCATGACGCGTGCCCACAGGCGGCGCGCCGCACGGAACTTGGCTACCTCCTCGAAGAAGTTCATGTGACACGCGAAGAAGAACGAGAGGCGGGGGGCGAAGTCGTCCACGTCGAGACCGGCCGCGAGGGCAGCCTCGACGTAGGCGATGCCGTCGGCGATCGTGAACGCGACCTCCTGCACGGCGGTGCTACCCGCCTCGCGCATGTGATAGCCGGAGATCGAGATCGTGTTCCACCGAGGCAGGCGCTTCCGGCAGTAGGCGAACAGGTCGGTGACGATGCGCATCGAGGGACGCGGTGGATAGATATAGGTCCCACGCGCCGTGTATTCCTTCAGGATGTCGTTCTGGGTCGTCCCCGTGATCTTCTCGGGAGGGACGCCTTGCTTCTCCGCGACGAGCTCGTAGAGAAGCAGCAATATCGCCGCGGTCGCGTTGATCGTCATCGACGTCGAAACGTCCGCAAGAGGGATCCCCGCAAGCAGCGTCTCCATGTCGGCGAGGGAATCGATCGCAACGCCGACCCGGCCGACCTCGGCGGCGGCTCGTGGATGATCGGAGTCGTAGCCCATCTGGGTGGGCAGGTCGAACGCGACCGACAGACCCGTCTGGCCCGCGGCCAGGAGGTAGCGGAAGCGTTCGTTCGTCTCCTCGGCGCCGCCGAAGCCCGCGTACTGACGCATCGTCCAGAGCCGGCTGCGATACATGCCGTCGTAGACGCCGCGGGTGAACGGGAACGCGCCCGGCGCGCCGAGGTCATTCTCGGCGTCGATCGGGTGCTCCGGCCCGTATACCGGCTGTATCTCGATACCGGAATCGGTCCGCCTTACTTGGTCCACGGACCCATGCTAGTCGCCGCCGGGCGCGACCGACCCGCAGGTAGGATGCGCCTCCGTGGCGTCCGTCGAAGACATCTACCGCAAGAACAAGCCGGTCGCGTTCACCGCCGATAGGCGTCCCGCGTCACGCGAGGTGTGGTGGTGGTTCTTCATGCGCATCTCGGGCGTCGTGTTGTTGTTCCTCGTGTTGATCCATCTCTACGTCATGCACCTGGTCGGCACCGGCGTCGACCGAGTCGACTTCGAGTTCGTCGCGCGGCGCTGGGAGAACGTCGGCTGGAAGACCTTCGACTGGATCATGCTGGTGCTGGCCTTGCTCCACGGAGCGAATGGGCTTCGGATCATCATCGACGACTACGTCCGCAGACCCGGGCTCCGGACCACCGCCAAGGGGTTGCTGTATTCGTCCACGGTCGTCCTCATGATCATGGGGACCGCCGTGGTAGTCACGTTCGAGGCCGGCTGAGGGCTGAGTTGGCGATATTCCACACGTACGACGCCGTCATCGTGGGCGCCGGAGGAGCCGGCCTGCGCGCCGCCCTCGAAGCGGGAACGAGGGTGAAGACCGCGGTCGTCTCCAAGCTCTATCCGACACGGTCGCACACCGGCGCGGCGCAGGGCGGGATGTGCGCGGCACTCGCCAACGTCGAGGAGGACTCGTGGGAGTGGCACGCGTTCGACACCGTCAAAGGGTCCGACTTCCTCGCCGACCAGGACGCGGTCGACATCATGTGCAAGGAGGCGGTCGACTCGGTGATCGATCTCGAGCGTATGGGGCTTCCGTTCAACCGGACGCCCGAGGGCAAGATCGACCAGAGGCGATTCGGCGGGCACACGCGCAACCACGGGGAGGCCGCCGTTCGCCGGGCGTGCTACGCAGCCGATCGCACGGGCCACATGATCCTGCAGACCCTCTACCAGCAGTGCAACAAGGAAGGCGTCGAGTTCTTCAACGAGTTCTTCGTGCTGGACCTCATCATGGTCGACGACGCGTGCGCCGGCATCGTCGCCTACGAGCTGGCGACCGGACAACTGCACGTCTTCCACGCGAAGTCGGTCCTCTTCGCGACGGGCGGGTACGGCAAGATGTTCAAGATCACGTCGAACGCACACGCGCTCACCGGGGACGGGCCCGGGGTCGTCTACCGCGCCGGCCTGCCACTCGAGGACATGGAGTTCTTCCAGTTCCACCCGACCGGCCTCTACGGCCTCGGCATCTTGCTCTCCGAGGCCACCCGCGGCGAAGGTGGCATCCTGCGCAACGCCGACGGTGAGCGATTCATGGAGCGCTACGCCCCCACCATCAAGGATCTCGCGCCGCGCGACATGGTGTCCCGCGCGGAGTTCTTCGAGATCGAGCAGGGGCGTGGGGCAGGGCCCAAGAAGGACTACATCCTCCTCGACCTGACCGAGGTCGACCCGGAGGTGGTCGAGTCCAAGCTCCCCGACATCACGGAGTTCTCCCGCACCTACCTCGACATAGATCCGCTCAAGGAGGGTGTGCCCATCGTCCCCACCGCGCACTACGCGATGGGTGGCATCCCGACCAACGTGCAGGCCGAGGTCCTGCGAGACGCCACCGGCCAGGTGATCCCCGGATTCTTTGCCGCCGGGGAGTGCGCGTGCGTGTCGGTCCACGGAGCGAACCGGCTGGGGACGAATTCGCTGCTCGACATCGTCGTGTTCGGCCGGCGGGGCGGTATCGCCATGGCCGAGCACGCCGCGACGCACCCCCTCCCCGAGCTGCCCGACGGGATCGAGACCAAGACCGAGAGATGGCTCGCCGGACTCACCGAGGGCGGCGGTCCCGAGAGGACCGCGCCGATCCGCTACCGCCTTCAAGAGGAGATGATGAGCAAGGCATCGGTGGTGCGCACCGAGGAGTCGCTCGCCGATGTCGGCGCCACGCTGCAGGACCTGCAACGCCGCTATGCGCAGACACGCGTGCGCGACCGCAGCAAGATCTACAACACCGAGATGATCGAGCACATCGAGCTCGGCTTCCTGCTCGACATGGCCGAGGCCCTAGTCGTGTCCGCCCGCGCTCGGACGGAGAGCCGGGGCGGCCATTACCGCGAGGACCACCAGTTGCGGGAGGATGAGCACTGGCTGAAGCACACGTTCATCACGAAGACAGCCGACGGGGGTGCCGAGCTGAGCTACAAGGACGTCACGATGGGCCGGTACCTACCGGTCGAGAGGAAGTACTGACGATCTCTATGGACGTTCGCCTGAAGATCCTGCGCTTCAACCCCGAGCGGGACGAACATCCCCATTTCGAGGAGTACACGGTCGAGGCCGAGCCGATGGACCGGCTGCTCGACGCGCTGCATCAGGTCAAGTGGTACGCAGACTCGTCACTCGCCTTGCGACGCTCGTGCGGACACGGCATCTGCGGCTCGGACGCGATGGTCGTGAACGGGGTGAACGTGCTGGCCTGCAAGGTGCTGGTGAAGGATCTCACCCAACCGATCACCGTCGAGCCGATCCGGGGCCTTCCTGTCATGAAGGACCTCATCGTCGACATGGAGCCGTTCTTCGCGGGGTACCGGGCCGTGATGCCGTGGCTGGTCCCCGACCCCAACGAGATGGAGCCGGCGCGGGAGCGCCTCCAGAGCCCCGGCGAGCGCACCCGCTACGACGACACCACCAAGTGCATCCTGTGCGCGGCGTGCACGACCTCGTGCCCGATCTTCTGGGCCGACCAGGAGTACGTCGGCCCCGCCGCCATAGTGAACGCGCACCGCTTCATATTCGACTCACGCGATGCGGGCGCCCGCAAGCGCCTCGAGATCCTGTCCGAGAAGGACGGGGCGTTCAGGTGCAGGACCGCCTTCAACTGCACACAGGCATGCCCCCGGGGCATCAAGGTCACCCGGGCGATCCAGGAGGTCAAGCGCGCCGCGCTGTTCGAGTCGTTCTAGGCTCGCCGGGCCGTGAGAAAGCTGCTGCGGTCCCTCGTCCTCGTCCTGGTCCTCGCCCTGGCCTACCCGGCGTGGCTCGGCTACCGGGTATGGGAGCAGTCGCATCACGACGAGCTCCGGGGCGCCGACGCCATCGTCGTCCTCGGCGCGGCGCAGTACGACGGCGAGCCCTCGCCGGTGTTCAAGGCGCGCCTGGACCATGCGGCGTACCTCTACAAGGAGCAGCTCTCCGGCATGGTGATCGTCACCGGCGGCAAGAGACCCGGCGATCGCTTCAGCGAGGGCGAGGCGGGTGCGGCCTACCTCGAGGGCCTGGAGATCGACGCCGCCGACATCCTGCACGAGAGCAGCGGCCGCACGACCCTGCAGAGCCTCCAGGGCGTGCGAGCGATCGCCCAGGAGAACGAGGTGGACAGCGTGCTCCTCGTCTCGGACCCTCTCCATTCCGAGCGCATAAAGAGGATCGCGACCGACCTCGGTTTCGAGCACGCCTATGCAAGCCCGGCTTCCTACGTCGTGTTGAACCGGAGTCGCGCCACCAAGGCCCGCGAGCTGGTGCACGAGATCGTGTCGCTCATGGCTTACGAGTTGTTGCAGCGCTGACGCGCGCGAGTGCTCAGGGAACCCGGATCATCGCGCTAGCCACGGGCTCGAAGGTGGCCGGCGTCCGCAGGCCGACCAGCTCGCCGTCGACGTTGAGCTCGATCCCGGGGCGCGCGTCGATGGCGATGCGCGGCGCGCTGACCATCGCGACGCCGGGCAGCTGCTCATGCCCGCCGGTCTTCACCTTCACGGCCAGCCTCACCGCCGCCGGCACGCTCGCTGCGGGCAAGGCGCACCCGTCCAGCACACCATCGTCGGGGCGCGCCTGGGGCCACACCTCGATGCCTCCACCGCAGGTGCGCCCGTTGCCGACGCCGACGGCCACGCAATCGGGCACCTCGGTGCCGTTCACGATCGCGACGAACCGTTCGAGGCGTGCGGCCGCCTTGGCACCGCCCAACCAGAACGCCAACGCACCGAGGCGCTCCTTCATCGAGTCATCCACCACGGCGTCCACCTCCACCGCGATCCCGCCCATGCAGGCGTTCACGAACAGCCGCTCGACGCCTCCGCCGGATGCGCGGCACACGTCGAGGTCGACCACCCGTCCGCTCACCACCACGCCGGCGGCCTGCACGGGATCGGCGGGGAGGCCGAGGGTGCGGGCGAGATCGTTGCCCGTGCCCATCGGGATCAACCCCCATTCGGTCGCGCCGACGTGCGCCCCGAGCGCATTGACCACCGAGTTGACGGTCCCGTCGCCACCGGCCACGACGACGTGGGTCACGCCGGGGCCGAACGCCGCCTGCGCTTCGAGCGTCAGCTCCGCCGGCCCGGCGGGCTGGAGGAAGCGGACCG
>JBHENN010000098.1:0-21204 GCA_046262015.1 Actinomycetota bacterium | reverse complement strand
GCCTCGGCGCGCCGGGTCTGCTCCGGCGTGGCCCGGGTCACCGGCGAACGAGGCTCGAAGAGCACGCAGCAGTCCTGGTGGGGGCGGGTCGAGATGTCGTAGGTGCCGATGCGCTTCGCCTCGTTGACGATCTCGATCTTGTCCATGCCGATCAACGGACGGAAGACCTCGATCCCGTCGAGCGCGTCGTCCACGGCGACGATGTTCTCGAGCGTCTGGGACGCGACCTGACCGAGAGAGTCGCCGGTCACGAGCGCCCGTGCCCCGATCTCGGCGGCGAGGGCAGCAGCGATGCGCATCATCATCCGGCGATACAGCACCACCCTGAGGTTGGCCGGGGCGTGCGTGACGATCTCACGTTGCGCATCGCCCAGCGGTACCAGGTGAAGCGTTATCTCCAGCTGATAGCGAGCGAGCGCCTCGGCGAGCTCGGCGGCCTGGCGTGCCGAGGACGGATCGGTGAAGGGCTGGCCGTGGAAATGTACGAGCTCGACGTCGCCGCCGCGACGCGCCATGCGCCACGCCGCGACCGGTGAGTCGATACCGCCGGAGAGCAGCGCGAGGAGCTTGCCGGAGGTGCCCGTCGGAAGCCCGCCCGGTCCTTCGAGCCGGGTCCGGTAGACGATGCCGGCGTCGCCGAAGAGCTCGATCCACGCGGTCGCGTCCGGCGCGCCGAGATCGACCCGAGCTCCCGTCGCATCCTTGATGGTCTGTCCTATCGCAACGTTGATCTCGTTGGAGGATCCGGGGAAGCTCGAGTAGGTGCGGCGCGCCCGAACCGCGAACGACCCGAACGGCGCAGAGCCCATGAGCGATAGAGCGGCATCACCGATCTGCGCCAGGTCGGGGCGCACCCGGACCCCGGCACCGACGTACGCCGTGCCGAAGACACGCACGGCCCGCTCGGCTGCCGCGTCCACCGGCGCGCCGGGCTCGAAGTCGACGACGATCCGCCCGAAGCCGCGCCGGACACGCGTGTAACCGGTACCCCTTAGGGCGTACCGCAGGTTGCGGGCGAGGGCCTTCTCGAAGAAGTCCCGGTTTCGGCCCTTGAGGCCGAGCTCGTGATAATGCCCAACGAGTGCGTCGAGCGCGGCCACGACCTATTCGATCTCTTCGAAACCCAGGGAGAAGAGCGACTCGACGTCGTGGCGCGAATACACCTTGAACGCAACGAGGGTCTGGGTCCGAACGATGCCCGGGACCTTGGCGATCTGCTCGCTGACCACGCGCGCGAGGTCGTCGTGGCTGCGCGTCCGCACCATGACGACGAAGTCGTAGTCGCCCGCGACGGAGTACACCTCGCTCACCTCCGGAAGGTCGGCGATGGCCTGAGCCGTCTCGGGGATCTGATGGATGTCGCAGACCGCGAGAACCACGGTGGTGATCATCGGCAGGCGCGTGCGCCTAGATGGTCACCATGTCCCGCAGCTTGCCGGGAGTGCTCGGATGGCGCAGCTTCGACAGCGCCTTGGCTTCGATCTGACGGATCCGCTCGCGGGTGAGGTTGAACTCCTTGCCGACCTCCTCCAGTGTGCGAGGCTCGCCGGTGACCAAGCCGAACCGCAGCGCCAGGACCTTGCGTTCGCGCTCGGACAGCGATCCGAGCATGTCCCACAGGTCTTCCTGACGCAGGGCCACCGCGGCCGCCTGGAACGGGCCCTCGACGTCCTCGTCCTCGATGAAGTCGCCCAGCTCGGCGTCTTCGTCCCCGACCGGCTCGTGGAGCGAGACCGGCTCGGGAAGGACGCGGAAGGCCTCCCGGACCTTGTCGGGCGTGAGGTCGGCCTGCTCGGCGATCTCGTCGATGGTCGGCTCCCGTCCGTGCTTCTCGAGCAGCTCGGACTGGACCTTGCGCACGCGATAGAGGGTCTCGACCATGTGGACCGGGATCCGGATCGTGCGGGCTTTGTCGGCGATCGCACGTGTGATCGCCTGGCGGATCCACCAGGTTGCGTACGTCGAGAACTTGAATCCCCGCTGGTAGTCGAACTTCTCGACCGCTCGCATCAGCCCGAGGTTGCCCTCCTGGATCAGGTCGAGCAGCGGCAGGCCGGCGGCCGAGTACTTCTTGGCGATCGACACCACCAGCCGGAGGTTCGACTGGATGAAGCGGCGCTTGGCGGCGCGGCCCGTGCGGACGAGAGCCTCGAGCTTGAGACGCTGGGTGTCGGAGATCTTCCTGCTCTTGTCGAGCTTCTCGTAGGCCTCCTGGCCCTCTTCTATCGAGCGGGCAAGCTCGACCTCCTGAATGTCGGTGAGCAGGGGGTACTGGCCGATCTCACGCAGGTACTGGCGAACCAGATCCTCGTGAGCGGCCTCTTCCCTGCCGTCGTACGTGCGCTGCTGACTCATGGATTCACCAGCCTCTTGCTCGTCGCACGGGTCGCGTCGGCGCGTAGCCCGGATCCCGGGGGGGTCCCAAGACGCCTTCTGCTGAGGTGGAGGCAACGATGCGTGTCACAAGTGCCGCGTGGCGGCAGGTCGCCGAGCCGGACCACCCTCGTTTCGTCCTATAGATACTGTTCTCCACATCGTAGGGGATTCCCTGCCGGAGTGGAAGGGGGGCTTCGTTGTTCCCCGATGACAAAACGCCGTTCTGAGGGTGATCTATTCCCTCGGGACGCCCGCGCCCGACTCTTACGATGGCCGGATGCACCCAGAGGGCCCGTCGCAGGCGGCCGAGGAGGCGAGCGCGGCCCCCGTGCTGGTGTCCGCCTGCCTGGCGGGCCGGCCCTGCCGCTTCGACGGGTCGGCCGCCCCGACCGACCAGGTGGGTCGCCTCGTGGCCGGGGGGCAGGCGATCCTGATGTGCCCGGAGGAGCTGGGCGGCCTCGGAACCCCCCGTCCACCTGCCGAGATCGTCGGAGGCGACGGTGCCGACGTCCTTGCGGGGCGCGCCCGGATCGTGACCCGGGAGGGACGCGATGTGACCTCCGAGTACCTGACCGGAGCCCGCGCAGCTCTCGATGCCGCCCGGCGCGGCGGAGCCGAGCGAGCGATCCTCAAAGCCCGGAGCCCCTCGTGCGGCTGCTCGGCGGTCTACGACGGGAGCTTCACCGGCACCCTGAGACCCGGCGACGGTGTTACCGCCGCCCTGCTCCGGGCGAACGGCGTCGTGGTCTCCACCGACGAGGGGGCTGGGGGCGCTTAGGAAGGGTGCTCGTCCCCCTGGGTCGTGGTGCTTGCGCACCAGCCGAGCAGGAATGCCCCTCGGTAGAGCGAACCTCCGCCGTACGACTACTCGGACGGAGGACCAGGCATGAAGAAGGCTCTCGTCATCACGCTCGCCATGTGTCTCGGCGCCTCGGCTCTCCTGGCGCCGGCGGCTTCGGCGAAGAAGAAGAAGAAGAAGGCGAAGCCCGTCGAGACGACGCTCTACCTGCACGGCCAGACGCCCATCGGTGACGGGGCCGAGACCGCCACATACCTGACCAATGGGACGTACATGACCATGGATACGACCGAACCGGCGGCCGGCCCGCCGAAGTCGATGAGCTATTCCCTGCCCGTCGGCAACCCCGACTGCACGGGGAACTCGCTGTTTCCCTCCTGGGAGGGCAAGGTCGCCGGGAGGATCGTCGGGGATCTGACGTGGCACGTGCACACGGTCGCTGCTCCATCGACCGTTACGGCGCGCGTGTGGGTGGATGTCCCGTTCTCCTCGTGCACCTCGGACGCGGCTATGGTCGATGCCTTCGTCGAGCCGGTCGCCGAGGCTCAGGTGACCGTTCCGCCGGGATCTAACGAGGTCGAGATCGTATTCGAAGGCCTCAAGCTTCCGGTGGTGAACAACATCATCGTTGAGCTGCACACGAACTCTCCGACGAGTCAAGGCCGCGTCTTGTACGACTCTGCGGACTTCGCAAGCCACCTCGAGTTCTCCTGCATCCCCGCATCCGGCAAGAGCTGCGCCCAATAGCACGACCGAGGAGCCGAACGAAAGGAAGTACAGAGAGATGAAGAAGGCTGTGCTCGTGGCCCTGGTGATGGGCCTGCTGGTCGGCTCCTACGGCGCGCCGGTGGAGGCCAAGAAGAAGAAGAAGCCGAAGCGCGTCGAGCGGACCATCGAGCACGAGTACGGCCGCCCGTCGCCGGGGGTGCCTGGGGTCGTGGGGACGTGCCTCGCGGCGTTTGATCCCGAGGGCGGGTGCGTCAACATCCCGCTCGGTCCCGGCGAGAAGTTCGCCGAAGTCGCCGTGGAGGATGCCACGGGCCAGGACGTGTACTTCATCCTCGGTCAGGACACCAATGTCGACCAACCCGGGTTCGAGATCTTCTATAACGGTTGCGGCGCGAGTGACGGTCCCGTGGCGATCACGAAAGGACTGGAGCTGCGCGCGTCGGTGTACGCCTTCGGTGGAGCAGGATGTCCGGGGGTGGCGTCGTCGGGCACCATCACTGTCAAGCTGTCCAACCTTCCGTGAGCAAGGCTCGCGGAGGACCCGAACGAAAGGAAGGACCGAGATGAAGAAGGCTGTGCTCGTGGCCCTCGTGATGGGTCTGCTCGTCGGCTCCTACGGCGCGCCGGCGGAAGCAAAGAAGAAGAAGAAGCCGAAGAAGGTGACCCGTGTGGTCGAAGGCTCGTACGACGCCCCGGCGCTCGTGATCGCCGGAGCGTGCGCCCAGGACGGGGCGATCGGGTGCGTGTCGTTCCTCGCGACGCCCAAGGAGAAGTGGGTGACCGTGGACATCACGGACTCGTCGGGCATGGCCGTCACGGCCTCGGTGCAGCAGGACACGAACGGCGACGGTCAGGAAGACGTCGTCCTCGGAGAGTTCTGCGGCAAGAGCGAGGAGCCGATCCTGATCGATCCGACCTATCCGGTCGACGTGTGGGTCGAGAACATCCCCAGCCCGAGCTCCGGGTGCGCGGCGGTCGCGACCAACGGCCAGGTCAAGCTCACCCTCTCGAACCTCCCCTAGCCCTGACCCTCGGCTGGGGAGCGGTGCGCCGTTAGGCGCCTCGCGCGAGGGATAGGCGCTCGTTCACACCGTCCCAGTTGACGGCGTTCCACCACGCCGCGATGTAGTCGGGGCGCTTGTTCTGGTATTTGAGGTAGTAGGCGTGCTCCCACACGTCGAGTCCCAGAACCGGCTCCTTGCCGTCCATCAGCGGCGAGTCCTGGTTGGGGAGGCTGATCACGTCGAGGCTGCCTCCATCCAGCACCAGCCACGCCCAGCCGCTGCCGAAGTGGTTGGTCGCGGCCGCATCGAACTTCTCCTTGAACTCCTGGAAGGAGCCGAACGCCTCGTCGATCGCGGAGCCGACCTCGCCGCTCGGTTCGCCGCCGCCGCCGGGTCCGAGGATCGTCCAGAACAACGAGTGGTTGGAGTGGCCGCCCCCGTGGTTCCGTACCGGCCCCTGGACATCTGAGGGCACCTTGCTGAAGTTGCGGAGCAGGTCGTCGACGTTGTCGTAACTCAGATCGTCGTGCCCCTCGATGGCCGCGTTGAGCTTGTCCACGTAGGTCTGGTGATGCTTGGTGTGGTGGATCTCCATCGTCTTGGCGTCGATGTGAGGCTCGAGGGCGGAGTAGTCGTAAGGCAGGTCCGGGAGGCTGTACTTGGCGGCCACACGGGCTCCTTTCGCTAGTTCGTGAGGGACGCGGCCAGCCTACCCGGAGGGAAACGAGCAGCGTCTACCCGGCGAAGAGCGTCCATTCGAAGTGCATCCCGTCCGGGATCGGCCACGTTCCGCCCCACGTGAAGCCCCACCGGCGCATCGTCCGCACCAGGCGCGGGTCCTGGTGGGGCTCGGCTCCGAACGCGTTCCCCGACGTGTTCAGGTCCACCGCCACGCCCCAGGAATGTCGCGACAGCCGCGTTCCCGGGATCGTCGCGATGAAGCGCGCGTTGTAGCAGCCTGCGTACTGGTCGCGGCGGACGAGATGGGCGAGGCCTCGCTCCCGCAGCTCCCGCAGCGCCCCACGCAGTTGTGCGAACAGCCTGCGGTGGCAGGTCACGTCCCCGAGGATCGGCACCCGGTCCGTGACGATGCGCCGTGACAGCCAGCGCCCGGTGATCGCGATCCGCCCGCCGTCGATGCGGTCGGCCGCGAACTCTCCGAAGGCTCTCTTGATCGACGCCTGGGGGCGCACCGCATCGGCGTAGCGGAGGAAGGGGGTCTGCGTCTCCGAGCGCAGCCGCAGGGGACGAGAACCCGCCGCGTCCCTGATCGCGGCTCGGATGCGAGCCCGTGACACGTCGTTGTCGGCCCGAACGATCACGAACCGGATCGCGTTCGGCCAGCGCCCCGGCACAGGCCACGCGGCGACCGCCTCGTAGCCCTGGGTGGTGCTATCCGGAACGACTCCGGTCACCTGCAGCGTGCGTCGGTAGGAGGTGAGGCGGATGCCCCGGCCCCCCTCGCGCAGCGTGGCTGAGGTCTCCGACAACAGCACCTGCCCCGGCTCCAAGGCAGCGACCGCACCGCCCTCGGCCAGACCGAGGAGACGCGCGTACTCGTGCGGCTCGATAACGGCGGTCTCAACCGGGATCGCGTACCCCGGCGGCGGGTCGTCGATCACCTCTCCACCCGATGACCGGGACCGCGCCACCCACTCCAGCCCGGCGAACACGGTCGTCGCCCGGACGCCGTCGAGCCGGTCGAGCGCGCCCTCCACGCCCGCGGGCAGGTTGGCGGGCGACCACGCCACCAGCAGACGCGACACGGCCCGGGGCGACGGGGGAGTGGGGCTTCGTCCCGCGCCGGCAAGGCCGGCTGCGGCCGGCTGCGGCCGCGGAGCCAAAGTGGCCGCGGCCACCAGGAGCAGGGGCATGCACCGTCTCATCGCCCGAGCATCGCGTGTATGGCCGAGGGCCGTCGTGCAGAGGGTTCCAGGTAGTGGGTCAGTTCTGACCCACTACCTGGCGGGGCGCAAGATCCCAGATCGAGATCTTTTCGAGCTAGAGGCTCTCTCGAAATGTGGTCATGCCTCTTTGAAGGGTCTTCCTCAGCGCCCGGCCTTCAACCCCGGTATCTCGATCACCCACGCACCGGTTCCGGAGTTCACGTAGATGCGTCCCTCGTACCAATAGGAAGACCACACGTAGGCGGTGTCGGGTTGGAAGGCAGCGATCTCCCTCGGTTTCGTAGGATTCGACAGATCGATCACCGACGTGCCCGCCTCCCACCAGCCGATGACGAGCTTGCGGGTGCCCGGCACGAAGTTGAAGTTGTGGGCCCAACAAACCCACGGCCCCCGAGGGGCGTTCATGAACCCAACCATCTTGGGCTTAGCGCGGTCTGTGATGTCGTAGATAGAGATGGCTCCGAACTCACGCGACGTCTGGTTGCCCGAGCACGTGCCGCCGCTGTCTTCATCGCCGATGACGAGGTATCTACCGTCCGGGGTTGCGACCGCAAGATGGTGATAGCCGATCCCGTCGTCCACGATCGAGGACACGACTTGGGGATCCATCGGGTCGGAAACGTCCCAGATCTCGGTCTCCACCGACCCCGCCGCACAGAAGGCCAGTTGCTCGGACTTCGTCAGATAGAAGGAGATGTCGTGGCATCCCTGGAGCGTAGTTGGGGTGGTTACCGGCGCGGCGGGATCGCTCACATCGATGATGACGGTGGGGAGCTCGTTGAACGACGCGGAGGTGTAGATCAACGGCTCTTTGGGATGCTTCGTCAGGGTGTGCACCCCGTAAGGGAGCGGCACGAAGCCGAGGTGCGACGGGTTCGTGGGATCGGTCACGTCGAGAAGGTTGACTCCGCTGCCCGGCTGGGGGCCGCAGGTTCCCCAATGACTCCCCAACGCGATCGTGTTCTCGTCGATCGCGGCTACGTCATTCTGGTTGCCTCCGCAGGTGAACTCCCCCAAGAGCTCGGGTTTCTTGCCGGAGGCCTTGACGATCCGCACCGTCCCGTTCGTGACTGCGGCGCTCTCGGTGAAGAAGACGCGGTCGCCGGCGAAGTCGATGTCGGTCCCGCCCGAATAAGGGATGTTGGAGACCACCTTCACCTTCTGCGGCGCGGCTCTCGTCGCGGCCGCGACGGGGGTGATGGTTATCGAAGCCGTGGTGGGACCGCCGGTGTAGTTGTGAAGGAAGATGAAGGCGGTGCCGGGAAGGATGGCTCCGACCTCGTCGGTCCCAGCAGTATTCGCGGCACCGGTCAGCTCGCAGGCGTCATCGTAGAAGTACATGTCCATGTCTGCGGGTGAAGCAGCGTCGGTGACCGACGTGCCGGTGGCTTCCACGGCGGCGCTGTACTTCTGAAGATCGGCCGGCACTTCGAAGACGTATCCATCGAAACCATTGCTGCTGGGGATAGAGCAGGAGGCGAAGAATTCCTGAGCCGTCACCGCGATGATATTGCCCCCTGAAGCGCTGTGGAAGACGGGATGCCCGACCTCGATCGACACCTCTTCGCTCTTGTAGGGTTTCGGACCCTTCTTTTTCTTCTTTCCGGCAGCGGCCGGGCCGAGCAGTGCGAGGCTGAGGCTGAGTACGAGAGCTAGGATCAGAAACCTCTTAATGGAAGACTCCTTTGGGATGCGGATGCCTAGAGGGTGCACACTTGGGCCTCGATTCCTGCAAAGGGGGAAGCGGTAACCTTACCCTGAGTCCCCGTCCCACTCAAGGCGTCGCGGCGGGGGGGAGTGGGTCAGTGACCCACTACCGGGGTTCAAGCCCGTGCGGCTATTCTTGTTCTATGAGGAAGCTATCCGTCGCGGCGGTGATCGCCGTCCTGCTGGCGGCCTTCGCTCCGGCCGCCCAGGGCGATCCCAGCGTGCTGTCCATCGTGCGGGTCACACCGGCCACGACCGCCGACGCCGCCTTCCTGATGAGCCACTTCGACGAGACGCACAACCACGGAGACGGCGAGATCGAGCTGCTCCTGTGGCCCGGGGACGCGCTCGAGCTGGATGCTCTCGGCTACGACTACAGGGTCGTTATCCCGGACCTTGTCGCGCACGACCGCGCCAGGGCGGGCGGCCCCCATCCGCTGGTCGGCCTTCCCGGTCCCGATCGCGACGACTACCGGCGTCTCGGCGACTACCGCGACGAGATGCACGCGCTCGCCGAGAAGAACCCGTCGCTCGTGAGGTTGTTCGAAATGCCGCGCGCGTCTCTCGAGGGCCGGCCCGTCTTCGGGCTCGAGATCGCGTCGTCGGTGGGTCGCGACGACGGGCGTCCGGTGTACTACGTCGACGGCCTGCACCACGCGCGGGAATGGCCTGCGGCGGAATACGTGATGATCTTCGCCCACAAGCTCGTCGAAGGGTTCGGCAAGGACCCGCAGGTCACGTCGCTGTTGAGGCGAGGGCGTGTGATCGTCGTCCCCGTTGTCAACGTCGACGGCTTCGACTACTCGCGCGAGTCGGCGCTGGCCGCCAACCGGACCGTCGACCAGCAGACGTGGCCGATCGGCTTGGTCAACGGATTCGAGAATTACTGGCGCAAGAACCGGCGGTCTCTGACCGGGGCCACCGCGCCGGGCCTCCAGAGTAATCCCGACGCCTACGGCGTCGATCCGAACCGCAACTACGCCTACGAGTGGGGCGACCAGGAGGGCGGCTCGTCCGAGATCCCTCTGGAGCAGGATTACCGGGGCGAGGCCCCCTTCTCCGAGCCCGAGACCAAGAACGTGCGCGACATCATCCTCGGGCGCGAGGTCACCGGCGTCATCACGAACCACACCGTCCAGGCCACCGTGCTGCGGGCGGGAGGCGGCTTCTCCCCCGAGGATGCGACCCTGACCGCGATCGGTGCTCGCCTCGCCGAGGCGGCCGGCTACGAGAACCGGGCGACCGTCGGCTATCCCACGACCGGGACCACCGACGACTGGGCGTATGCCGCCATCGGCGCATTCGGCTTCACGATCGAGCACGGCGGCAGCGGCTTCCATCCCCCGTACACCGAGGTAGGGCAGCTGATGCCGGGTGTCGTCGAGGCCTTCATGACCATGGGCGAGATCGCTACCAACGCGAAGTACCACGCGGTCGTCGCGGGCCGCGTCGTCGCCGGCCGGGCGAAGCTCACGCTGTCGCGCTCGTTCCAGACGCCGCTGTCCGAGGGCAACCCCTTGGGCAAGGAGGCGATCACCGAGAAGGTGAAACTGTCGCTGACGACCGGCAGGGACGGACGGTTCGAGTGGCACGTCGGCCCGAGCACGAGCCCCTGGGAGCGGCCGCGGTCGGATTCCTACACCCTCCTGATCCGAGCCGGCGGCAAGACCACGAAGATCGAGATCACACTCGGCCGCGGCCAGCGGATCGACCTCGGCGCGATCAAGCTGTAGGCGCGGCGCGCTATCGCCGCTCGCTCCCGGTGGGGGGCCTCTCTCGAGCGTTCCCTTCGTCGATCGCTCGCGGCGCCGGCATGAGGACCGCTTGGGGCTCGGCGAAGAAGCACGCGGCGCGCTGGGTCGCACGGGCGACCACCTCCAGCGGCGGCTGCTGCTCGGAGCACACCGGTTGTGCCTTGAAGCAGCGTGTATGGAACCGGCATCCGCTCGGCGGATCGATGCTGCCCGGCACCTCACCGGGAAGAGCGATGCGCCGCCGGGCTCGCTCCTTGCGCGGGTCGGGCAGCGGGACGGCCGAGAGGAGCGCCTGGGTGTAGGGGTGTTGCGGGGCCTCGAAGAGGGCGTCGCGGTCGCCGGACTCGGCCACCTTCCCGAGATACATCACCACTACCTGCTGGCAGATGTGGCGCACGAGTGAGAGATCGTGCGCGATGAAGAGGTAGGAGAGGCCGAGCTGGGACTGCAGGTCGACGAGCAGGTTGAGGATCTGCGCCTGGATCGACACGTCGAGCGCAGAGACGGGTTCGTCGAGCACGAGCAGCTCGGGTTTGGTCGCCAGGGCGCGGGCGATCCCGATGCGCTGGCGCTGCCCGCCGCTGAACTTGTGGGGGTAGCGCCGGGCGTGCTCCGGGGAGAGCCCGACGAGCTCAAGCAGCTCTGCGACCCGGCGCGCCGCGGCGCGCCGGTCGGTCACGAGACGGTGCCAGTGGAGGGGCTCGGCGATCAGATCCTCGACCGTCATGCGGGGGTTGAGCGATCCGTGGGGGTCCTGGAAGACGATCTGCATCCTGCGGCGAAGCCGGCGCAGCTCGCGCGGGCCGAGGGCGAGCACGTCGGTCCCGTCGAGGTAGATGCGGCCCGAGGTCGGCTCGATCAGCCGGAGCACGCACCGTGCGATGGTCGACTTGCCGCAACCGGACTCGCCGACGAGGCCGAGGGTCTGTCCTCTGGGCAGCGAGAAGGAGACGCCGTCGACCGCGCGTGCCAGACCGACCGTCCGCCTGATCACCGCGCCGCGCGTGACGGGGAAGATTTTGACGAGGTCCTCGACCCGCAGGAGCTCGTCGCTCATCCGTACCTCTCCTTCAGCAACGTCGGAGCAGCGAGCGTTCCCGCGAAGTGACAGGCGGACGGGTGGTCGTCGGCGGGGCGGACGATCAGCTCCGGCACGTCGCTAACGCACACCTCCTGCGCGTACGGACACCGGGGATGGAACGCGCAGCCGGGCGGCACGAAGATCGCTGACGGCGGCGCTCCCTCGATCGGTCGAAGCCGGTCTCGGCGGGACTCGTCCATCCGTGTCAGCGAGGTCATCAGGCCCCACGTGTAGGGATGGGTGGCCCGGTAGTAGATCGTGTCCACGTCGCCCTTCTCGACGATGCGACCCGCGTACATCACCAGGATGCGCTCGGCGAAGCCCGCGAGTATGCCGAGATCGTGCGTGATGAAGATCACGGCCGTGCCCTGCTCCTCGCACAGCGACAGCAACAGCTCGACGATCTGGGCCTGGATCGTCACGTCGAGCGCGGTGGTGGGTTCGTCGGCCAGCAGGAGGTCCGGCCGACAGGACAGCGCGAGAGCGACCATGACGCGCTGGCGCATCCCTCCGGAGAAACGGTGCGGGTACTCGTCGGCGTTGCGCGCCGGCGACGGGATGCCCACGCGACCGAGGAGGTCGACGGCGCGCTCTCGGGCCACGCGTTTCGGCAGGTCCTCGTGCGCCAGGATCGCCTCGGCGATCTGATCGCCCATGCGCATGGTCGGGTTGAGGCAGCTCAACGGGTTCTGGAAGATCATCGACATGCCGGCGCCCCGGACGGCGCGTCTCTGCTTCGGAGACATCTGCAGGACGTCCTCGCCGCGGAAGAAGACCCGCCCCGAGACCGTCGCGGGAGGGCTCGGTACGAGGCCCATCACGCTGAGAGCGGTGACGCTCTTGCCCGATCCCGACTCGCCTACAACCCCGATGCGCTCCCCCGGGAGCACCTCGAAGCTGACCCCGTCGACGGCGCGGACCGGACCGAGCTCGCTCGGGAAGGTCGTGGCGAGCCCTTCGACCCGGAGCAACGGGGGCGCCGTCATCTCAGGGTCGGGTCCAGTACGTCCCTCAACCCGTCGCCGAGGAGGTTGAACCCGAGGGCCGCGATGGTGATGGCGACGCCCGGATAGACCATCAGCTGCGGGGCGCTGGCGAGATAGTTCCTGCCTTCGTTCAGCATCGCTCCCCATTCGGCGGTGGGTGGTTGCACGCCGAGACCGAGGAACGACAGAGCCGACAACGCGAGCAGGAGCCGGCCCGTCTGGAGCGTTCCGAGAACCACGACCGGCGAGATGATGTTGGGCAGGATGTGCCGGAACGCGACCCGATATGCGGGGAGCCCGATCGCACGGGCGGACTCCACGAAGGGGCGCTCCTTCACCGACAGGACGAGTCCTCGCATCTGGCGCGCGTACTCGACCCACCACACGGCGGTGATCGCGATGAGGAGATGGAGCAAGCCGGGGCCGAGCATCCCGGTGATCGCCAAGGCCAGGAGGAGGCTCGGGAATGCCAGGAGCACGTCGACGATCCGCATGAGCAGCCCGTCGATCACGCCCCCTGCGAAGCCGGCGATCATCCCCACGAGGATCCCGATCGCCAGGATGACCACGCCCACGCCGAGGGCGCTGAAGAGCGAGATCCGGGCGCCGTACAACAGCCGAGACAGCTCGTCGCGTCCCAGGTTGTCGGTACCGAGGAGATGCTCCGCGCTGGGAGCGGCGTAGCGGTTCAGCACGTCCTGGGCGTTGGGGTCGTGGGGCGCGATCCACGGACCGGCGACCGCCGACCCGAAGGAGATCACCAGGATCACCAGACCGATCAGCGCGGTGCGATCCCTCACCAGCTGTTGCAGCAGCGACCGCTTGGGCAGCAGCAGCGCCGGGGCCTGCAACGACTGGGCGCCGGGAGCGAGTGACGCGGCCGGTTCCATCACGCGACCGCCGGCCGCTCGCGCACCCCGAGGGTGACCCGAGGGTCCAGCCACAGGTACACCAGGTCGACGGCCAGGTTGATCAGCACGAACATCGTCCCTGCGAAGACGACGAAGCCCTGGATCATGTTGTAGTCGCGCTGGCCGATGGCTTCGACGGCGAGCCTTCCGATGCCCGGCCATACGAAGATGTACTCGACGATTGCCGAGTACGCGAGGAGGAAGCCGAACACGAGTCCGATCTGGGTGACCACGGCCGTCAGCGAGTTCCTCAGGATGTGACGCACGACGACGCGGCGCTCCGACACGCCCTTGGCGCGCGCCGTCGTCACGTAGTCCTCTCCGATGACCTCGAGCAAGCTGGAACGCGTGAGCCGAGCCACGATCGCCGCGTCGCCCAGACCGAGGGCGAAGGCGGGCAACACGAGATGCTCGATTCCCCCGTATCCGAGGGGGGGAAAGAGACCGAGCTTGATCGAGAAGAAGATGATCAAGAGGTAGGCAAGCCAGAAGCTGGGGATGGAAGCCCCGAGCATCGCCGCTCCACGCGTGAGCTGGTCGATCACGCTGTTGCGGTGCAGCGCCGCCAGTATGCCCACCGGCAGGGCGATCACGACCGCAACGAGCGTCGCCGCGGCACTGAGCTGAAGAGTGGCGGGGAACCGTTCGAGCAGCTCGTCGGTCACGGGCTGTCCGCTGGAGAACGACAGGCCGAGATCGCCTCGGACGGCGCCGGAGACCCATTCGAGGTAGTGCTGCGGAGCGGGGTCGTCGAGGCCGAACCGAGCCCTCGTCTGTGCGAGCTCGGCCGGCCGGGGCTGGCGGCCGTGCGTCCTCTGGAAGTACGTGCGCGCCGGATCTCCAGGCGCAAGGGTGGAGAGCAGGAACGCCAGTAACGTGATGCCGAGCCACGTCGGGACGAGGTAGACGACCCGGCGCGCGATATACGCGATCAACGGTTCAGAGCGTCATCCGGCGGCACGACGCCCCAACGCTATCCCTCGGTCATCGAGACCGTGTCGTATCGGACCTGGAGCTGCGACGGCTGTGGCTCGAATCCCTGCACCTCCGAGGACATCACGTTGATGCGATAGATGCCGGCGAGGGGGATGACGATGGCTTCGTCTTCGATGAGGATGCTCATGGCCTGCGCCACGAGCTCCTTCACCTCGTCCGGGTCGGGCGTCGCCAATGCGTCGACGATGATGTCGTCGAACTGGCCGCCCGGAGCGAACAGCGGCTGATACCCGATGTCGCCGAACAACCCCTCGGACCAGAACAGCAGCGCCGGCAGGAACGCCGGGTTGGCGTCGTTCTGGCTGCCCTGCTCGATCCACAGATCGCCCTCTCCCGCATTCAGCCGTTCCTCGTAGGCAGGCGTATCCGGAGTGGCGACGATCTTGACGTCGATACCCACCTCTTTGAGCTGCGCCTGGACGAACTCCGGCACCGACGAATGCGCCTGCGCGGTGGGGAAGCCGTTGATCAGCTCCAGGGTGAGCGGCTGCCCGTCCTTCTCCCGGATCCCCCCGGTGCCTTCGGTCCATCCGGCATCGTCGAGGAGCAGCGCGGCTTCTTCGGGATCGTGCGGGTACGGCTCGATCAGCTCTGCGCTGTCGCCCAAGAGGCGCGCCGGGATCATCGTCTGCTCGTTGGCGGCGAGGCCTTCGAAGACCCCCTCCACGAGCGTGTCGCGGTCGATCGCGTAGCTGACAGCCTGGCGTACGGCGCGGTCCTGCAGGATCGTGTAACCCTTCTTGCCGCTGATGTTGGCGTACAGAGCCTCGTAAGCGCCGACGTCGGACGGGCTGGTCACGAACCCCTTGGCCTCGAGGTCTGCGATCGCCTCGCGCGGAGCATCGACGATCAGATCGACCTCCTCGGCCTCGAGGGCCAGCCGGCGTGCGTTCGCCTCGGGGATGAACCGGAAGGTGAGCTTGTCGAGGGTCGCCGGCTCGCCCCAGTAGTCGTCGAAGCGCTCGACCACGAGCTGCTGCTGGCGCTGGTACTCGACGAACTTGAAGGGGCCCGTCCCGACGGGCGTCTCCTCGGGGGTCTTGCCCAGGCTGGGGATCGTGCCGGGGGCCACGATGCTGTACTCCGGGTGGACGATCTGCTCGACGAAGCGGCGGTTCTCGAACGTCGGGGTGACCTCGACCGTTAGGTCGTCGATCACCTTCGTCGAGTCTTCGCCGAACCCCGGCGTGCCACCCCCGGCCTTGGCGACGCGGTCGAAGGTGTACTTGACGGCGTTGGCATCGAACGGCTGACCATCGTGGAAGGTCACTCCGTCGCGCAACGTGAAACGCCATGTGTTGGGCGCCTCGAACTCCCACTCGGTCGCGAGCGCGGAGACGATCCCATAGTCGGCGTCCATCTTGACCAGGCCCTCGAAGATGTTGGCGTTGACGGGGTACTGCCCGACCTGAGCGGTGTCTCCCTTGGTCTCGTAAGCATCGTCACCGGCTCCGACCACGAGTTCCTGCGGGACTTCGGCTTGGTCCGGTGCGTCCGGGCCGTCGTCGCCGTTCCCCGCGCACGCGCCGGTGAGAAGTACCGCCGCTGCAACCACCGCCACGCTGCGGTAGACCCATGCCCGATCCCCAGGCCTGCGCTCCATCCCTGCCCCCTTATGCCGACGGGACCACGTGCTCGCATCTTAGAGAGGCTCGGTCGCTCCCGTAGGTGCGCGGTGCAGATAGCGGCCCGGTATTAGGGTTGGTGGCGGACTAGCGAGGAGGATCGCCGATGGCCGAAGCGTTGCGGCTGGCGCTCTATTGCCCCGGCTGAATGCCCGGATATCACCTGCCGTATGTTGCGGCGGCAGACAACGGCATATTCGAGCGTCACGGTCTCGAGGTCGAGATCATCGATCCCGAGCCCGGTCCCGACAACATCCGAGCGGTCGCGGCAGGCCGCTACGACGCGTGCCTGACGAGCGTCGCCCACTTCCTGACGGCCAAGAAAGAGAACCCCGATCTACCGGCGCGCTTCGTGTTCATGGTCACGCGGCTCCCGCACATGGCGCTCTTCACGGTCGCGGGCCGGGAGGCGCGGAACGGCCGGGCGGTCGTCTCGTTCGAGGACCTCGAGGGCGCCACGTTCATCGGACCGGCGGGGTCCGGCTTCGAACGCGAGTACCAGGTCCTGATGCGACATCTCTCGCTCGTCCCCGGCCCGGTCGTGGACATGTCCTACGGCCGCGCCCTGAAGGGCCTGATGGCGGGTGACGGCGACGTCACCGCCGACCACCTCGACCTGTTGCCGCGCTTCGTGTCGGCGGCGCGCCGGGCGGGCGTGCAGGTCCATCCGCTGCCCTTCTACGAGGCCGGCCTCGATCATTACGGCAGCGGGTTGGTGGTCGGCACCCGGCTGATCGAAGAACGGGCGCACGCGGTCCAGACGCTCCGGGATGCCACCCGAGAGACTCTGATCGCGACGCGCCGGGATCCCCTTGCCGGGCTGGCTGCGTTGCAGAAGCGGCTCCCCGGGGTGGACGCGGAGCGGGCGCTGCAAGGCTGGACGGCCGGCGAACCCTTGATCTTCGTGGACGGCAGTGACGACCACGTCGGTGATATGGACGCGGCGACGTGGGAGCGAACCCTCGCGTGGCACGCGGCAGTGGACGACACCCGGGCGGTCTCGCCCGAGAACGTCTACGAGCTCTCGTTCGCCGCCGCGGATCCGGCCGCCTAAGCGGTACGGCTCCGCTACCCGGAGCTTCGACCGAGAAGATGGGACACAAGCATCCAGGCGGCGGTATCCGGGGGTTCCTGCACCGCGTCCTGACCCCCCACTCGCACGAGATGAGCGGACGCGTCGATCCGGTGGTCGAGACCAGCGCGGAGGGCATCAGAGCGGTCAAGATCTCGCTGGTCGCGCTGCTGCTGACCGCCGCCCTCCAGGGGTTCGTGGTCGTCGTGAGCGGATCGGTTGCGCTCCTGGGGGACACCTTGCACAACGTTGCCGACGCGCTCACCGCGGTCCCGCTGTGGATAGCCTTCTCGGTCGGGCGAAGGCCGCCCACGCGCCGCTACACGTACGGGTTCGGACGAGCCGAGGACCTCGCCGGCGTGTTCATCGTCCTCACGATCGCTTTCTCCGCCATCGTCGTGCTCGTCGAGTCGATCGACCGACTGCTGCATCCGCAAGAGGTGCGCGACCTCGCGCTCGTCTTCGCGGCCTCGGCGGTTGGGTTCGTCGGCAACGAGCTGGTCGCGCTCTACCGGATACGGGTGGGCCGGAAGATCGGGTCCGCCGCGCTCGTAGCCGACGGGCTGCACGCCCGGGTCGACGGGCTAACCTCGCTTGCGGTGATGGCGGGCGCGGCCGGCGTTGCCGCGGGATACGCCTCCGCCGACGCGATCGTCGGCCTCCTCATCGCGCTCGCCATCCTCGCGATCCTCAAAGGGGCGGCGCGCGACGTCTACGAGCGGCTGATGGACGCCGTCTCGCCCGAGCTCGTCGACGCGATCGAGAAGGCGGTAGGCGCGGTGGACGGCGTCGAGCACGTCGACGAGGTGCGCGTGCGGTGGATCGGCCACGCCCTGCGCGCCGAGATCAACCTCACGCTCGACGCGTCCCTGACCCTGCGGGAGGGACACGCGCTCGCGGTGCGGGCCCACCACGTCCTGCTCCACGAGGTCCCCAGGCTCAGCTACGCGACGGTCCACGTGAGCCCGTCGCACCGAACGGGCGACGACCCGCATGCGGAGATCGCCCACCACTTCGCCGGCCGCCGCGCCTAGCCGGAGGCATCGCCCAGGTGGGTCCACGCTGCTGGCCCCCGGCCTATTGCTAACAAGAATCATTCTCGATAGTGTGGCGGGGTGTCTCGTCCCCGGGTTGCGGTGGCCGCCGTGGCCCTGCTCGCGTCCGCGTGCGGGAGCGGCTCGGGCGCGTCCGGCGCCGGCCGGCTCGACGTGGTCGCGTCCTTCTATCCGCTCGCGTTCGTGGCCGAGCGGGTCGGCGGAGAGCACGTCGAGGTCACGAACCTCACCCCGCCGGGCGCGGAGCCCCACGACCTCGAGCTCACCCCCGGGCAGGTCCGGGCGCTCGCGAGCGCCGACCTCGTCCTGTTCCTCGGCGCAGGTTTCCAGCCATCGGTCGAAGACGCTCTCGGGGATGTCCGGGGCGAGACGGTCGACGTTCTGTCCGGCCAGGACGACCTCCTCGAGCCGCCGGGCCACGGGGACGATCACGACGACGGGGACGAGCCGCCGCGCGACCCCCACGTATGGCTCGACCCGCTGCGCACCGCGGCGATTGGCCGGCTCGTCGCCGAGCGGCTCGGCGATGCCGATCCCGGCAGCGCGGGCCTCTACCGCGCCAACGCGGCGGCGCTCGAGGCCGACCTGCGCGCCCTCGACTCGGAGTACCGCAAGGGCCTGGCCGACTGTGAGCGGCGGAGCCTCGTGACCAGTCACGAGGCGTTCGGCTACCTGACCGCGGCCTACCGGCTCGACCAGGTGGGCATCGCCGGCATCGACCCCGAGGCGGAGCCGTCCGCCGCGCGCCTGACCGAGGTCGTCCGGTTCGTCCGGTCCAGCGGCGCGACGATGATCTTCTTCGAGGTCCTCGTCTCGCCCGCCGTCGCACAGACTCTGGCGCGTGAGACCGGCGCGGCCACGGCGCGGCTCGATCCGATCGAAGGGCCGCCGCACAGAGGTGATTACCTCTCGGCGATGCGGGCCAACCTCACCGCGCTGCGCGCCGGGCTGGGCTGCTCGTGAGCGGCGAGGCGGTCTTCGAGCTGCGCGCCGGGACCGTCGTGCTGGGTTCTGCCGTGGTCGTCGACGGGGTGGACTTCACGCTCGACACGGGCGACTTCGTCGCTCTGCTCGGCTCGAACGGGTCGGGCAAGACCACTCTCGTGCGCGCGCTGCTGGGGCTCGTCCCGCTCTCCGCTGGAAGCGTCCACATCTTCGGCTCCCCGCTGGACCGCTTCGCCGAGTGGCCTCGGATCGGCTACGTCCCGCAGCGGGCCTCGGTTGCACCCGGCGCGCCGGCATCGGTGATGGAGGTCGTGCTGTCCGGGCGCGCCGGCCGGTCACGCCGCTTCCGGCCCTATGGCACGACCGATCGCCGCGCCGCGGCCGAAGCCCTGGATGCGGTGGGGCTGTCGGCGCTCGCCGCCGACCCCGTCGCGGATCTCTCCGGCGGCCAGCAGCAGCGCGTGCTGATCGCCCGGGCCCTGGCCGGCGAGCCCGAGGTCCTGGTTCTCGACGAGCCGGTGTCGGGGGTCGACCTCGACCATCAGGAGAGCTTCGCCGCCATCCTGCGGGACTTCAACCACGAAGGTGGCACCGTCCTGCTGGTCGCCCACGGGCTCGGAGCGATGGAGGAGCTGATCGGCCGGGAGGTCGTCATGCATGCCGGTAAGGTCACCTACGAGGGCCCCCACCATCCCCATCACGTGCACGCCGAGCACGTCCATCATCCCGAGGTCGAGCTCGGGGACTCGCCGCTCGATCGCGCCGCGGGGGGCAGATGACGTGACGCCGTTCGATGTCGGGTGCTCGTCGTTGGGCCTCGAGTTCCTGTGCTTCGACTTCATGCGTAGCGCGCTCATCGCAGCCGCCTGTGTGGGCATCGCCGCGCCGAGCATCGGGATCTATCTCGTACAACGCCGGCTCTCGCTGATGGGGGACGGGATCGGCCATGTGGCGTTCACGGGTGTCGCCGCAGGGCTGCTTGCCGGGGTCCTTCCGGTCCTCACCGCGCTCGTGGCGGCTGTCGTTGGAGCGGTCGTGATCGAGCTGCTCCGGGAGCGGGGACGCACCGCCGGCGATGTCGCCCTCGCGATCGTGTTCTACGGCGGCATCGCCGGGGGGATCCTTCTGGTGAGCCTGTCCGGTTCGGCCGGGGTGGGCCTGCTCCCGTACCTGTTCGGATCGGTGATCACGGTCGGCCCGTGGGACCTCGCGCTGGTCGCCGGTGCGGGCGTCGCGGTGGTGGCGATCACGGCCTCGCTCCGCAAGGAGCTGTTCGCAGTCACCTTCGACGAGGAGGTCGCCCGCGTCGCAGGGTTCTCCGTGCGCGCCTACAACCTGCTCGTCGCGGTCACCGCTGCGGTCACCGTGGCCGTGACGATGAAGGTGGTCGGGATCCTGCTCGTATCGGCGATGCTCGTGCTGCCTGTGGCGGCCGCGCAGCAGGTGACATCCAGTTTCCGCGCCACCGTCTGGCTCGCGTCTTTGATCGGCGCCGCGGTCAGCGTGGGTGGCTTGATCCTCGCGTTCTATGTGGACGTAGCTCCGGGAGCGACCATCGTCCTGAGTGCGATCGGCGTCTTCGGGCTCCTGCGCGTCCTGTCCGGCTTACATGTCTCGCCGCTCGCCCGGGCCAAGGAGGCGAGATGACCGCCGGCCGGGCCAAGGCGGCAGGTGTCCGCTCGACCCGCCAGAGGGCGGCGATCGTCGACACTCTCCGCAGGGCGTCGGGGTTCAAGACACCCCAGGAGCTGCACCTCGACCTGATCGAGTCGGGAGCCAGGGTGGGTCTGGCCACCGTCTATCGCAACCTGCAGGCGCTCGCTGAGATCGGAGGCGTGGACGTCCTTCACACCGGTGACGGCGACGCGATGTACCGCTTGTGCGAGGTCGACGACCACCATCACCACCTCGTCTGCCGCGCGTGCGGGGTGTCCGTCGAGGTCGTCGCTGCCGAGGTCGAGCGGTGGGCCGACCGGATCGGCCGCCGTCACGGCTTCGCCGACGTCACGCACACCGTCGAGATCTTCGGCGTGTGCGCCGCGTGCTCACCGTAGGCGGCGCGCCTGCCGGGTATCGTCGCGCCGCAGGGCGGTTAGCTCAGCGGAAGAGCACTGCGCTTACAACGCAGGGGTCGCTGGTTCGAACCCAGCACCGCCCACTTTCTGACTTCGCAGGTAATCGATCGGTTTCGACTCCAGTCAGGTTTTGCTCCAGCGTTGCTCAAGTGGCAGATCCCACAAAAATCCCACAAACGCGC